>NZ_JBEYVP010000001.1:0-383485 GCF_040644035.1 Streptomyces sp. NPDC047042 | reverse complement strand
GACGATCCACGGCCGCGACTCCCTTTTCCCCACGGCAAGACCAACGAGGAACCACGCCGACAGTCACATGATCAACAACTTCTGTTAGGACCTCTTAGGGGCGCGGGGAACTGCGCGACAAGCCACAACGCACGCGCACCCAACACCGCACCCAGAGGATCGCTACTGCATATCGGCCCAAGGATCAATAACCGCCGGCCGCACCGGAGCCACAGCCGCCGCAGCCCGACAAGTGAACCCCAACCGAGTAAGCGCAGCGATCATCTCCTTCTCGGTGAAGTCCCGCCGATCAAGACGCGTAATGACCGCCCCCACCTGCTTCACGGGGTAGTCCACGCCACCGATAACGACCGCCGCACTGGTGATGGGCTCCGGGGCGACCCCGTCCATCTTGTGCGTGACCTCGCTCATGATCAGGTCGAACGGGAATCGGGCGATCACACAACGCATGGTGCCTCCGCAGGTCATAGAAGGGTCGGACACCGGCCGGCCTGAAACCGGCCGGCCGAGGTGGAACCGGGACGAGTGGCGCTGGGACGAGTGGCGCTGGGGCTGAAGCCGCAGTGGGGCTCAGCCGGCTTGACGTGCGTCGGAACCCGGGCGCCTGTTCCGGGGCGCCCGGCGCCGACGGCCGCGTGGCTCGCCGGCGGAGTCCTGCTCCGTACGGGGGGACGGATTGCCGCCCGACACCCGCGGCGGCTTGGCGCCACCCCCGGTCGGACGGGACGCCTTCTTGGCGTTGCCCCCGCCACCCGGCGTACGCGCGGCAGCCGTACCGCCTTCGACGGCCCCCCGCCGGGAACGCGCCCCACCCCCGGAACCAGAACCGGAACCGGAACCGGAAGCGGAACCAGAACGGGAAGCGGACGAGGAACCGGAAGCGGACCCCGATCCTGCCCGCGACCCCGCCCCTGACCGCGATCCCGCTCCTGACCGCGATCCCGCTCCTGATCCCGATGCCGATCCCGACCCGGCTCGCCCTCGCGAGGACCTGGACCGCCCCCGCGAACCCTCGGTCTTGGTCGCGGCCGGCGGAGTCGGCGCCGGCACCGGGATGACCACCGGTATGCCGGACGGAGTACGCGCCCCGGTGATTCGGGTCAGTTCGGCGGCCCCGGGGGACACCTTGGCCGTGTTCGGGTCGACGCCCGCTGCCCGGGTCAGACTGCGCATCTCGCGCCGCTGCTCGGGCAGCACCAGCGTGACCACACTGCCGGAGGCCCCCGCACGTGCCGTACGGCCGCCGCGGTGGAGGTACTCCTTGGCGCCGCCGGGCGGGTCCACGTTGACGACCAGGTCGAGGTCGTCGATGTGGATGCCACGGGCGGCGACGTCGGAGGCGACCAGCACGGTGACCTCGCCGGTCTTGAACTGGGCGAGTGTGCGCGTGCGTTGGGGCTGGGAACGGCCGCCGTGCAGGGCTGCCGCGCGGACGCCGCTCTTCAGCAGGTGCTTGGTGAGACGGTCGACGCTGCGCCGGGTGTCCATGAACATGAGCACGCGCCCGTCGCGCGCGGCGATCTCGGTGGCGACCGTCTTCTTGTCGACGTCGTCGACGTAGAGGACGTGGTGCTCCATCGTCGTGACGGCACCGGCGTGCGGGTCGGTCTCGTGCACCAGGGGCTGGTGCAGATAGCGGCGGGCGAGCCGGCCGACGTCCGCGTCGAGCGTGGCGGAGAACAGCATGCGCTGGCCCCGGCGCGGCACCTGGTCGAGCAGATAGGTGACCTGCGGCAGGAAGCCCATGTCGACCATCTGGTCGGCTTCGTCGAGGACGGTGACGGTGACCCGGTCGAGGCGGCAGTCACCGCGGTCGACGAGGTCGCGGAGCCGGCCGGGCGTCGCGATGACGACCTCGGTGCCGGCGCCCAGCGCACGGGCCTGCCGCGCGATGGGCAGCCCGCCGACGATCGTCGTCATCCGCAGGTTCATGGCGCGGGCGTGCGGGGTGAGCGCGTCGACGACCTGCTGGGCGAGCTCACGGGTCGGTACGAGGACCAGGGCCAGCGGGCGTCCCGCTTCGGCGCGCTGTCCGGCGATGCGGGCCAGCATGGCCAGGCCGAAGGCCAGGGTCTTGCCCGAGCCGGTCTGGCCGCGGCCCATGACGTCGTGGCCCGCGAGGGTGTCCGGCAGCGTGGCCGCCTGGATCGGGAAGGGGACGGTGATGCCCTCGGCGGTGAGGGAGGCCAGCAGCGAGGGCGGCAGGCCCAGGTCGGTGAACGACCGGTTCATGCAGAACCTTCCTCAATGCGGCACGTCGACACAGTGCACGGCAGCGCTCAGCGTCCGCCGCGACAGAGGCGGCACACAGGACAAGGAGGCCGTGGGGACGGGCCGGAAGGAAACGAGCGGTGAGAGGGGATGACCCGAAGAGGGGGTGACCCCAAGAATCAGGGACGGCGACCGGTGTCCGGTACTGAACCGCTCCGGTACTGAACCGTCCCGAAAAAACCGTGAGCCGGGGCCCACACCCCTAGGTGCGGGCCCCGGCCACAATCACGTGTGTTGTCGACCCACTAGTGGATCGCCAGGTTCACGCGGATCAGGCGGGGAGGATGTTCTCCGCCTGCGGGCCCTTCTGGCCCTGCGTGACGTCGAACGTCACCTTCTGGCCCTCGTGGAGCTCACGGAAGCCCTGGGTGGCGATGTTCGAGTAGTGGGCGAAGACGTCGGCGCCGCCGCCGTCCTGCTCGATGAAGCCGAAGCCCTTTTCCGCGTTGAACCACTTCACGGTACCGGTGGCCATGTCAAATCTCCTTGGGGCATGCTCGGGGGCCCGCACCGTGCGGACCCCGCGTCGCCGCAATGATTGCCCCGCCGGAATTCACACCGGAAATCTTTGGGAACCACAACTGCAACTGAAAACCACGCTAGCACAGAACCCGCCCACGGGGACGTGCAGCAATGTCACACGTCGGGCGGGAATAGTTTCCGCAGCTCACCGGGGTCCCACGACCCTCGGGGCGTCCGCGCGGGAGCCAAGCGTAACGGCGCCCGCCGGTTCACTCGACCGGACCCCCACCGTAGCGTCCCGATCTTCGGGGAAACCCACGGGATGTCCAACGGCAAACACCCGGGACGGCCTAGTCGTCGCCCGAGGAGTCCTGGCTGTCCGAACGGCCGCCGGAACGGGACGACTTGCGTACCGCCTCGCCCGCCGCCAGCGTCAGCCGGGCCACCCCGCGCACCCAGAGCGGTCCGCCCCGCGACGCCCACACGACACAGACGCACCCTCCGACGACCAGCACGAGAATGCCGACCAGGACGAGTATCTCCACGCCCTTCCCCCCTTTGCTCTTGTGGCTCTTGCCGCTCTCGTTGCTCTTGTGGCTCTTGCCGCTCTCGTTGCTCTTGTTGCTCCTGCTCGCGCGTCATCCTGTCAGTTCATGACATCAAGTTCATGACATCCGGTGCCCGAGCCGTGCCTCCAGGCCGTCCAGGATCGCCTCCACCCCGAACTCGAACTTCTCCCGGGTCAGCGCCGCCGGATCACCCCCGGCCTGCGCCTCCAGGCGGGCCCTCAGCCGCGGGTACTGCGAGGCGATGCCCGTCGCCCAGGCGACGACGTCCTCCTCCGTCTCCCCCTCCGCTCCGCGTCCCGGCCGGATCCGGGCCCGTTCCATCGCCGCCGTGGTCGCGTCGTCCAGGGCCGCGCCCGAGACGAACGTGTAGGCAGTGTTGACGGCCCAGTCGAGGTCCCAGCCGGTGAAGCCGGCCGCCTCGTACACGGCGTACGACAGGTCCTGCATGCGTGCCATGCCGTGGCCGTAGACGAAGTACTGGCCGACTGCCGGGATCAGCCACGGGTGGCGGCGCGAGAGCGCGTATGTGTCGTGGACCAGTTGCCGGGCCGCCGCGCGCCAGCCGATCCCGGCCAGGTCGGGCTCGGCGATCTCGCTCCAGGCCTCGTCCGCCGCGAGGACGACGAGGTTCTCCTTGTTGCCGACGTGCCAGTACATGGCCGTCGCCGCCGAGCCCAGCCGCTGGCCGAGCTTGCGCATGCTCAGGCCCTCGATGCCTTCGGCGTCCAGCAGTTCGATCGCGGCTCGCACGATCTGTTCTCGGGTCAGGGTCTCGCGTGCCATGCCCGCAGCCTAGCCCGCCACTTGCACGCCGTACAACGGCTACCAGCTGCGTCTTGCACGCCGTAAAAGTTTTTTTCGACGACCCACTTGCACACCGTACAAATTCTCTTTTACGGTGTGCGAGTCCAAGCAGTTGCACGGCGTAAAAGTCAGCCGACGGGAAGAGGAGAGACTCATGGCCGCCATCTCGGCAACCGGTCTGCGCAAGTCGTACGGGGAGAAGGTCGTCCTCGACGGGGTCGACCTGGAGATCGCCGAAGGGTCGGTGTTCGCGCTGCTCGGGCCGAACGGGGCCGGCAAGACCACCACCGTCCAGATCCTGTCCACGCTGATCGACGCTGACGGCGGCGAGGCGCTGGTCGCCGGGTACGACCTGGGGACGCGGGCCGACGACGTACGGCGGGCCATCGGGGTCACCGGGCAGTTCGCCGCCGTCGACGGGCTGCTGAACGCCGAGGAGAACCTGCTGCTCATGGCCGACCTGCATCACTTGGAGAGGAAAGAGGGGCGCAGGCGGGCGGCCGAGCTGCTCGAGCGCTTCGACCTCACCGAGGCCGCGCGCAGGCCGACCGCCACGTTCTCCGGCGGTATGCGGCGCAAGCTGGACCTCGCGATGACGCTGGTCGGCGATCCGCGGATCATCTTCCTCGACGAGCCGACGACCGGGCTCGACCCGCGCAGCCGGCGCACCATGTGGGAGATCATCCGGGGCCTCGTCACCGACGAGGGCGTCACGGTCTTCCTCACCACGCAGTACCTGGAGGAGGCCGACCAGCTCGCCGACCGGATCGCCGTGCTCAGCAGCGGGCGGCTCGTCGCCGAGGGGACGGCGGCGGAGCTGAAGCGCCGCGTCCCGGGCGGCCACATCCGGATCCGGTTCGCCGACGAGCACCAACTCGACGCCGCCGCCCGGGTGTTCGGCACGGGCAGCCGCGAGGCCGACGAACTCGCGCTGCGGATTCCCAGCGACGGCGAGCTGCCCGGCCTGCGTGCCGTGCTCGACCGGCTGGACGCCTCCCGCCTCCACGCCGAGGCCCTCACCGTGCACACACCCGACCTCGACGACGTGTTCCTCGCGCTCACCTGACGCAGCCGAACCACCTGACCGGCGCCCGCACAGCCACGTAACCGCATAGCCACGTAACCGCGTAACCGCGTACAGAAAACGGAGAACCTCGCCATGAGCACCGTCGCGCAGCACCAGGCCCGCCCCCAGAGCCCTCGGGCCAAGGCCGCCGCCCCCGTCCGCTCGTACGCCCTCCGGGACTCGATGACCATGCTGCGGCGCAACCTCACCCGCATGCGGCGCTATCCGTCGATGACCATCGGGATCGTCGCGATGCCCGTACTGATGCTGCTGCTGTTCGTGTACGTGTTCGGCGGGGCGATCGGGGACGGGATCGGCGCCGACGGCCGGGGCGACTACACCAACTACGTGGTCCCCGGAATCATCCTGATGGCGGTCACCTCGGGCACCATCTCGGTGGCGGTGTCCGTGTGCAGCGACATGACCGAGGGAATCGTCAACCGCTTCCGGACGATGTCCATCTCCCGGTCCTCCGTACTCACCGGGCATGTGCTCGGCAACATGGTCCAGGTACTGATCATCCTGGTGCTGATCACCGGTATCGCACTGGCGGTCGGTTTCCGGCCGAACGCGACGCCCGTCGAGTGGGCCGCCGCGCTCGGGCTGATGCTGCTGCTCGCCTTCGGGCTCAGCTGGCTGTCGGCCGCGATGGGCCTGCGCGCCAAGACCGTCGAGGCCGCGAGCAACGCGCCGACGCCGCTGACCTTCCTGCCCTTCCTCGGCAGCGCGGTCGTCACCCCCGACTCGATGCCGACGGCGCTGCGCTGGTTCGCCGAGTACCAGCCCTTCACCCCGATCAACGAGACCCTGCGCGGCCTGCTCCTCGGCACGGAGATCGGCAACGACGCGTGGCTCGCCCTGGCCTGGTGCGTCGGCCTGGGCGCGGCGGGGTACCTGTGGGCGCGGTCGGCCTTCCGGCGGGGTGTACGGCGGTAACAGTCATGAACGGCAGTGCGACGGCGGCGGGCCGGTCACCTCGACCGGCCCGCCGCCGCTTGGCGCGCACGCGCTGGTCCCGCCGTGCGCTGGACGGCCGGCATCGATCGTCATGCTGTACCCGTACGTGCCCGTCGCCCGTGCGTGTCAGGAGCGCTGAGTGGCCGATCTGGAAGATCTCGAATCTGTCAACCGTGCTTCCAGCAAGGGCTCTCACACGCTTGGCTGGCTGTTCGACACACGAAATCAGGGGGTACGGGATGGCGGGGGTTCGCGGTGCGTTGCGCATCGTGGCGGGGGCGGGTCTGTTGGTCACGGTCGGCGTGGCGACGAACCAGGTCCTCAACGACGGCAGACTCAGCTGGACCTGGCTGTACGCCTCACTCTGCGTATCGGCACTGAGCCTCGTCTTCTCGGAGTCAGGAACCGCCTCTACCCCCGCGGAGGGCGAGAACACCGGTACCGCACACGGCGGTCGCCGGGTTTATCTGCGGCAACTGCGGGCGAGCGTCCAGGACATGGAGACCGTCGGCATCGCAACACAGAGCGAGTTCGTGTTCCGGATGCGTCAGGTATACGTCGATGTCAGCGTCGTACCACAGGTATTGCACGCGGCGGCCAGGGAGCCGTACCTCGGATCCGTGGGCGGCGGAGAACGCAGAAGCCTGGCATCGGTGCTCCGGGATGCCGAACGCGAGGATGCGTCCCGGGTCCTGGTGGTCATCGGCGGTCCGGGCTCCGGCAAGACGACGCTGGCCCGCAACACGGCTCTGGAGTTGTGCGCACGCCGCTGGCGCCCGTGGAAGAGACGCCTGCCAGTACTGCTTTACCTCCGTGACCACGCCAGTGCCCTCCTGGCAACCGAATCCCCGACGTTGGAAACGGTGGCGGTCTCGGCAGGTTGGCTGGACGGCAAGGTCTCGGCACGCTGGCTGGCCCGCCGCCTCGACCGCGGCGGCTGCGTGGTCCTGCTGGACGGGCTGGACGAGGTCGCCGACCCGGTGGAACGAGGCGGGGTGGTGGCCTGGGTCGCTCGTCAGATCCAGCGGCATCCGCACAACACGTATGTGGTGACGTCCCGGCCCCACGGCTACGAGTCGAATCCCCTGCCGGGCGCGGAGGTTCTCCAGGTACGCCGCTTCACCTGGCAACAGATCGAGCGCTTCCTGCGCCAGTGGTCGTACGCGACGGAGAGCCGCGCCCGGGGGGCTACCGGTCACGAGGTACGAGCCGCCGCTATCAGGACCGCCACGGACCTCCTGGCCCGCCTGCGCAGACAACCAGCCCTGTACGACCTGGCGGCGAACCCTTTGCTATTGACTATGACGGCGAACGTGCACCGCTATCGAGGACAACTGCCGGGCAGTCGCGCCGGGTTGTACGCCGAGATGTGCGACGTACTGCTCCACCGCCGCGCCGAGGCCCGAGGTCTGACCGACGCCACGGGCCTTGCCGGCCCGCACAAGCAACACGTCGCCCAGCACCTGGCCCTGGCCATGATGAAGGCCAGGGTCCGTGACTGGCCGGTGCGTGACGCCGCAAGGGCGATCCGGCTGGCCCTTCGGCAGGTCCCGGGACAGGTGTCCGCCGAGGTGTTCCTGGGGGAGGCCCGAAAGAGCGGCCTGCTGGTCGAACGCGAACATGATGTGTACGGCTTCGCCCACCTCACGCTGCAGGAGTACCTGGCCGCCGCCCAGCTCAGCGCCCCGCACGCCGACACCACCGTACTGACGGCGAACGTCGACGACCCATGGTGGCGCGAGACGGTCCTGCTCTGGTCCGCCGGCAACGACGCCACGCCCGTCATCACCGCCTGCCTCAACAGCGGCACGGTCCCCGCCCTGGCCCTGGCCTTCGACTGTGCCGACGAGGCAAGAACCGTCGACCCAGACACTCGGGCCCAGCTGGAAGCCTTGCTCGCCCCGGCCGCCCCCGGCCAACCTCGCGATGCTGCCCGCGCACGCCTCGTGGCCGGGATCCTGGCCACGCGGGCCCTGCGCGAGACCATCCGGATCGACGACACGACCGCGTTGTGCGCGCAGCCTGTCCCTTATGCCCTGTACATGGCGTTCGTCAACGAGGAGGAAGCGGCGGGCCGTCATCATCCCGTCCTCCTGGACTCGTCAGGGGGCGACAGCGGCGTGGCGGTAGGCATGCAGGCCGGTGACGCCGAACGCTTCGTCGACTGGATCAACACACTCACCGGAGACAGCGAGACGGCCTACCGGCTGCCGACCCCAGCGGAGCTCGGTGACCCCGCCGCCCTGCCCGCTGACCTCACCCGCCACACCATCTGGGCTCATGACGGCACCGAGACGGTCCTTCATCAGCCACAGGGAGTCGACTGGCCCTACATCTACCCAGCCGAGCAGGTCAGTTCCATCGTCGCCGCCGACCGGGAACAGATCACCCGCTATTTGCGGTTCATGGCCACGCAGGAGCCACAGCGCGCCCAAGTGAAGGCCTGGATCAGGGTTTTTACCACCGCGCTCACACACGCTTCAGCGCTCCGCAGGGCCCCTGCCCTGTCTGCACTGAAACTCCCTCTCATCTTGGCCATGGCGATCGCCATTGATCACGTCCGTTTGTGTGCCGAGGCCTTCACCGACAACCGCGAACTCGCACTCCCTTTCCTGCGAGCATTTGACCTCGCCCACGCCTTCACTCGCGCCGTCGACACCGTTCCTGTCCAAGAGCTCTCTCTCAATGTCGACCCCGTTCTGGCCCGCGCCCTCGAACACGCCCGCTCGGTCGTCGTCGCCCAAGCCACCGAAATCCTCGATCCCAACGTCAGCCTCGACCGCGTTCACAACCTCGCCCGGAATCTCGGCATCGCTCCCACCCTCAGCCGAGCGGTCCGACATTTCTACGACCTCGACCTCGACCGCGCCCTCGAACACGCCCAGGGCCTCGACGAAGCCCTGATCCGTACCCTCGACCTCGCCTTCGACGCCACCGAAGTCTTCGCCCCCATCCCCGGCCTCGTCCGCGCCCTTGACGACGCCCTCTCGATCTCCCTGCCCCACCCTTTCGTCCGCGATCTCACTCTCGCCCTCGACCTCGCTCTCAGCCTCACCCGCGACACCCGCGCCCAGGTGTTGACGCTCTCCGTCAAGGCCTTCCACTCCCTGTTCAGCCACCAGTTGTCCGACTGGCCGCTATCCGCCGCCAACGACGCGGAGCCCCCCAAACTCTCCGTCCTGGACGACCTCTTGGTGGCGCAAGCAACTGAAGGAAGGCTGGCTGCAAGCCATTCCATTCCACGGCCACCAGAGGATCCGACACGCGCACTACGCCTTCACTACGACTTCCTCCGGTCAACAGTCGCCTGGTTTCCGGCGCATGGAGCACGGTGGCTGGTGGAGGTCGCCACGGAACTGCTCGCGGAGATACGCGACCGAACTATCCCCTGCGACGCGCGAGCGCTCTCTGCCACCCGCACGGCCCTCATCGCCGCGATGATCGACCTGGAGGAGCAGCCACGTTGGCGCCAGCGCGGCTACGACAGAAACGGCGACATGTACATGGTCTGGCAAAGCCTGGCCGCTCTGGACACCTCCTCAAACGGCTCCCGCCCCAACCAGATCCTCCTCCTTGTCCGCACCTTGCCCTAGCTGGTGGTCATTCACGTCGTCGGCAGAGCAGGTGATCAGCGGGATCAGGTACTGGTAGCACCGCGTGCGCCCTGGCGGTCCCCAGCATGCCCGACCTGCCACGACGACGAATCGCTGAAGATCGGCGCCCGGTACGGCAGAGAGGCAGGCACGTACATACCGCCCCACATCAGTGGGTGGTCGTCGTCTCGGTCACCCGAACCTCACCCTTGCCAAACCGGCGTGGATGTCTCGGGTGTCGAGGCTGCTACGCAAGTCCGCGCGCAACATGAGGGCGGTACGCCGTCGCAACTGCGCCGCCCTCTCGCGGGCCGTCCAGTACGGCCGTACCCGGGTCGAGCGGGGCGCCACTGCGGCCATTTCCGCCGGGGCTTGCTCCGCGAGAGCGGGCAGGTACGGGCGTGACAGGGGGGAGGAGGCACCGTCGAGAGGTCCGAGGTCGGTGCTGTACGGGGACCGGCGTGGAATGGGACCCTGGACAACTCGGTGCGCACGCCGCTCTGTTCCTTCCTTGGCCTCGCTGATGCGAATCGCCGTCAACGGCGCTGCCGAGGCCTTGCGCCGTCTGCCGGTGGCGGGCAGGAGCAGGCAGAGAAACAGCAGCGCCGGCGGACACAGGGCCCGGTTCAGCACAGCCGCGAGACGGTCGTGCATGTCGTCATGCCTCCTGGGGTTGATGGCCACGCATCCGGAAGTGCGCGCCGTCTCGGGGGGTTCCTTGTGGCGTGGTAAGGCCCTGCCGCCTGTTGGAGGCCAACGCCAGGTCGGGCCCGGTCGGTAGGCCGGCCGCGATCCCGTCCGGGGGCTCCATCACCGCATAGTCCGCGAACGTCCGGCGGTAGCGGGTGTGCCGGGTGTCCTGCGTGTGCTTGCGCTGCCACTCCTCTACGTCCGCAGGGTGGCTCCGCGCACCCGACTCGGCACCGCACTCGGACTCGTCCCCCGAGACGCACCGGGTCGCGTACTCCGGCTCCGCGGTGGCGTCCTGCACGATCGTGAACGGCACGTACCGGAATACCCGGCGGGTCTTTCGCAGTGTCTCCAGGTGTTCCCTTCCCTGGTGCTGACGCATCAAGACGTTGGCGTCGGTCTCCGCGCTGTGGTCGAACCGCGCCCGCGCCGCCTCACGCCGCCCGGCGAGATCCGTACATGTCGCACACCCCGGAGCGGGGACAGGCGGACGGCTCATACCATCACCCGGCGCGTTCACCGGGTCTGTCCGGCGCAGTTGTCCGCGGCCTTCGGCTCCGTGGGCTCGATCTGCCCGGAACCCGGCGGCATCGCCCGGTCCGAGTCCTTGACGTGGAGGAAACCGCCCGCCTTCTCGATCTCGCCCGCGATCTGGTCGTACTCCTGCGGTACCGGCGAGATCATCGAGCGCCAAGCCGTGAGCACCGCGCCGGCCTCACCGCCCTTGACGCTGTCGATGGCCCGTACCAACCCCTCGCGGCCGTCGGGTGGCAACAGTCCCGCGCGGTCCTCGATCACGCCCGTGATCTCCCACCCGAACGCTTCTGCGTATTCGGTGCACTCCTTACGGGGCGCTCCGATGTCGGCGTTGGGGGCACCGCACAGATAGATCACACAGCGGAAGCGCTGTATCCGCGCGGTCCCGGCCGCCACCTCGGCCTCGCCCGGAAGGACGCCCGACGCCGCGTCCGCCAGTGCCCGGCGCCGTGCCAGGTCCCCCTCGGTTCGACGGGCCGTGGTCGGCCCCTGCCGCTCCCCGCTCTCGCTACTGACCATTCATCAATCGTGTCGGAGCAGTCACACATAGTGAAGTGACGAAGCGTACGACTCGGCAAGGTTGTAGGCCACCAACTCGTACGCTCCGTATGAGTTGTAAAGACTTACGCGATGAGGGGGACGCCGATCAGCTCGCTGATGTTTCGCACGCGCGCCGTGGACACCTTCGCGAGGCGCTTGCCGATGACTCCGGGCAATGCCTGATGCTTGACCCACTCGGGAGCATCGAGACCGACCTCGATCAGTGTGTCCCCGGCCTGATCGTGCAGGCCGGTCGCACATTGGGCGAGGGCTACGTCGAGTTTGTAGCGGTTGCGGGCCACCTTCGACATGCTCTTGGGTAGCGTCCGCATGTCGGGCTGATTGGCCAGCTTGAGCGCCCGCCCGTAGTTCTTGAGCGCGACATGGATCCCAACCGCCTCTGTTTTCGTCGCTGTTGGGCCAAAGCTGGTTCCGTACAGTTTCTCCTCGCGGCCGAGCCTGGCCGCAGCGGCGTGCGCCTGTGAGATGAAGTCGTCCGCCGCGCGCTCGTCCTCGCTCCGCGATGCCGCGACGGCTGCGGAGATCATCAGGCGTCCGTACGCGACCAGTTCGGAGCGGGGCGCCCTGCTGAACGAGGGTTCGATCGCCATCGCCGCACGCTCGGCCACGGCCACGGCCCGGGGCGTCTTGGCACCGCGCAGGTAGATCCAGGACAGCGTGGATTCGAGCAGCGCCGACATCACCGGATCGCCGGCCTCATTGGCTAGGAGTTTCGCGGACGTGAGCGCGCTCAACGCGAGGTCGCGCTGCCCGAAGCCGGTCGCGCATGATGCCGCGACCCGGTAGGTGCTCGCAAGGACCAACGCAAGGCGCGCGCGCTCACCGCCTGTGGCGCTGCCGTAGCGAACCTGCCCTTCCATGAGGACCTTCGCGGCGAGACTGCTCACCTTCGCCGTATCGCTGGCCCAGTACGCGGCCCATGCAAGGTCGCGTGCCTCGGTCAACTCGTCGAGCGTGCTCGGATCATCGATGCCGTCCCACTCGCCGAGCGCGCTCTCGTGTACGGCGTCTGACAGGTGGCGCAGTGCCGCGCGATCGTCCCGGTTCATGCCTCGGCGCGGAGCCTGCTGACCAAGGATCACCGCGACGTCTGTCTTGAGCGCGCTCGCCAGCTTGAGCAGCGAACCCACTGACAGCTCTCCACGATCCTGCTCGGCCTTCTGCACCAGAGCCAGCGAGACACCCGCCGCGTCGGCGAGCTCCTGCTGCGTCAGATCGGAACCCCGCAGGTGCTTGATGCGCTTACCGTTCGTAAGGTCGGCCCAGTTGCTCACGATCACCTCGGTGGGTAGCTCAGGCTCAGTGGCTTCACTTCGATGGTAGGGCCTGCCGCCGAGGAACCCTGGGTGAACGGAACAGCCGGCAATCAAGGGCAGTTCGACCCCACCCGCAACACCCGCGTTCATGGTGCACCTTTTACGGAGGCCTTAAGGAGACGAAAGGTTCCGGCCATCACCCGTATCCGTATCCCTCCCCGACGACTCCCCGTCGCATCAGGAGGCAAGGTGCGTTTCTCCCGGAGCTCGACCGGCACCCTCTTCGTGGGTGGCGCGCTGGGCCTGACGCTGGCCGCGCTCGCCTATCCCGCCATGCTCGGTGTCCAGAACGTGTCCAGTTCGCCCACCCGGATCGTCGCGCAGACCTCCGCCGGGCCGTTGACGGAGGCCGACCGCGACTTCGTGGTGAAGGTGCGGGCAGCCGGGCTCTGGGAGTACCCGGTCGGCCAGATGGCCATCGCGAAGGGCACCTCTCCGGCCGTCATCACCGCCGGACAGCATCTGGTCGCCGGGCACGCGGCGCTCGACGCGACCGTGCGGAGCATCGCGCCCAGGCTCGGGATCACCATTCCCAACCTGCCCAGTCCGCAGCAGCAGGGGTTCATCTCTACCCTCACCGCGGACAGCAGGGGCAACCAGTTCGACAGCGACTTCGCGAACATCCTGCGCATCACCCACGGCTCGATCTTCAACACCGTCGCCAAGATCCGGTCGACCACCAAGAACACGCTGGTCCGCGCCCTCGCCGACCAGGCCAACACCACCGTCCTCGACCACATCACGGTCATGGAGAAGACCGGACTCGTCAACTTCGACACCGTGCTCTTCCAGGAGACGACCCCGCCGAAGCTGCCCGCCTCCGACGTCACCCCGCCCGTCCCGCAACCGGGCGCCCCGACCGTCGTCCTCACCCCGCCGCCGCCGGTCTTCGGCGCCGCTCCGGCCCCGACCCCGACCGCTCCCACGGCGGGGTAGCTGCTGCCGCTGGAGTGCGTTCAAAGGCGTTCTGGTGAGCGGGAGTGAGTGCTGCTGGTCTCGGTCGTGTTGCTCGTCTCGCTCGTGGGGCCGATTTCAGGGGAGAACTGACGTTCTTGCATCGAATGCGTGACCTTTCCGGGTGGTGCTCGTTTCCCACCGTGACGGGATCTTCGGGTGGGAGTGGCGGGGTGGGTGAGCTGAGGAGCATCGCGGCGCCGTTCGTCGTGTCGGGTCCGTCCGGTGTGGCCGTCCGGACCCGCCTCAAGCAACTGACACCCAGCGATGAGAAGGTGCTGCGACTGGTCGGCGCGCATCTGGGGTCGTTGGCTTCGCGGGATCTCAAGGCGCGCTGCCGGGACGGCCTGGAGCATTCAGGTGAGGCGTGGGCTGTGCGGAAGCGGGAACTGACACCTGCCTCGTCGTCGCGGTGGGCCGGGTCGATCACCAAGGCCACGCATGATCAGTGGGCGCTGGCCCGCCGCTGCCAGCTGGCGCACCTCCACAACCTGGAAGCGGGTATCCACGCCATCGAAGCCCGGCTGGCGCTGCCAGTCGGGCAGAAGGGGACGAAGAGGGCGCCCGGGGGTTACCGGTCCCGGCGGGAATGGCATGCGAAGTCCCGGCGGCTGCGCGTACTCCAGGACCGGCTGACTGCCGCGCGGGCCGACCGCGAGGCCGGTGTGGTGCACGTCGTGCGGGGCGGCAAACGGCTGGCCCGTACCCGGCATCACCTGGAGGCGGCCCAGCTGACCGAGTCGGGGTGGCGTGGGCATTGGGAGGCGGAGCGCTGGTTCTGTCAGGCGGACGGTGAGTCCGGGAAGCGGTACGGCAACGAGACGATCCGCGTCAGCCCTGACGGCGAGGTCGGCATCAAACTCCCTGCGCCGCTCGCGTATCTCGCCAACGCCGCGCACGGCCGGTACGTCCTGGCCAGCCGGATCATGTTCGCCCACCGGGGGCAGGAGTGGGCGGATCGTGTCGTGGCCAACCGGGCCATCGCCTACCGCATCCACCTCGATACCGGCCGGGAACGCTGGTACATGACCGCGTCCTGGCAGATCTCGCCCACCCCGAGCATCCCGATCGAAGCGGCGCTCGCCCACGGCGTGATCGGCGTCGACACGAACGCAGACCACCTCGCCGCCTGGCACCTGGACACCCACGGCAACCCCACCGGCACCCCGCGCCGCTTCTCCTACGACCTGACCGGTACCGCCGAGCATCGTGACGCGCAGGTCCGTCACGCCCTGACCCGCCTCCTGCACTGGGCACAATCGTGCGGCGTCAAAGCCATCGCAGTCGAGGACCTGGACTTCGCTGCCGAGAAGACCCGGGAGAAGCACGACCGCCGCAAACGCTTCCGCCAACTGATCTCCGGAATGCCCACCGGGAAACTCCGCGCCCGGCTGGCCTCGATGGCCGACCAAACAGGCATCGCCATCATCGCTGTCGATCCGGCCTACACCTCGAAGTGGGGCGGGCAGCACTGGCAAAAACCCCTCACCAGTACCACTCGTAAGACGACTCGCCATGATGCTGCTGCTGTGGCGATCGGAAGGCGCGCCCAGGGATACCCGATCCGGCGACGGACGGCACCGCCCCCACACGACCGGAGTGATCGTGCGGGGCATCGGACCGTCCAGGCCAGAACGGATGTTCCTGGGCGTGAGGGAACCCGCCCCCGCATCCCCGGACCACGGACACGATCCATGCCGCCCGGACGCGGAACGAACGCGGGCAACCAGAACGCCCAACACCGTCCGGGGCGTTCGGCCGAGCACGAGACCTGGCAACAGGACTCACTCCCGCTCAGTCCCTAGGAACGGTGAGTCCCCTCCGCCTACAGGCCCTTACGGTTCTCGAGCCAGGCCGTCGTGTCCGGGCCCAGTCGGCCGTCCGCGTCCAGCGGTGCGCTGCTCAACAGGACGTTCCCTGGCGGCAGTTCGACGGGGGCGGCCGACAGGTTCGTCACGCAGCGCCAGCTGTCGCTGCGCGTGAGGTCGAGGACGCCCGGGGCGGATTCCGCCGCCCAGGTCAGGTCCTCGCCGTCGAGCAGGCGGCGGCGCAGGGCGAGGGCCGTGCGGTAGAGCTCCAGGGTCGAACCCTCGGCCCCGTCCTGTGCGTCGACGGCGTACGACGCGAAGGCGGCCGGCTGCGGCAGCCAGGCCCCGCCCGCGCCGAAGCCGTACGACGGGCCGCTCGTCGTCCACGGCAGGGGCACCCGGCATCCGTCGCGGCCCTTGCCGGTGTGGGCCGTCTGTTCCCAGATCGGGTCCTGGAGGGCCGAGGCCGGCAGGTCGGCCACCTCGGGGAGGCCGAGTTCCTCGCCCTGGTAGACGTACGACGAACCCGGCAGCGCCAGCATCAGGAGCGTCGCCGCGCGGGCCCGGCGCAGGCCCGCCGCCTCGTCGACCGGCGGGGCGGTGCCGTCGGACAGGAGCCAGGCGTTCAGGTCGGTGCCCGGGGGGAGCGCCAGGCGGGAAGTGTGGCGTACGACGTCATGGTTGGAGAGGACCCAGGTCGCCGAGGCGCCCGCCGAGCGGGCCGTGGCGAGGGAGTCGGTGATGACCTGGCGGAGTTCATCAGCGTCCCAACCCGCCTGCAGGTACTCGAAGTTGAAGGCCTGGCCGAGTTCGTCCGGGCGGGCGTACAGGGCGCGGCGGGCGCCCGGGACCCAGGCCTCGGCGACCGCCATCCGGGGCGGGGTGTAGGCGTCGAGGATCTTGCGCCAGTCTCGGTAGATCTCGTGGACCTCGTCGCGGTCGAAGAAGGGGTGGGTGCCCGGCGGGAGGGCGGCGAGGCCCTGTTCACCGCTGAGTTCCGGGGCGCCGAGGTCGCGCAGCGGCACGTCGAGGTCCTTCGCCAGGGCGTGGGCGACGTCGATACGGAAGCCGTCCACGCCCCGGTCGGACCAGAAGCGCAGCGTGGTGCGGAAGTCGGCGCGGACCTCCTCGTTGGCCCAGTTGAGGTCGGGCTGTTCGGGCGTGAAGAGGTGCAGGTACCACTGGCCGTCCAGCGCGTGGTCCCCGGTGAGCCGTTGCCAGGCACTGCCGCCGAACACCGACTGCCAGTCCGTGGGCGGGAGTTCGCCGTGCTCGCCGCGTCCGTCGCGGAAGACGTAGCGGTCGCGGGCCGGGGAACCGGGCGCCGAACGCAGCGCCTCCTCGAACCACACATGCCGGCGCGAGGTGTGGTTGGGGACGATGTCGACCATGACCTTGAGGCCGAGGCGGTGGGCCTCGGCGACCATGGCGTCGAAGTCGTCGAGGGTGCCGAGGCGAGGATCGACGTCACGGTAGTCGGCGACGTCGTAGCCGCCGTCGGCGAGCTCGGAGGGGTAGAAGGGGGAGAGCCACAGGGCGTCCACGCCCAGGGTGCTCAGATGCGTCAGGCGCTGGGTGATGCCCTTGAGGTCGCCCAGTCCGTCGCCGTCGGCGTCGGCGAAACTGCGCGGATACACCTGGTAGAAGACCGCCTGACGCCACCAGTCGGGGTCCGGGGAGGAAAGGTCCGGAGTCGGTTCGGGCACTCGTTGTCTCCTGGCTGTCGTCGCCCGCGTTGTCCTGCCGGGCGCTGTGGTCGTTCCACGTTGCTCTGTCCACTTGGCCGGGAAAGTGAACGTACGCGCCCCCGGAACACACCCTTCCCCCTGTGGGGGAATTGCGTCGATCCGCGAACCCCCTTTGCGTTTCCCCAGGTTGACACCCCGGTCCCGCACGATTCACGATGTCCGGACGCTGTGGCGCATATGACCAGATGGGCCCGGCGTTCCTTCGACAAACTCCCCGGCACGGCCCGGCAGCAACGCGCTGCCCTCCCGCCGTACCCGGGTTCTCGCACACGCGAATGATGGGATCCGCATGTCCATACTGAGTCGTGTCACCGCACTGCACCTGCTGGGGACGGGCGTGGCCACGCTCGCGCTCTGCGCGGCCTCCGCCTCGGGTGCCTGGGCCACCGGGCCCGGCGGTGACGGCTGGGGCTCCAAGACCGGCGGCTACAAGCCCGGCGCCGGCGCGGGCACCAAGACCGAGACCGACCGCTGCCAGTTCTCCCTCGACGGGAAGAACTTCTTCGACTCGGTCCGTGTCGACGACCAGAACCTCAAGGTCACTGCCGACGGCAAGGTGCACATCCAGGTCCGCACCGCCGGTGACGCCAGCACCTGCACCGCCTCCCTCGCCTCCTACCTCGCCCACGGCGCCACCTTCGCCACCTCGGGCGAGCAGGTCTTCGTCGACTTCGACACCGTCACGGTCATGCAGGGCCAGACCGACTCGCTCGACATCGCGGTGCCGGACGCGGGCTGCTTCGCGCAGATCGACCTCTACCGCGGCAAGGTCAAGTTCGACGGGGACCTCGACGCCAACGACGGCTTCGAGCACGGTGACGTGCCCAAGGGCCCGGACCGCCCGGTCATCAAGGACAAGCTGATCGCCGCCTGGAACGGCGGTACGAAGGACTGCGCGACCACGCCTCCGCCGGCCGGCGAGACCCCGGGCACCCCGTCCGCGACGCCGCCTCCGCCGGCCGAGGAGACCCCGGGTACGCCGACTCCCTCCGAGCCCGTGTCGGAGACGACCCCGCCCGCCTCCGAGACGCCGTCGACCCCGACGCCGACGCCCTCCGAGTCGACCCCGGAGTCCACCCCGCCGGCCACGCCGACCACGCCGGTGAGCCCGGACAGCAGCCAGCCTCCGCTGGCCGAGACCGGCGGCGGCAGCGCCACCGGCCCGATCGCGGGCGGCGCCGCCGCACTGCTGATCGGCGGCGCGGCGATCGTGGTGGCGACGAAGCGACGCAAGGCCACTCGCGCCGGTTCGTGATCCACGTACAGATGTAGGTCGGCCCCGCCCCGGTGGCGCTCCCTGTGAGCGTCACCGGGGCGGACGTCGTTTTCAGGCGCTCTGCCGCCGCTCCTCGACCGCCCCGAGGTACAGCCGCACATACCGCTGCACGTCGACGTCCAACGCCACGTCCACCAGGGGCTGGGCCCGTGCGCCGTGGTGGATCTCGGACTCGCCGGGGCGCGGTCGGCGGTCGACGATCGTCTGGCCCCGGGTCGGGCCGGGGGCGAGGGAGACCTCGACCGGCAGCAGGCTGGTGGTCAGTCCCGCCGGGTCGGCGACCGCGCAGACGGCGCCCGCGTCGCCGAGCCCGCCGGTGGGGGTGGGGTCTCCGGTGACGGCCGGATCGCGGTGGGCGAGAAGCTCGCCGGCGAGCCGAGCGCCGGGTTCCGCGCTCGTCCGCAGTCTCTGTACGTCCGCCGCCGGCACGATGACGCGCCGGAAGACGTCCAGGCCGTACATCGTGATCGGGACGCCGGCGGTGAGCAGGACCGCGGCGGCCTCCGGGTCGTGCCACACGTTGAACTCGGCGACGGGCGTGGCGTTCCCGACCTCCACCGCGCCGCCCATGAAGACGATCCGCTCGATGTTGCGGGTCACCTCGGGGTGCGTACGCAGCAGCAGGGCGATGTTGGTGAGCGGCGCCATCGGTATGAGGGTGACCGGGCGGGGCGAGCCGAGTATCTCGCGGCGCAGCAGGGTCACCGCGTCCACGTCGACGGGCGTGCGGGTGGTGGGTTCGGGCAGGCCGAGGTCGCCCAGGCCGTCCCGGCCGTGCACATGGGTGGCGGGCCGCGCGGGTTCGATCAGCGGTCGCTCGGCGCCGCGCGCGACGGGCAGATCGGGGGCGCCGGCCTGGTCGAGGACGGTGAGGGTGTTGCGTACGACCTGGTCGACGTCCGTGTTCCCGGCGACACAGGTGACCGCGCGGAGGTCGATTCCCGGGTGGCGTACGGCGAACAGCAGGGCCAGGGCGTCGTCGACGCCGGTGTCGCAGTCGATGATCACGGGGATCGGGTCGCCGGCGGTGGACTTGGCGGTCGTCACGGTGAGGGCTCCTTTTCCGGGGCCGCACAGAGTCCCACGCCCTCCCTCTCACCCGACCACCGGCCCCGCTCACCCGTACGGGCCCGGCCCGCTGGTGGGATCGCGCGGCCGATGATGCCGTCGAGGAGAGATCTGACGTACCGGCACCTCTGGAGGAACCCCTTGATGACCCGTCGGCCCTCTCCCCGCGCGGTAAGGCTGCTGGCCTCGGCCCTCGGGACGGTCACCCTGCTGACGACGGCCGCGTGCTCGCTCGGCGGGAACGGCGACACCGGGAACTCCTCGCAACGCCGGCCGGACGGGTCCGCCGCCTCCCCCACCGCATCGGCCGCGCCCGCCGCACAGCAGGCCTCCGCCGCCCCGGCCGCCCTCACCGACGCCCAGGCCCGGGGCGCGCTCCTCACCGGCGGCGACCTCGGGGCGCCGTGGGCCCCCACCGAGGGCGCCGCGCTCTGGCGGGACGCGCTGCTCAAGGCGAAGGCGGACGACGCCGACTGCGGGCGCCTCCTCGACGCCGTGTACACGGAGGAGCTGCTGGGCGAACCGTCCGGCGCCCGGGCCGCCGCCGGTTTCGACGACTACGACCAGGGCGGCCAGCTCCACTACCAGGTCAGCGCCGGCCACCGCGCCGACGTGGACAAGCGGCTGGCCTGGCTGAGGACGATGCCGAAGAAGTGCGCCCGGTTCACGGCGGTCGGGCCGGGCGGCACCAAACAGGAGGTGCGGGTGAAGGAGGTGGGTCTGCCCGCGGCGGGGGACGCCAGACAGGGTCTACGGCTGTCGACGCGGGGCAAGCTGGACGGCGCCCGGGCGACGCTCACCCTGGACCTCGCCGCGGTACGGGTCGGCGACGACGCGATCGTCCTCACCAACGGCGGTCTGAAGGAGCCCCGCACCGACTACACGGTCCGTGCGCTCGAGGTGGGCGCCGACCGCCTGAAGCAGACCAGAGAGGATCCGGCGGCCCCGCCGCAGACCCCGGTACGGGACGCGAGCCAGAGCCCGACGACGAGTCCGAGCCCGACCCGTGTGCCGGCGCGGCCTCAGCCGCAGCGACCCCAGCAACCTCAGCAGCAGGAAGGGCAGGGGCAGGACTGGGAGCAGGCACAGGACCAGGAACAGGATCAGGGGCAGGACGACTACCAGGACGAGAACACGTACTGACGCTGGCGCTGACGCTGACGACCTCCCACCGGAGGTGGCAAGTGGCAAACGAACGGGGCCCGTCCGACGTACGGACGGGCCCCATGCATCTATCCATCGAGCGCCGGGCAGGCCTTGCACCTGCATTTCCCCGCAGGAAGCGGGGCGTCTTTCCTTGGACCACCAACGCGTAACCAGGCGCCCCGAGTTGTGGCGACCAGCTCAAGATCAATTCTAGCACGCCCCGGCCCTAGGGTCTGTCCAACCGCTTCCGGCGCCCCACCACCTCCCGTGCCGCCGCCAGCACCGTGCGGCCCTGGGCGAAGGCGTGGGCGCGCAGGCGGGCCAGGGCCTCGTTCGCACTGACACGGAGCTGGGCCATGATCATCCCGGTGGCCTGGTTGATCTCGTCGTGATCCGCGACCAGTCCCCCCAGCCCGGCCATCCTGGACAGGTCCGTCAGCGACACCGTCATGACCCTCGCCACGCATCCGGCGGTGTACAGCTCGCCGGGTGTCAGCCGACCGACGGTCTCGCGGTACAGGTCCAGCGTGCCCACGCACACCCGGTCGGTGCCGAGCGGCAACGCGTACACCGCCCGTATGCCCACCGCCGTCGCCTCCTGGGCGAAGACGGGCCAGCGGCGCGCGTCCAGGCCGGACGTCAGGTCGGACGCGAGGACCGGAATGCCCGAGGCACCGGCGGACTGACAGGGCCCGTCCCCCAAGGTCGCCTGGATCTCGGCGAGTTGGGCGGCTCGGTCGTCGGTCGAGGACAGCCGGACGGGCACACCGCGGGCGCGCAGCGAGACGCTCGCGCCGATCACCGGCAACAGCTCGACGGCGACATCACAGAGACGCGCGGGAATCTCACCGGGCCGGGTGCCCCGCACCCGCTCGGCGATCACGTCGACCATCCGCTCGTCGCCCGGCCGGTCGCCGAACCGCACGGTCATCGCCTCCCTAGGACCCCTTTCAGGCCTCCGGGCTCTCCGCGTTCTCCGCGTTCTCCGGATGTCCCGAGTACCCCGATCACCCCGTTCACGCATGCACACACAGCAACTAACTGGTCACTCTCCGTCCGGCACAGCGGGGTAGGCGCAGGGGTTGGGCGCAGGGGTGGGGTGTACCTGACACCACCCCCACATCGGCCACTCAGGCCCAGGGACGAAGAACGCCGCGCCCGGCACGATCCCTTACATGACCAACGAAACGACGAACACGCAGCGCACGACCACCCCGGACAACGCCACCGACTCCACCCACCCGACCGCCATGAGCGAGACGACCGGTATGAGCGAGACGACCATCCGCCGACTGACCGGCGTCGCGGGTATCGCCACCGCGGTCGCCCTGATCGTCGAAGTGCCCCTGTACTTCGTCTACTCGGGCCCGCCCCCGGACGCGAACGTCCTGGCCCGCCTCCTGGTCGGGATCTTCGCGCTCGCCTTCCTGATCGTCTTCGTGACGAGCTTCCGGGAGCTGGTGAGGCGGGTGAACCCGGCATACGAGTGGGCCGCCTCGCTCGCCTACTCGACGGGCCTCGTCTACGCGACGATCACCCTGGTCTCCATGGGCCTGGAGGCGGGCGCGGTGATCGCCACCGACCACTCGATCGACCCGACGATCGAGGTGAACGGCACGTACATCCTCTACGGCTCGATCAGCCGCGTCCTGCTCGCCCTCTTCCTGGCGGCGACCGGCCGCACGATCGCCCGCACGAACCTCCTCCCCCGCTGGACGTCCCGCTCGGCCTATGTCCTGGCGGGCATCAACCTGGCCTTCGTGCCGTCCCTGTTCTTCGGCAACACCCCGGCCGACTTCTACGCGGCGAACGGCTGGGGCACGACGGCCTCGGTGGGCGCGATCCTCAGCTACTGGCTGCTGGCCCTGGGCATCTCTACGTACCGCAGCGGCACGAAGAAGACCTGAACCACCTCAACGGCGTTCCCCCGTACGACCATCACGGCGCCCGCCTGCCAAGTCGGGCGCCTCGGTGTGTGGCGCCGACGCAGGCCGGCGTTCGTACACCGTGACCCGGCGGCCCCTGACCTGTTTGTCGGCTGTCGCGGTGAAGTGCTTCTTCAGGACCGAGAGTTTTGTTCTGTCGCGGGCTGCTGTCGGGGGTTTCGCCGCCCCGGGGGCGTCCGTCACCAGCAGGATTCGTTGTTGGGTGAGCATCGCTGTGCGTATGCGGGCCGGGGTCGACTCCACGCCCTTCAGGGTTCCGGATTCCTTCGGGGTCCTGGCCAGGGCTATGTCGCGCAGGCCGGTGAAGGAGTCGGGGGAGACGGACTCGGTGTCCCTGCGGGCCGCCGGGATGAAGAGCACCGCGTTGCCTGGCTCCTTCAGGCGTCGTATGTCCGATGTGATCGCCAGGACGTCGTCCACCCGGCTTCCCGGGGACCGTTTGGCCAGTGACTGGGGGAGCAGGGCAGCCGTCGCCATGACGATCACCGTGGGGACAATCCACGTCGACGCCCGTGGGAGCCGGGGTCGGGCGGCCCGTACCGCCGAGCCGATGAGTGTGCCGATCAGCAGCGCCAGACCGAGCAGGCTGAAGAGGATGTACCGGTCCAGGAACAGCGGCTGGATCAGGGAGAGGCCCAGGAGGGCGAGGTGCGGCACCGTGAGCAGCGGTAACGCGACGGCCGTCACCGACAGTCGGCGGCTGCCCGCCCGGGGACGGTCCAGTAAGGCGCCCACGCCACCGATCAGGAGAAGGATGGCCGGGCCGATCAGCATGTGCCAGGTCAACGGCGGTATCCATGACACCTGTTCGGACTGGCCCCGGCTGAAGAGGATCAGCGGCAGCACCCCCGCCGTGGCGGCGGCGGAGGACACCGCCCAGCGGGTCCACACCCCGCGTCCGGCTCGCGTCCAGAGCAGAGTCGCCAGATGCGCCGGAAGGATCAGCAGGGCGAGCCAGTTCAGCAGAGCGCTCAGCAGAAGGGTGCCGCCGTACGCGGCCCAGGTCCCGTACGCCGGACGGTTGTCACGCCCGTCCAGGAGGTGCACCAGCAGCCAGGTGGCGATCCCCGCCCCGGCTGCGACCAGGGCGTACGGGCGGCCCTCCTGAAGGTAGAACTGCACGGCCGGGAGCAGCCCGAGCGCCATTCCGCCCGCGAGGCCCGCCCAGCTGCCGGCCAGCCGGTGGCCGATCACCGTCACGCAGCCCGCCGCCACCGCCATGGCCAGCACCGAGGGCAGCCGGAGGGTGGTGGTGCCGGGCCCGAAGGTGATGAACAGGCCGTGCATCAGCAGGTAGTAGCAGCCGTGCACGACGTCCACGTTCTCCAGCAAGTGGCAGATCTCCGCCGTGGAACGCTCGGCCACCTGCCAGGTCGCGGCCTCGTCCCGCCACACACTGTCCTGCCGCGACAGTCCCCACAGGCCGAGGCCGACAGTCCACATCATCGGGATCAACGGGATCAGCCAGACGTGTAATCGGCGCCGCAGCACGCCAGTTGGGGATGACATGATCACGAAAATATGTAACCCGGCCCACCTGCGCGACCGATAAAAACCCGACACGGCCGAAAAGGTCAGAAGGCCTCGTCGAACATGGCCCGCGCCTCGTCCGTGGCCTCGGTGGTGCCGCCGCACATCGGGACGGTGCCGTTCTCTGCGGTCACCAGGTAGTGGCCGCCGATCTCGAATGCCGGGGCCTCCGAGTAGGCCTCGTCGTTGGTGAGGCGGACCTCGGTGGGGCGGTCGGCGGGGTCGGTGGTGGCGCGGTACCAGTGGTCGACCCTGAGGTCCACCCGGTCGTCCTGCTCGGCGATCACCGTGCCCTCGAAGGCGAGTTGGTGCCGGCGCAGGAGATCGGGGGAGGGTTCCACGCACTTCGCCGCCATCGCGCCGCTGTCCGGGAAAGTCAGCGTCAGGGGCTTGGGCTCGGCTTGGGGCTGGGGGTGGACGCCAGGGGTTGTCGTCGTCGCTGGTGGGGCGGCCTGCGCCTTCGCTTCCTCTCCGCCCCGCGCCACTCCCCAGGTGATGCCCCCGCCGGCCACCAAGAGCAACGCCGTGAACACCAGTGCCGGTACGAGGCGGTGGCGCGGCGCCGCCCCGGGCGTAGTCGCGGTGGTGGTCGTGGTGGTGGTCGTGGTCGTGGGCGTGTTCATCGTGGCCTCCACGAGACGGGGGACGTCAGGTCGCGGAGCCTTCGAGGTCAGTGCCGGGTCCGTGGCCTTGAGGCGGGCCAGCAGCTCTTCGTCGTTCACCGACTGCTCCTTCCGTTTCCTTCGGTTCCTTGGGTTCCTTGGGTTCCTTCGGTCGTCTCATGTCCTGGGGGTGCGCCGGTCTTTCGTTCCAGTCGCGCCGCCAGCTTCTTCTTCGCCCGGTGCAGCCGGATGCTCACGGCGTTCGCGCTGAGACCGGTCACCTCGGCGATCCGGCTCGGGGTGAGTTCCTCGTACGCCCAGAGGAGGACGATCTCCCGGTCCAGCGACCGGAGTTGGGCGAGCGCCGCGTGCAGGGCGGTGTGGTCGGGGTCCGCCGGCTCCGGCGACTCCGTCCGCCATGTCGACAGGCGTTCCAGGAGCGAGCGTCTGCGTCGGTCCGCGCGGCGGGCGTTGGCGAGGCAGCCGCGGGCCACGCCGTAGCACCAGGGCAGTACGGCGTCGGGGTCGGGGATGTCCTCCGTGTCAAGCCCGGGGACGTCGTCGATACGGCGCCACAGCACCAGCAGTGTCTCCGAGAGGACGTCGTCGACCTGGTCCGGCTCCGCGCGCCGCAAGAGATAGCGGTGCAGGGGGTCCACCACAATGCGCGCCAGCGCCTCGAAGCGGGCCCGCTGATCCGGGGCGGCCCTCTTTTCCGTCATGGATTCCACGACCTGCCCTGTCCGGCACCGCGGGGATCCTTTCACTCACGCTCAAAGAGGAGGCTGGGCGGGTGCCGGGCCGAGTGTCGTGGTGCCGGGGGCCGTGCGATGCCCCAGCCCCGTCCGGTAGGCGTCGAGCGCGGCCTCCACCCGGCCCGTCCGGCGCAGCAGGTCGCCGAGCAGCCGGCACAGGTCGGCGAGGTCACCGGCGGCGCCCGCGCGCTCCAGGACACTGAGGGCACGTACGTAGTGCTCCTCCGCCCGGTCCGTGTCGCGGGCGTCCTCGGCGATGATGCCGAGCAGCCGGTGCGCGGCGGCCGAGTGCACGGCACCGCGTTCCGAGGACAGGTCGCCGAGTACGTCGTGCAGCAGGGCAGCCGCCTCTTCCGACTTGCCGCGCCGGTGCAGTACGTCGGCCAGCTCGACGGTGACCTGACTGCTGTAGAGGGCGGCGCGCTTGGCGGACAGCATGGCCTGCGCTTCCCGCAACTCGGCTTCGGCGAGGGCGAGTTCGTTCTGCTGGGCGTGGAGGTAACCGCGCATCCAGTGGCAGTTGGCCAGCTCGGTACGGATCTGGAGCTGGCGGTAGAGCTCGGAGGCCTTCGCCAGCGAGGCGTCGGCCTCCGTGTACCGGCCCTCGGCGAGCATCGTGCGGGCCACCTGGCGGTGCATCCGGGCGACCAGCGCCGGATCGCGCACCTGCGGCGCGAGGGCGAGGGCGAGTTCGGCCGCCTGGGCCGCGCGGGCGTGGGCGCCCATGTCCATGTAGGGGCC
Source organism: Streptomyces sp. NPDC047042 (assembly GCF_040644035.1). Taxonomy (NCBI): domain Bacteria; kingdom Bacillati; phylum Actinomycetota; class Actinomycetes; order Kitasatosporales; family Streptomycetaceae; genus Streptomyces; species Streptomyces sp. NPDC047042. The sequence goes on along the minus strand of NZ_JBEYVP010000001.1, from coordinate 357,085 downwards.
GATGGAGCTGGCGTAGAGGAGGACGAGAGCGTCGGGATCGTGCAGCCCGCTGCGGTTCAGCTCGTCGATCGTGGACTCGAAAAGGTAGACGGAGTAGCGGAGTTCACCGGCGAGATAGTGCGTGACGGCCCGGCCGCGCAGGGCCGGAACCCGGCCGGTCAGCGGTTCGTCGGCGAGACGTCGTTCGGCGAGTTCGAAGTACTCCTGGGCGGCCGTGAGATCGCCGGTCTCCACCCCGCACTCCCCGAGCCCGAGCAGCGCGGTCGCCTCCTCCGCGACCAGCCCGAGCCGCGCGGACTCCGCCCGCAGCTCCGCGTACTGCTTGGCCGCCGCCTCGGTCTCGCCGGTGGCGAGGGTGCGCTGGGCGTCGGTGAGGCGCAGTCGGACGTCCGTCGCCAGATGGGCCGGTCGGCCGGTCACCAACTCCTCGTACTCCACCCCGAGTTGCTCGGCGATGTGCCGCAGCGCCTCGTCGGAGGCCCGTACGCGGCCAGCCTCCACGGTGGAGACGTACGCGGGGGTGTAGGCGGGCTCCGCCAACTGCCGCTGTGTCAGCCCCCGCTCGACGCGCAGCCGCTGCACCCTGCGCCCGATGACTTCCGGGTCGTCCCGCTCCGCCATCGGCCAACTCCCCTGTGCCCACTTGCCGTTGAGGTCCGTCAACCTCTACGTTAAGCCACGGGTTAAGCGTGCTTAATACGTCGCTGTTGTTGCGAGGTTGCCGTGCTCTCACACTTCAGAGCGGTCTGCGCGGCGATCATCGCCGCCGCCACACTCATCATCGCAGCGAACACCGGCCCGGCGAGAGCGGCGGAGCCGCATCATGCCGGGCCACTGAGCCAGGAACTGGGGCAGGGCTCGAGGTAGGAACCGGGGCAGGCGCGGGGTCGGTCGGGCAGGTCAGGTCAGGGCAGGTCAGAACTCCGCCGTGTCCAGCTCGAACCCCAGGGGTGCGGGCAGGGACACGGTCAGGCCCAGCTTGTGCTTGAGGCTCGTGGCGTAGTCGTCGCCCGACGGCTCGGAGTGCACCAGCACCTCGCCCTCCTCCCGGTCGATCAGCAGATAGACGGGGATACCGGCCCGGGCGTAGCCGCGGATCTTCTTGTCACGGTCACGCGCGGCGGTCGAGGAGGAGGTCACCTCGGCGACCATGAGCACGGGGGCCGAGTCGTGCCACTCCTCCTCGTCGTCGAAGCTGCCCTTGGGGGCGACCACGAGGTCAGGGACGACATGGCCGGTCTCGGAGGCTCCGGGAACGTTCAGGCCGATGCCTGTGTAATTGCGCAGGGCACGGTCCGTGCGGCGCACGGTCACCTGATCCGCGACTTCCGACACGATTTCCTCGTGTTCCCCGCTCGCCGGTGGCACCACGTAGATCTCCCCCTCGACCAGCTCCACGCGCCAGCCCTCAGGGGCAGTCGCACTGAACACATCGAAGGCCTGCTCGACGCTCGCGCCACCCAGGTACTCACGCATACGACCTCCTTCGCTCAGCGCGACAGAATCAGAGTAGACGGGCAGCCCGGATACGGAACCCTGAGCCATTCCTTCGAACGAGTGTGCTGTTACGTTTCCGCAGGCCGCCCGTCCCCCTGTCAGGCCGCAGGTGTCTCCGAAGCCTCCGCGGCCTCCGGAGTCGCCGTAGCCCCTGTCCGTCCCGTTAGCGGGCTCTTCCCTCCGCTCACGCCGAAGTAGATCGCGCCCGCGACCAGTACCCCGATGAACCACGAGTACGGGCCCAGCGTCGCCCCGTACCCCGTCGGGCCGTAGGTCGGCAGGATGCTGGAGAAGACCGCGCCGATCGCCGCCGCCACGAAGGCGCGTACGTTCCAGCCGCCCTGGAAGCGGAACTCGCCGTCCTCCCGGTAGAGGTCGGGGACGTTCAGCTGGGCCCTGCGCAGAAGGTAGTAGTCGACGACGACCACGCCGAAGATCGGGCCCATCGTCGAGCCGATGGCGTTGACGAAGCTCGGGGCGTTGTCCCAGGGGTGCAGGGGGTAGAGGAGCAGCGCGATGACGGCGGCGATCAGGCCACCCCGCTTGAACGTGATGTGCTTCGGGGCCACGTTGGCGAAGTCGAAGGCCGGGCTGACGAAGTTGGCGACGACGTTGATGCCGAGGGTCGCGACCGCGAAGGTCAGGGCGGCCAGGAGCACGAGGAACGCGCTGTCGAACTTCGCCGAGATCGCCGCCGGTTCGAGGATGACCTCGCCGTACACCTTGCTGGCGGAGGCCGTCGTCATCGCCGCGACCAGCGAGAACAGGATCAGGTTGACCGGCAGGCCCCAGACGTTGCCCTTCTTCAGGGTCTTCTCGTCCGGCGTGAAGCGGGCGAAGTCGCCGAAGTTCAGGAACAGCGCCGCGAAGTACGTCACCCAGGTCGCCGCGATGGCCGCGATCGCGGCGAAGGAACCCGGCGTCACGTCCAGGCCGGTCGCGTTCTTCGCCAGCGCGGCCAGGTCCTTGGCCGGCATGTCCACGGAGAAGGAGAGCGTGCCCGCCTTCACCGACAGGGCCACCGCCAGCACCAGCATCATCAGCCAGACCGCCGGGCCGGCGAAGTCCTGGAAGCGGCGGACCGTCTCCATGCCCTTGCTGATGATGAGCAGTTGGGCCGCCCAGACGGCGAGGTAGCAGATGACCTCGAGCCCGCTGTGGTCGAAGAGGTGGGTCGTCTCGTGCAGGTGCTTCGGGCCGTCGTAGCGGATCAGGAAGGCCACGATCGCGCCGGCCGCCGCACTGGTCTGGGCGCCGTACCAGAAGGTGGCGACCACGGCCCGTACGAGTGCGGGGACGTTGGCGCCGAAGGTGCCGAACGAGGCGCGGGCCAGGACGGGGTAGGGGACGCCCGTCCGTACGCCCGCCTTGCCGATCAGCGTCATCAGGTAGTAGATGATCAGCGATCCGACACCGATGCCGATCAGGAACTTGAAGGTGTTTCCGGCGACCAGGAACAGGCTGGCGGCGAGGAAGTAGCCGTACAGACTGTGTACGTCGGAGGTCCACACGTTGAAGATGCTGAACGCGCCCCATCGGCGCTCGGTGGCCGGGGCGAGGTCCTCGTTGTAGAGGCGGGGGGAGTAGCCCTCGGGGCCTGTGGCCTCCGAGCCTCTTTCCACTTCCGAGCCTCTGTCCGCTTCCGTCATCGCGTTCTCTTCCTGTGCGGGTCGCCACGATGGCGCCGGTTGGCGCCGGTTGGCGTAAAGGGAACGGCCCGGAGGTTTCCGCCAAATGCCGGACACGTAACTGCCTCGTCAATGGAAGTTTTCTTCCGCTGAACGAAACGAGGCCGTACCGATCGCCCCCATGTATGGCCCAAAAGGCGGATGTGCGAATCTGCCCCCAGGAGGTGACCGGGATGACCGAAGAGACCGGCGAGACCAGGGGCAAGCGCGGGATTTCGCTGACCCACGTCGTCCTCACGCTCTACGCCGTCGGCCTCACTCACTTCCTGGCCACCGTGGTCTTCCACCACTCCGTCGACAACCTGATCGGCGCGCTGGTGGAACTGGCCGTCCGCACGGCGGTCATCACCGCGCTCGCCGTGGGCGTCTTCTGGGTCAGGGAGAGAAGGAGGCGCCGGCGAGCTCAGGGCTGAGCCTCGGCGTTCGGGCGGGCGGCGGAAGGTCGCCCGGCGGAAGTCCGAACGGGGAAGTTCGCGCGGGGAAGTTCGCGCGGGGAAGTTCGCGCGGGGAAGTTCGCGCGGCAAAAACAAAAGGCAGGGAGTTTCGCAACTCCTTGCCATATTCAATGTATAGCGCACCGGGGGGCTTGCGGCAAGGCCCCCGTCGTGCCGCAGAATCTCCGGCCTGAGGCCGGAATCTGCGGAAACGGGGAGCTTGGAAGTGCGTGTTCTGTTGACGACCTACGGGTCGCGCGGCGATGTCCAGCCCATGGCCGCTCTCGCGGTGGCGTTGCGGGAGCTCGGTGTGCGGGTGCGGGTGTGCGCGCCGTCGGACGAGGAATTCGCGAGGCTGCTGGCCGGGGTCGGCGTGGAGTTCGTGCCGGCCGCCGAGCCGGTGCGCGCGGTGGTGACCGGGGCGGCCCCGATGACACCGGAGGCCCTGCCCCAGCGGGCCGCCGCGCTGACGGCCGCGCAGTACGAGGCGGTCGTGGCGGCGGCCGAGGGATGCGATGCGGTGGTGGCGACCGGGCTCGTACCGGCGGTCGCCGCGGCCCGCTCGGTGGCCGAGAAGCTGGGCGTCCCGTTCCGGTACGTGGCCTACTTCCCGACCATGCTGCCCTCGCCCCACCACAGGCCGCACGCCCTCCCCGGCCGTCCGCTCCCGCCGGACGAGACCGACAACCGGGTGCTGTGGGACCTGACCCGCGAGAGCTTCGACCTCCTGTACGGGCCGGGTGTCAACGCCCACCGGACGTCGATCGGCCAGCCGGTCGTGGACGACACCCTGCGCCATGTCTTCACCGACCGGCCGCTGCTGGCGGCCGACCCGGTCCTGGGTCCCTGGCCGACGGGGCCGACCAAGCCGAAGGAGCCGCCGTATCCCTCGGACGCGGGGGCGGGGCCGGCCGTCGTACAGACCGGCGCCTGGATCCTGCCCGACGAACGGCCGCTGCCCGCCGAGGTGTCGGCGTTCCTGGACGCCGGTGAGCCGCCGGTGTACGTGGGCTTCGGCAGCATGCCCATGCGGGAGTCGGCGGACGTCGCCCGGGTGGCCGTCGAGGCGGTGCGCGCGCAGGGCCGGCGCGTCCTCGTCGGGCGCGGCTGGGCCGACCTCGCGCTGATCGACGACCAGGACGACTGCCTCGCAGTCGGCGACGTCAACCACCAGGCGCTGTTCCCGCGCGTGGCCGCCGTCGTGCATCACGGCGGCGCGGGCACGACGACGACCGTCGCCCGGGCCGGGGCACCGCAGGTGGTCGTGCCGCAGATCGTCGACCAGCCCTACTGGGCAGCCCGGGTGGCCGAGTTGGGCATCGGCGCGGCCCACGACGGCCCGACGCCGACCTTCGACTCACTGTCCGCCGTACTCGACATCGCCCTGTCCCCCGGGACCCGCGAACGAGCCGCCACCGTCGCCGCCACGATCCGCACGGACGGCGCGACGATCGCCGCGAGGCTGCTGCTCGACACGGTCGCCCGAAAAGACGCAGGCAACAGGCCTGCCCCCTCCCCGCATTCCCACCCCCGCTCGGAGCCGATGCCGTGAACATCCGGACCACCGCCACCAGCGCGTTCGCCCTCCCCGACCGTCTCTCCGCCAAGGCCGACCCGAAGCTGATCGCGCGCGACGAGCGGCACTTCGCCGCCATCGGGGAGTGTCTGGAGCAGTCGATCGCCGAGCTGTCCGACCGTCTCGACGCCGAGCGCAGGGCCCCCGGCGGCACCGGCCGCGAGGCGATGGACCGGGACACCGAGATCCACCGGCTGACCGCCCGCCTGCGCGCGCTTCGCCGCTTCGGACTCGACCTGTGTCTCGGCCACATGGTCAGTGCCGACGATCCCGAGCAGCCCGTGTACGTCGGACGCCTCGGCCTCACCGACAGCACGGGCCGCCGACTGCTGCTCGACTGGCGTTCCCCCGCCGCCGAGCCGTTCTTCGGGGCCACCCACGGCAACCCGATGGGCCTGACGAGCCGCCGCCGCTACCGCTGGACCGACGGCCTGATCAGCGACTACTGGGACGAGGTGTTCGCCTCGGACGGGTTCGACGGGCACGCGGCGGCCCTCGACGACCAGTCCGCCTTCATCGCCAGCCTGGGCACCAACCGTTCGCCGCGCATGCGGGACGTCCTCGGCACCATCCAGGCCGACCAGGACGCCATCATCCGTGCCGGATCGCGCGGCGCGCTCGTCGTCGACGGCGGCCCTGGCACGGGCAAGACCGTGGTCGCCCTGCACCGCTCCGCCTACCTCCTCTACGCCGACCCCCGCCTCGGTCACCATCGCCGTGGCGGCGGCGTGCTGTTCGTCGGTCCGCACCGGCCCTACCTCGCGTACGTCGCCGATGTCCTCCCCAGCCTCGGCGAGGAGGGCGTGCAGACCTGCACCCTGCGGGACCTCGTCGACGAGGGTGCCTCGGCGGCCGTCGAGGCCGACCCGGAGGTGGCCCGGCTGAAGTCGTCGGCGGCGCTGGTGCGGGCGATCGAGAAGGCCGTCGCGTTCTACGAGGAGCCGCCTACCCGGGGGATGACGGTCTCCACCCCCTGGTCCGACGTACGGCTGACCGCCGGTGACTGGGCCGTCGCCTTCGAGTCCGCCCCCGGTGTGCCGCACAACGAGGCCCGCGACCAGGTCTGGGAGGAGATCATCACCATCCTCGCCGAGAAGCACGAGAGCACATACGAGGGCGCCGACCCCGACAACGACCTCGGTGTCTCGCCCGACCGACTCCGCAAGTCCCTTGCCCGGGACGGTGAGTTGCTCGCCGCGTTCAATCGTGCCTGGCCGCTCCTCGAAGCGACCGACGTGGTCGGAGACCTGTGGTCCGTCCCCGCCTATCTGCGGATGTGCGCGCCCTGGCTCAGCCGTGATGACGTACGGCTGCTCCAGCGCGCGGACGCCACCGCCTGGACCGTGTCCGACCTGCCGTACCTCGACGCGGCCCGTCAGCGCCTCGGCGACCCCGAGGCGGCCCGGCGCAAGCGTCGGCACGACACCGTCCTCGCCGCCCAGCGCGAGCGGATGGATCAGGTCGTCGACAACCTCATCGACGCCGCGTCCGCCTCCGGCGCCGACGGTGACGAAGGGGTCGGTTTGGTACGGATGTTGCGCGGCCAGGACGCCAAGGTCAGCCTCGTCGACGAGTCGGAACTGCTCACCGCCGACCCCGACCTGCTCGCCGGCCCCTTCGCCCACATCGTCGTGGACGAGGCCCAGGAACTGACCGACGCGGAGTGGCAGATGCTGCTGCTGCGGTGCCCGTCGCGGAGTTTCACCATCGTCGGGGACCGCGCCCAGGCCCGGCACGGGTTCACGGAGTCCTGGGAGGAACGGCTGGCGAGGGTCGGTCTTGACCGGGTCACCATGGCATCCCTCACCATCAACTACCGGACGCCTGAGGAGATCATGGCAGAGGCCGCGCCGGTCATCCGGGCCGCTCTGCCCGACGCCAACGTCCCGACGTCCATCCGCAGCGGCGGGGTTCCTGTCGGCCACGGTGCGGTGTCCGACCTGGACGACGTCCTCGACACGTGGCTCGCCTCGCACGCGGACGGCATCGCGTGCGTCATCGGCCGTCCCGGGTTCCGTCCGACGTCCCGGGTACGGTCACTCACCCCGGAACTGTCCAAGGGGCTCGAATTCGACCTCGTGGTCGTCGTCGACCCGGAACGGTTCGGGGAGGGGGTCGAGGGGGCGGTGGATCGCTACGTCGCGATGACGCGCGCGACGCGGCAACTCGTGATCCTCAGCGGCGCCAGTTGACGAACGCGGCCACCGACACGGAACGGCGGGGCCCGAAGTCTTCCACAGCTGTGGATGAGGAACGTGGGCGTGGACTCCTGGAGAACTAGCTGTCGTAGGGCACCCAGGCCCGCTCGCCCGCGGCGTTCGTGCCGAACCAGTAGTGCGGCATTCCCTTGATGCTGGTCGTGCGGAACGGGCGGCCGTGGTCGTCGATGCGGATCGTGCCGGTGCGGCCCTGTGAGGACCAGTCGAGTTCGAGGTACCAGTGGGCGTCGTACGCCTGTGTCGTCGCGTCGACCAGCAGCACCTCCGGGTCCTCTGCGGAGACGCGGTAGGGGAAGTGCACGGCCGGGATGGTGTGTTCGATGTCGGCGCCGTCCTTCGGGCGGGCGGTGGGGCGGTCGACATCCAGGTTCACGGTGAAGCTGCGGGGCCTGAGGTCGCCGCCGCAGCCCTGGTCCATGGCGTACGCGCTCCCGACGGCCGGGGTACCGCGGCCGACGACGCGGACGTGGAGTGCCGTCAGGACCACGGCCGTGGACGACCGCCCCTGCACCGAGATCCGCACCCTCGTCTGCCGCCCCTGCACCGCACTCTGAGTCGCCACCCACGCCCCGGCGTCCTGCTCCACCGGGGGCGGAGGCACTTGTGCGGGCGGCTTGCCGATGACGTAGTCGTGGTCGCAGCCCTTGTCCCAGACGACGGAGTCGGTGCTCCAGGCGAGGGGGCTGGGCAACGCGGAGTTCCGGGCGGGGGAGCGGTCGCCCGACAGGGCGGACACACTGCCCAGAGTGGCGAGCAGCGCGCAGGCGACGGCGGTGGGCGCCAGGACCCGTCGGCGGCGGAACCAGGGGCGGGGAGCGGGAGAGGGTGCGGGCTCGTCCGGTTCCGGTTCCGGTGCCGGTGCCGGAATCGCCGCCCGGGCCGGCCCGGCCGAACTCACCCGCTGCCGAGCCGCCACCGCCGACAACCACAGCCGGTGCAGTTCGAGCCGCTCGTCCGGGGTCGCCTCGCAGAACGCCGCGAGCCGCTCCACGGGCGCGAAGTCCTGCGGCACCGCCTCGCCCGCGCAGTACCGGTGCAGCGTGGAGGTGTTCATGTTGACGCGGCGGGCCAGCGAGCCGTAGCTCCGGTCCGTGCGGTCCTTCAGCACGCGCAGGAGCGCCGCGAACTCCTCGACCTCCTCGATCTCGTCCCGCATCGGCACCGTTCCTCCGTCGTCCGCCCGCGTTCCCGTATCCCAGGCACTCATGTCCCTGCACGTCAAAGGGGCCGGGATGGTTCCACCGTCGGCGGTCGTTGTCCCGCGCTCCGGTGACCGCTGATGCTCTGGGTGTCGCACCGACCACGGCCACAGGGCCGAACTCCATGACCGCGAAAAGGAACACGCACATGAACGACATGAACAACATGAACAAGAAGTCCTCCGAGACCCGTCGTCGGCGCCGGGGACGCCGCGCGGCCGTCGCCGCCGGCCTCGTGCTGGCTGTCGGACTCGGTGTGTCGACCCAGGTGTCGGCACAGGCGTCCGTCCCTGCCCCCGCGAAGGCGGCCACCGCCGCACCGCAGTCGGTCAGCGGCACACCCGGCAAGGCGGTGACCCGGGTCGCCGACTTCTACGGCGCGTACATCGACGCGAAGGGCGACTACACGGACCCGGACGCCGCTCTGGCCACGGCGCTCCGCAAGCACTACCTGACGCCCGACTTCGCCAAGCGCCTGGCGGCCTGGGAGAAGAAGAACGGGGCGGACGGCGTCCTGCGGGCCCAGAACGTCCCGGCGCGGTGGACGGTGACCGACAACGGCAGCATGGGGCACAGCCATGAGGTCGTTGTCACCCTGACCTTCGGCAGCGGGGAAACGACGCAGAAGATCAAGCTCTTCGTGCTGCTGGAGCGGTACAACCACATCTCCGCCATCGAGACCACGAGCGCCCGCTGACAGCAGGGGTAGGTCGCCATGACCCGGGCGACACAGCAACCCGTCGTCCTCACCTCCCGCACACCCTCCTGAACCCTGTGTCCGGGATGTACGTCCGCCACTGGTCCCTGCTGAGCGCACCCCCCGCCCGTCCGCACACCGCTTTCACCGCTCCCGCCGGGTCGATCGAGTACCGCTGGAGCGGGACGTGGGCGCTGCCCGCGTACAGCGTCGTGCTGTCGGGACCGAAGGCGAGCGTCCTGATCGGGTCGCCGGGGGTGGTGAGGGCGCCGCCAAGGGGCTGGCGGGTCGGGATGTCCCACAGTTGGAGGGTGCCCTCGGTCCCGGCGACGGCCAGAGTGCGGAGGTCGGGGCTGACGGCCAGGGCGCCGACGCTTTCGGGTCGCCCTGAGAGAGGCGTGGGGAAGACGCTGCGCATCACGCCCGTGTCGCGGCGCAGGTCGCCGTCCCACAGGGCGACTCGGCCGGCCCAGTCGCCCACGGCCAGCAGGGAGCCGTCGGGGGAGAAGGCCAGGGCGCCGATCTCGGCTCCCTGAACGAGGGGGGTCGTTGTGACGCGGCCGGAGGGGAGGCGGCCGGCACGGTTGTCGCCGACCAGGAGGCGGCCGTCGGGGCGGACGGCCAGGACCGTGCTCTCCAGTCCCTCGAGCACGCCGGTTCTGCGGTGCCGGGCGACGTCCCAGATCTCCTCGTCCGTTGTGCCGATGCCGATGAGGCGTGCGACGTGGAGGCGGTGACCCGCCGGGCCCAGGGCCAGTCCGTCGACCGCTCCGACCTTGTCGGAGTTGCGCAGGCGGAGGACGGCCCGGGCGCGGTGGCGTGCGATGTCCCAGACCGTGTAGCGCTGCGCTGTCTTCTGCACGGGGGGCGCGGCGACCCCGTACGCGAACGCCGTGCCGTCCGGGCTGAACGAGGCCACGGAGAACGTGTCGAGCTGGTGCAGCGGTGAGGAGGGGTCGTCGGAGACCGGGTCGGGCGGGGACGGCAGGGTGCCCAGGGTGTGGCCGTCGCGGGTGTCGAGGAGGCGGAAGCGGTAGTGGGTGCCGGTGGTGCGTTCGACGGTGGCGAGGGTGTGGCCGTCCGGGCTGAGCAGGACGTTCTCCACGGTGTGCGTGCGCCAGGCGGAGGTGGCGACGGGGCCGATGTCGAGGGTGTGGACGGTGGCGCCCTCCAGATAGCGCAGGGCCGGGTGCGGGCCCGGGGCCCAGGCGAGGCTGCCCGAGACGGAGATGGTCTGGTTGTTCAGGGGGTGCCGGAACACCGGGTTCGTCAGGTCGTCGAGGCGCCAGATCCGGATCTCGCTGTCGTCGGCCGTCGCCAGCATCGTGCCGTCCGGGCTGAACGCGACGGAGTCCACGCCCAGCGAGCGGATGTCCGCGACCTGGCGCCCGGTGTCCACGTCCCAGACACGGACACCGGTGTTCCCGCTGCTGCCCGTGGTCCCGGTGCCCTCGACCCGCCGACCGGTGCCGGAGATGACGGCGAACCGGCCTCCACCACCACCGCGCGTGCCCTGGCCGCCTCCGAACACCACCGCCGAGTCCTCGTCGCACAGCTTCAGGGAGCGCTCCCATGATCCGTGCACAGCACGTCCGGCACGGACGTCCCACACGCGCGGAGCCTCTCCGGCGGCGCAGACCGCCACCAGTCGGCCGCCGGGGCCCGTGGCCACGTCGGTCATGTCGGCGGAGCCGCGCGTCGTGAAGAGGAGGCGGCCGTCGGTCACCGACCGCAGCTGCACCCGGTCGTCGGCGTCACCGAGGAGGAAGGTGGTGCCGTCGGGGCTGACGCTCACGTTCGCCACGAATTCCGGCTCCCGGTCGAGGCCGCCCATCCAGCGCCCGGCGACCGTGTCCCACAGCCTGACTCCGTGCGTACCGCCGAGGGCGAGCATCCGGGCGCCCGGCCCGGCGGAGACGAGATCGTCGTTCTCGGGCAGCCGGCCGGAGGCGACGCGCCGGCCCGTCGCCACGTCCCAGGTCCGCCAGTCACGGCCGTCCGAACTGAGCAGCGTACGGCCGGAGTCGAGAAGGAACCGCTCAGTGGACTCGGCGGTCGCGGGGTCGGTGAAGGTGCCCCGTTCGGACTGGGTGAGGGAGGCGAGCAGGGCACGCCGGGCCTCGGGCAGCGGGGAGACGCGCCAGGCGGCGACGCCCAGCAGCATCGCGGTGCGCGGGTCGGTCGTACGGAGGCCGTCGGCGACCTCGGCGACCCGGCGGGCCGCGTCGTCGGTGCGCCGCTCCTCGTTGTCCGTGTGCTGGGTCCAGGCCGCGAGGCCGACGACGAGCGCCACCGCCAGTACGGCGGACAGCGCGCCGACGAGAGTGCGGGAGCGGCGGACGCTGCGGGTCGCGGCCCGGCGTTCCGCCTCGCGGGCCTCCACGGCGGCGGTCAGAAACGCCCGCTCCGGGACCGTCAGCCCGCTGCACTCGTCCGCGAACAGTTCCTCGGCGCGGGCCAGCCGGCTGCCCCGGTAGAGGGCGCCGGGGTCGCGGTCGTCGAGCCAGACACGGGTGGCGTCGGTCAGGCGCCGGTGGTGGCGCAGCCGCTCGCGGTCCTCCTCGATCCAGCCGCGCAGTCTCGGCCAGCAGGTGATCAGCGCCTCGTGGGCGAGCTGGACGCCGTCCTCGTCGGCGGTGAGGAGGCGGGCGCGGGCCAGCCGGTCCACCACCACGGGCACGTCCTCGCGGTCCCACTCGTCGAGTTCGGCGCGCAGGAGCGGGCGCCGGGTGTCGACGTTGCCCTGACCTGGCTCGATCAGGCGCAGCAGCAGCTGGCGTGCGGTGCCGGCCTGCGTCGCGGAGAGCTCCCCGTACACGTCCTCGGCGGTCGCGGCGATGGCGCCGAGGACACCGCCGACCGACTCGTATGCGGCCAGGGTCAGCAGACGGCTGCGGCGGCGCCGCCAGGTCTCCAGGAGGGCGTGCGACAGCATGGGCAGCGCGCCGGGCTGGTCGAGGACCTCGTCGACGATCCGCGCGGTCAGTTCCCGTTCGACGAGCAGTCCTGCGGCCTGGGCCGGTCCGACGACCGCCTCGCGCAGCTCGTCCGCGTTCATCGGGCCGACCGGCAGACCGGCGCCGCGCAGGGCGTGGGCCAGTTCGCGGTGCTCGGTGCAGCGGGCGTAGAAGTCGGCGCGTACGGCGATGACCACCCTCAGCCGGCTTTCCGGGTCGCGGGCGGCGAGCAGCAGGTCGAGGAAGCGGGAGCGCTCCCGGAGATCCCGGCACAGGGTGAAGACCTCCTCGAACTGGTCGACCACCACCCAGCTCTCCGGCTCCCCCTCCTTCGGGGCCAGCAGCTGCCCGTACGTCTGCGCCGGCCGGGCCCCCGGGGTGAGGATCCGCAGTACGGCGGGGCAGCCGCCGCGGGCGATCTCGTCGCGCAGGTGGGGGATCAGGCCGGCCCGCAGCAGCGACGACTTGCCGCTGCCCGAGGCGCCGAACAGCACGGCGAACCGGTGGGTGCACACCAGTTCCCGTACCTCGTCCACGAGCCGGTCCCGGCCGAAGAACAGGGCGTGGTCGTCGGGCTCGAAGCGGGCAAGACCCCGGTACGGCGGCGGGGCGTCCTCCACCGCCTCCTCGCGGACGGTCCCGGTGGCCTCCGCGTCGGCGTCCTTCCACCGGGGTTCCCACTCGCCGAGGTCGCCGCCGCACGCCCGTACATAGCCCTGGAAGACGGCCAGCGAGGGCAGTTTCCGCCCGGCCGCCGCCTCGGACAGCGAGCTCACCGAACAGCCGGCCGTCTCGGTCATCGCCCGGTACGAGGGTCCGCCCGCGGCCCGGCGCAGCTCGCGCAGATCATGGGCGAGTCGCTGCACGGGGCCGGCGCCGGGGTCCAGCGGTCTCTCGGGACGCCCCACGGACCATCACCATCCCTTGTCCCGTCGTGTGCGGACACAGCGGGTGAAAACGATGTTCAGGAACGCCAATTTACGTTTGCGACGCGGGGGGCGTAAACCGTCCCGGATGTGGCGTTAATGACAGCGCCGGGACGCAACCGACCGGCCGTACCCGGCCCGTTCACCTGCCCGCACCGGCCCGTTCAGCCCGTGCACACCTTCCGGTACGCGACCTCCGGCACGTACGTCCGCCACTGCTCCCGTGTGAGGTCCGCCCCCGCGCCGGCCCGGGCGCACACCTGGGCGGCGACCTGCTGCGGGTGCACCGCGTACCGCTGGAGGGGGACATGGGCGCTGCCCGCGTACAGGGTGCCGCTGTCGGCGCTGAAGACGAGGGTGTCGATCGCCTCGCCGGGTGTGGTCAGCGGGCCGCCGAGGCGCTGCTGGGTGGCGATGTCCCAGAGCTGGAGCGTGCCGGAGGCGCCCCCGACGGCCAGGGTGGCGCCGTCGGGACTGACGGCCAGGGCACTGACCGCTTCGGGTTCCTCGCCCAGGGGAGCGGGGAAGACGTTGCGCAGGACGCTCGTACGGTCCTTCAACTCCCCGTCCCACAGGGCGACTCGGCCGGTCAGGTCACCGGCGGCGAGGTGTGAGCCGTCGGCGGCGAAGGCGAGGGCACCGATCTGCTCGCCCTGGACGAGCCCCTTGCCGGTGACCGTGCCCGAGGCCTTCCCGGCGCGGAGATCCGCGGGGCGGAGGTTCGCGGTGCGGTTGTCGCCGACGAGGAGGCCTCCGTCGGGACGGACAGCCAGGTGGGTGCTGGCCATACCGGCGAGGACACCCACCCGGCGTCCGGTGCCGGTGTCCCACACCTCGTCGCTCACCTCGCTCTGGTCCGCCGGCACCCGGGCCGCGTACAACAGGGCGCCGCCGGGCCCCAACGCCAGGGCGACCACCGAGGCGGCGGACTCGGGCGTCGCGAGTTCCAGGGTCGCCCGGACCCGGTCCCGGCGCAGGTCCCAGACGGTGACGGGCTGCGGGGACGCCTTGCCGCCGGGCGCCGAGACACCGTACGAGAGCGCCTCGCCGTCGGGGCTGAACGCGAGGAGGGCAGTCGTGTCGCCCGCCGGCACGGGCACGGGCGGGGCGGGGAGGGTACGCAGGAGGCGCCCGTCGGAGGTGGCGCGAAGCGCGAACCGATAGCCGTCGGCGAGGAGTTCGGCGGTGGCGAAGGTACGGGCGTCGGGGCTCATCCGTACGACGGCCATCGGGTGCGGACGCCAGGAAGGGGTGACCGCCGGTCCCAGCTCCAGACAGTGGACGGCGCCGCCCTCGAGGTAGCGCAGGGCGGTCGGGCGGAGGGGGTCCCAGTAAAGGCCGTACAGGTGCTGGTTGTTGAGGGGATGCCGGAACACGGGGGCCGCCGGGTCGGTGAGGCGCCACACCCGGATCTCCGTACCGCCGGCCGTGGCGAGGAACCCGCCGTCCGGAGTGAACGCGGCCTGCTGCGCGCCGCGTTCACCGAAGCGGGCGACCTCGCGCCCGGACCCGGTGTCCCACACGGTCACGCCGGACGCGGCGGAGAGCCCGGCGAGCCGGTCGCCGCCGCTGCCGCCACCGAAAACGAAGGCGGAACGTTCCGTCGTGTCACACAGACCGCGGCCCCCGCTCCAGGCCCCGGCACGAATGGATCGACGGGCGACATCCCAGACCTGCGGAGAGCGCCCCGCAGCACAGACGGCGACCAGCCGCCCGTCCGCACTCACGGCCGGAACCACGGTCCCACCCGCCACCCGAACCTCGAACAACACCCGGCCGTCGCTGACCGACCGCAACCGCACCCGGTCGTCACCGGGCACGCTGACGAGATAACCGCCGTCCACGACACGGACGACGGAGTCGAGGGGAAGGGGCCCCGGCCCCCCGGTCCAACGCCCACCGACCGTGTCCCAGAGCCGAACACCGTCTCCCCCGACAACCACGAGAACCCGACCCCCGGGCCCGGCCCCAACCACCCGCCCAACAGGAAGCGGCCCGGAGCCAATGAGCCGGACACCACCCCCGCCTTTCCCGGCGACGGGCTCCGCCGTCCGCAGACCGTCTTCCCCGGCGACCGCGAGAGCCCCGGCATCGGGCCCAAGCACCCCTCCCGCCGCATGCCCCCCGGACACGACGGGACGGACACCGCCCCCGTCCCCAGACCTCACAGTGACCGGGTCGGACCGACGCACGCCGTCCTCACCGGCGACCGCAGGAGTCCCGGCATCGGGCCCGGACCCGAGTACCCCGTCAGACGGAAGTCGGCCGGAACCGGCCGGGCGGCCGCCTGTCGTGTCCCGAGGGCTCGTCGTTGCCTCGGGTTCGACGGCGATCGCCTCACCGGTCATGGATCCCTCGGGAGCTACCGGGCCGGCGCCCGTGACATCCCAGGTTCGCCAGGTTCTGGCGTCGATGCTGAGGAGTGTGCGGCCGGAGTCGGTGAGGAAGCGGGTCGGGCCGTTGCCCGGGGCCGGGTCGGTGAAGACGGCGTGTTCCGGTTGGGCGAGGGAGCCGAGCAGGGCACGGCGGGCCTCGGGCAGCGGGGAGATCCGCCAGGCGGCGACGCCCAGCAGCATCGCCGTACGCGGATCCGTCGTCCGCATCGCGTCGGCGATGTCCGCGACCCGGCGCGCGGCGGCGTCCGTGCGCCGACGCGCGTTGTCGACGCCCAGATGCCAGGAGGCCAGCCCGCCGATCAGGGCCAGCGCCAGTACGGCGGACAGCGCGACCACCTGCATACGGGAGCGCCGGGTGACATCGGCGGCGGCCCGGGACTCCGCCGCGCGGGCCGCGAGCGCGGCCTCGAGGAACTCCCGCTCCGGCAGGGTGAGCCGGCCCCCCTCCCCGGCCGGCTCACCGGCGAACAGTTCCTCCGCCCGGGCCAGCCTGCTGCCCCGCACCAGCGCGCCCGGGTCGCGGTCGTGCTCCAGCCAGAGCCGGGTCTCCTCGGCCAGCCGTCGATGGTGGCGCAGCCACTCCCGGTCCGCCTCGATCCAGTCCCGCAGCCTCGGCCAGCAGGTGATCAGCGCCTCGTGGGCGAGCTGGACACCGTCCTCGTCGACAGTGAGGAGCCGGGCGCGGGCCAGGCGCTCCACCACCACGGGCACATGGTCGTCGGTCGTCGACTCGGCCAGTTCGGCCCGGGTCAGCGGACGCCGGGTGTCGGCGCCGCCCTGCCCCGGCTCGACCATCCTCAGCAGCAACCGGCGTGCGCTGCGCGCCTGCGCGTGCGTCAGCTGCCCGTACACCTCCTCCGCGCTCGCCGCGATGGCCCCGCGCACCCCGCCCGCCGCCTCGTACGCGGCCAGGGTCAGCAGTCGGCCCCGGCGGCGGCGCCAGGTCTCCAGCAGCACATGCGACAGCATCGGCAGCGCGCCCGGCCGGTCGAGGACCTCCTCGACGATCCGCGCGGTCAGCTCCCGTTCGACCAGGAGCCCGACGGCCGCCGCCGGCCGGGTCACCGCCTCCCGCAGCTCGTCCGCCGTCATCGCCCCGACCAGCAGCCCGGCCGAGGCGAGCACGTCCGCGAGTTCCGGCTGCTCGGCGCAGTGGGTGTAGAAATCGGCCCTTACTGACACGAGTACGTGCAATCGGTTGTCCGGGTTCCGGGCGGCGAGGAGGAGGTTCAGGAACCGGGTCCGCTCGGTGCGGTCGTGGCAGAGGGTGAAGAGCTCCTCGAACTGGTCGACCACCACCCACCGATCCGACTCCCCCGCTCCCTCCCCCTCCCCCTCTCCCTCTCCCTCTCCCTCAGCCGGAACCAGCAGCTGCCCGTACGTCTCGGCGGGCCGCTCCCCCGGCGTGAACACGCGCACAGCCGTGGGGCCGGGCCCCTGCTGCAGCCGGGGTATCAGCCCCGCCCGCAACAGGGACGACTTGCCGCTCCCCGATGCCCCGAACACCACCGCGAACCTGTGCTCCCGCACCAACCGCACCAGTTCGCCGACCAGTTCGTCCCGCCCGAAGAACAACTCCCGGTCGTCCGTACCGAAGGGGGCGAGCCCCCGGTAGGGCGCCGTGGTCTCCCCGTCCTCCTCGCGCGCGGCGCACGCGGTCTCCGTCTCGGCGTCCTTCCAGCGCGGCTCCCACTCACCCGGGTCGCCCCCGCACGCCCGTACATACCCCTGGACCACCGCGAGCGACGGCAGCCGCTCCCCCCGCGCCGCCTCGGACAGCGTCGCGGCCGAGAACCCGGCCGTCTCCGCCATCCGCCGGTACGAGGGCCCGCCCGCCGTCCGCCGCAACTCCCGCAGCTCATGGGCGAACCGCTGCACCGGACCGGCCTGCGGGTCCACGGGTCTCTCGGGACGCCCCATCAACTCCCCCTCCCCACAACCATCCCCATACCCATATGACGCAGGGGCCACATCACAGGGAAAAACGGTCCGCTCGCCGTCTCTGTTCACAACGCAAACGGACGGGGCGATGAAGACGAACTCACGACGACGGAATTGAACGGTCCGATGAAAGGGGTGCCAGTCAACTTTTCGGCTGCAAGTCTCGGTGCCGCCAAGCCGGACGACGGCACGACCGAGCCGTGTTCCCGGCACGACCCAGTGGAGAGCACCCGCACATGTTCAAGGCATCCACGCACAGCCGCAGGACCGCCCGTCTCGGCCGGGCCGCACTCGTCGCGCTCAGCGCCGGCGTACTGACCGTCGGCATCTCGACGAACGCCTCCGCCGCGATCCTGAACCCGCTGCCGGAGAACGCCGGCACCTTCCAGAAGAAGTACCGGCCGGTCTTCGACTACGACACCGACAGCTGCTTCCCCGCGGCGGCCGTCGACGCGAGCGGAAAGCTCAACGGGGGCCTCAACAACAGCGGTTCGATCACCGGCGGCTGCCGGACCGACCACCTCGGCAAGGCGAACACGTACTCGCAGGGCTGGTGCAAGAACGGCTGGTGCGCGTACCTCTACGCGCTCTACTTCGAGAAGGACCAGACGCTGGCCGGCGCCGACGCCTTCGGGCACCGCCACGACTGGGAGTCCGTCGTGGTCTTCCAGAAGCAGGGCGCCGAGGCACCCAGCTACCTCTCCGCCTCCCGGCACGGCGGTTACAGCACCCACCCGATCAACGAGGTGCCGATGGACGGCAACCACGTCAAGATCGTCTACCACAAGGACGGCGCGAGCACCCACGCCTTCCGCTTCGCCCAGTGGGGCGAGACCGCCGAGGCATGGAGCGACGGCGGCTGGGACACCCCGGCCCTGGTCACCATGGAGAACATGGCCGACGCGCCGCGCAACGCGCTGTGGAACTCCAAGTGGGGCGACGCCAACTTCCCGCTGACCGGCAACTTCCAGGCCAACATCAACAAGGCCCGGAACGCGGACAGCAGGGCGGCGGCGGCCATCCCCGCGTTCTGACGCGGAGTCCGGTGACCGGTCACTGGTCACCCGCCCGGTGACCGGACGACCGTCCTGAACAGCCGCCGGTGGGACCCACGCTCCCCCGCCCCGTCCCACCGGCGGCACCCTTCGTCGTTCCGACTGACCGCCTCCGCCCAACGCACCGGAGGCATACGCTGCCCGGGTGACCTCAACCGCCGCCCGCACCGCGCTGGAACTGACCGCCGACCTCCCCCTCCCGCCCCTGGAAGCCCTCTACCGCGACCTGCACAGCCACCCGGAACTGTCCCTGGCGGAACACCGCACGGCGGGCCTGCTGGCGGACTCCCTCCGGAAGTCGGGGTACGAGACGACGGAGGGCGTCGGCGGCACGGGCGTCGTGGGCGTCCTGCGCAACGGCGAAGGCCCGACGGTCCTGCTGCGCGCGGACATGGACGCGCTCCCGGTCCACGAGGAGACCGCCCTGCCGTACGCCTCCACCGTCCCCGGTGTGATGCACGCGTGCGGCCACGACCTGCACGTCACCTGGCTGGCCGGGGCCGCCCAGGCTCTGGCGGCGGGCCGGGACACGTGGAACGGCACGCTGGTGCTGGTCGGCCAGCCCGCCGAGGAGACGGGCGAGGGTGCGCGGGCGATGCTGGCGGACGGCCTGTACGAGCGTTTCCCGCGCCCGGACGCGCTGTTGGCGCAGCACGCGGCGCCCGGACCGGCCGGCCTGTACCCGCACGTGCCCGGCCTGATCATGTCGGCGTCGACGGACGTGGACGTGATCGTGCACGGCCGGGGCGGACACGGTTCACGCCCCGAAACGACGGTCGACCCGGTGGTGACGGCGGCGTACATCGTCACGCGGCTCCAGAGTGTCGTCTCGCGCGAGATCGCGGCCCGCGACTCCGCCGTACTGACGGTCGGCGTGATCGAGGCGGGCACCCGGCACAACATCATCCCGGCGACGGCTCGTATCGGGCTGAACCTGCGGACCCAGTCCGAGGACGTACGGGGCCGCATGCTGGCCGCGATCAGGCGTATCGCCGAGGGCGAGTGCGTGGCGGCGGGCTGCCCGCGCGAGCCGGAGATCCGGGTCGGCGCGGCGTTCCCGGTGACGGTCAACGACGCGACCCTCGACGAACGGGTGGCCGCGACCCACCGCGAGGTCTTCGGCGCGGGCACGGTCTTCGACCCCGGCCCGGCGATGGGCAGCGAGGACTTCGCCCACCTGGCCCCGGACCAACTCCCGTACTCCTACTGGTTCGTGACGACAACACCGCACGAGGTGTGGAACGCGGCGGAGGGCGGCGACGACCTGATGACAAGACTCGCGTCGGTCCCGAGCAACCACAGCCCCCTGTTCGCCCCGGACTTGTCGACGGTGGGCCCGGGCGTGCGGACGCTGGTATCGGGAGCGTTGTCCGTACTGCCACCAGCCTAGACAGCCCGACCCAGCCCAGCCCCGGCCCCTCAGGGGCGCGGGGAACTGCGCGAACAACCCCCACCGGGGCCGCAGCCAACAAACGGGCCCAGCCCGGCCCCTCAGGGGCGCGGGGAACTGCGCGAACAACCCCCACCCACCCGCAGACACAACGCACCCGAATACCCCGTGCCGACCTACCCCGGCACGTGCTGCACAGACTCCAGCTTCCGCAACTGCCGTTCGGCATGCCGAACCGCACCTTCCCGCCGACCAGGCACCCGGCGCCTCAACTCCACTAGCACCGCCCCGAGTTCACGCGCGTCGGCACTCTCCCCGAGGCTCGTCCACTGATGGTGGGCCCGATCGACGGCCGCCTCGACAGCGGGCGCGTCCGCCGCCTGCCCGGCCCCGAGCCGCGTACCGGCGACGGTCAGCCAGGCCCGACAACTCCGGGCGGGATCCCCGGCGAACATGGCGAGATCGGCCCGAACCTCGCTCCAGTGCAGAGCCTCCTCGGAGGCAGCCCCGTACGCCCGGAGGGCGGCCTGCTCCCACTGAGCGGCCACCGCATCGGCATCGCCGTGCCGCCCGGCCTGAACGGCCGACGTGATGAAGGAGTGAGGATCCCCACCTTTCACGCCTTCGGCGTCGGCGTCGGCGTCGCGGGGCGGTACCCCTTCGACAGTGGGCGAAGCGACTTCGGCTCGAGGCGAAACAACACCGGCAACACCGGCAACACCGGCAACTCCGGCTGCACTGGGCGCCTCTTCGGCCCGAGCCGCCGCCCACCCGGTCGCAGCCGGGGGTCTGGGGGCGGAGCCCCCAGGGGATGGGACGGGTAGGGGCGGCGGGGGCGAGACAAACCCGGCGTTCACCCCCGCGCCGGACACCGCGTCCCAGGCCAGCACCACATCCCCGTACGCCACCCCCTCCGACGACAACCGCCCCAGCGCCTCCTGATGCAACCGCCCCGCATCCGGCCGATACCCACTGCGCAGAATCGTCGCGACCGTCTTCATGTACGCCGGCACCCCCACCGCCCGCCGAGGCGGCGGCGGAGCCACCCGCCCGTACACACTCACCCCCCGCCCCGCATCGAACACCCGCCCGGTGACATGACGCCACGCGGCGGCATCGGCGTGCAGGTCGAGGAAGAGCGTCGTACTCCCCGGCACCCGCAACCGCAGCTCCTCCGCGATCCAGTGCCAGGGAAACCCGGTGTAGCGGATCGTCGCGGGGGTCGTACGGGCCAGCGCGAGATGCGGAAGCTGCTGCTTGCGGTCGAGTTGGAGCTGCCCGGTGAGGTACACGGTGAGCGGCCCGGGCGTCACCGCGGCGGCGCGCAGCCGGGTGAGCACGGCCTGTGGCTCCAGCGGGTCGGCGAGTTCGACGACGTTCGCGGTGTCGGTACCGGACAGCACGGCGGGGGAGACCGCGGCGAGAACGGGCAACACGGACGCCGCGTCCACGAGACACCCCTTGCCCATGGGCGAGGCGGCAAGCAGCAGCGCGGTCCCGGTTGTCGATCCAGCCATGGCCCCGCCCCTCACGTCCCTCACGCCCGTCACAAACCCTAGGCAGCACCGTAACGGGTGCGACTGCGAAGAGGGATCGCCGGTACGGCTATCACCCCCTATGGGGAACTTGTACCGAGGCCGGGCCCCGTCACCCACCACCGGGCCCACTCACCCGCACCGCGAACACCGTCGTGTCGTCGCCGAGCCGCCCCCCGCAGTGCCGCAGCGTGCCGTCCCGTACGAACGCGACCAGCCGCCGCGGCTCGGCGACGCGCGGATCGGCGGCCACGGCCTCGGCGACGCGTTCGCGCAGCGGGAAGAACGCACCGCCGGAATCCCGGGCCTCCGTGACGCCGTCGGTGACGAGGAGCAGGGTCTCCCGGTCGGCGAGCGGCACCCGGACGACGGACGGCCGCCCACCCCCACCAGGGCTCAACTCGCTGAGCCCGAGCGGGAGTCCGTCCCCCGGCGGCAGACTCCGTACCCCGTCGGGAGACACGATCAGGGAAGGCTCGTGCCCGAAGTTGACGACCTCGACGAAGCCCCCGGAGACACCGGAGGCACCGGAGGCACCGGAGGCATCGGAGACACCGGAGGCATCCGCGTCCCGGCCTTGTTGCCCCTGTCCCGCCGGGAAGCCGATGAGGACGGCCGTCGCGAACCGGTCCCCCTCGTCCCGCCCCACGGCCGCCCGGTAACGGACGTGCCGCAGCATCCGTACCTCGAGGCGTTCCGCGACCGTCGCGAGCGCCGGTTCGTGGTAGCCGGCCTCCCGGAACGTGCCGAGCATCGCGGCGGCCGCCTCGACCGCGCCGAGCCCCTTGCCCTGGACGTCACCGATGAGCACCCGGGTGCCGTACGGGCCGGGCTGGATGTCGTAGAAGTCGCCGCCGACCCGGGCGACGGCGTCGGCGGCGAGATAGACGGCCGCGTGGTCGAGGCCGCCCCAGCCCGGCGGCAGCGGACGCAGCACCGTACGACGGGTGGTCTCGGCGACGTCCCGCATGTGCAGCATGCGCCGCTCGCCGCGCACCCGGACCGCGCAGGCGAGAACGGCCAGCACCCCGCCGAGCGCGACGAGGATGAAGTCGGGCAGCCCGGTCTGGTACTGGTGCGGCCAGGCACCGTCGACGAAGACGTACGTGCACAGGGACAGGACCGCGAAGGCGACGGTGCCGGCGACCCGGCACAGCGCGGCGGCGATCCCGGGCACCAGCACGATCCACGAGATGATCCGGAACTCGCCGGTGGTGTTCCAGTCGAGGACCGCGATCCCGACGAGCAGCACGAGCGGCGGCACCCAGCCGACGCTCCGTCCGGCGAACGTGAACGCGGACGACGAGAACGCGGGCGACGAGAAGGCCGGGCCCTGGTCCGCGCCCACCGGATCCACGGGGCCCACCGGGCCCATCAGGCGCACCGGCTTCATGGAACTCAGCGAAACACGGCCGGTCCCCGCTGTCGACTTGCCAGGGGGCCTTCCCAGGTGTGCTCTGGAGGGCGGGGGCGAGGAGAGAGGAACACTCTCATGGCTCAGACAACGTCCGGAACGCACGGTATGGCAGGCAGGCCAGGCAGGACGGGTGGGCCGGGTGGGGCAGGTGGTCCCGGTCGGCCCAGGAATCCCGACGTCTTCAGTGCCCGGACCCACCTGGCCGTGCACCGGGTATTGCCCGTCGCGCTCGGCCTGGTCTACGGCTTCTGGGCCGCGGCCAACCGGCGCGACGGCGGTCCCATCACCGGCTGGAACGTCCTCTTCGGCTTTGTGAGCGCGCTGGCGTTCATGGTGCTGATGATGGGCGTGCAGGCGGTGGCGCCGCGGCTGAAGCGGGAGCTGCACGCGGTGGTGTGGGGTGCGTTCGCCGGGATCGCGTTCGGGTTCCTGTACAGCCAGACCGGGGCGAGTGTGCTGCGGTCGGCCGGGAACTCGCTGATGGTCGCGGGAGCGGTGACGGCGACGCTGTTCTACCACTACTACACACACGAGGACGCGGCCGGTCGCCGGGTCAGCTGATTTCCCGACAGGGTGAGAAGCTGCGTGCGGCGGTGCTCAGCGGCCATCAGCCGAAGGTGACGTCCAGATTGAAGCTCCACGTCCCCGAGACGCTCCAGTGGCCGTCGCCGTGGCCGTCGCCGCCGCCGTCCTTCCACTCCGGGCAGGGGTCGGTGCAACGGGGCACCGACCGTCCCCCGGTGTCGATGAAGGCGGCGCTCGCCCATGCGTGGACGCCCTTCAGCCAGTACCAGTGCGAGTTGCCGCGCACCCTCTGGCCGACGACCGAGCACTCGACGCGGCCGTGGCTGCCCGGCGCCAGCCGCCCGACGACGGGCGAGTCCGTGGTCGGCTGCTGTCGGAGGTTCAGCTCACCGGCGGAGACGACGGTGCCCCGGACCCCGTGGCCGTGGGACCCGCCGGAGTCACCCGCCACGGCCGCCGACGCCGTACCGACCGGCAGGACCGAAAGCGACGCGGCGAGGATTCCACCGGTGAGCAGTGCCGGAAGTACCGGGGTGATGCGCATGACCGCCTCCTGGTCCCCGAATACGTTGATGTCCCACCAAAACCAGGAAACACCCGTTCGGGTGAACGCTCCACCGGAGGCTCCACCGAAGAGGCTGTCCCGCACGCCCATTTGCAGTCAACCGGCTCGCGCCGCACGCCCCCGGGCCCTTGCCTGGAGGGGTGCCTCACCGTCTCCGGAACGCCCTGTCGGCCGCGCTCATCGCCCTCGCGTGTCTGCTGCTGCCCTTCGGCGCGCTCTCGGCCTGGGCGGCGTACGGGCTCGCCGACACCGGCCGGTACGTCACCGCGATGGCTCCCCTCGCCGAGAACCCGTACGTCCAGGACGCGATCGCGGACAACGTCGGCGCCGGCATCGTGCACGCGGTCGACGTCGGTCCGCTCGAGGACACCGTGAACCACTTCGTGCAGGACGCGGTCCACTCGTTCACCCGCACCGAGGCCTTCCGCACGGCGTGGGACACGGCGAACCGCGCCACCCACGAGGCCGTCCTGCACGCCCTGCGCGACAACCACCGCCGCAACTACGGCCAGTACGGCGAGGAGGGGGCCGTCACCATCGACCTCGCCCCCGTCACCGCCCAGGTCAAGCGGCAACTCACCGACGACAACGTGCCGTTGGCGAGCCGTATCCCCATCGCGCACACCAAGGTGGCGGTTCTGCCCGCGCAGGATCTCGTACCGCTCCGGAAGGGATTTCGCGTGCTCGAAGTCGCCGGTTTCTGGCTTCCGGTGACGGCCGGAGTCCTCGCCGTCAGCGGGATCGCCCTCGCCGTGCAGCGCCGCCGGGCGATCACGGCGACCGCGCTGGGTACGGCCCTCGGCGGGGCGCTGCTCGGCGTCGCGCTCGCGATCGTCCGCCGCCTCACCCTGGCCGACCTGCCGCCGGGCGTCTCGGCGCCCGCCGCCGGTGCCGTCTACGACGCCCTGACGGCCACCCTCCGTACGGTCTCCTGGCTGCTCCTCGCCCTCGGCCTCACCGTGGCCGCCGGCATGTGGGTCACGGACCGGTACGCCCGCGCCGCGCGACTGCGGCAAGAATCCGCAACGCCCGCACCAACTCCCCTTCCGGAGCCGACGCAAGCCCAAGCCTGACGGCATCGGGCCCCCGCTGCGCCCCGAAGGCCCGCACTGCCCGCGAAGCCCCAGAAGCCCCAGGGGGCCCAGAGGGCCCAGAAGCACCCGGCAAGCCCGACGAACCAGCGACCCCAGCCGGACCCGACCCCCCGGACGACCTGAACGGCCCGGACGGCCCAGACAGACCCGACGGACGCAACGGATCCGAGGAACTCGCGGAACCCAAAGCACCCGACGCCCCCGACGGATCCGAGGGACCCGAGGGACCCGAGGGACCCGACGGGCCTCGCAACCCCGAGCCATCCAGCGGTCCCGACGAACCCGACAGACCCGACGGACCCGTCGCCCCTCGCAGCCCCGAGAGACCCGGCGACCCCGACGCCCCCGACGCCCCCGGCATCCCCGGCGTCCCGGGCGCCCCCGCCGACCCCGCCACCGACCCCGGCACCCCCGGCGACCCTGACGCCGGCACCGACCCCACCGGGCTCACCGCGAACGCGTTGCCCGGGGTGACTGCGATTCCGTGGGCCGCTGCTGCGGCCGTGAAGGTGTCCGCGCGCCAGGACGCGGGCAGCTCCCACCAGACGTAGTAGGCGTACGGGTCCGATCGCACCGTGCCCCCGGCCCCCGCCAACTCCTCCGCCACCAACCGCTGTCGACGCGCCGCGTCCCCCCGCTTGGCGGCCACGAGGCGTGCCACCGTCCCGTCCCTCACCCACCGCACCCCGGCCTCCAGCGCGAACCGCCCCGCGTTCCACCCACCCGACCGCACCGCCGCCGCCACGGCCTCCGCCCGGTCCGGCGGTACGACGAGAAAGCCCACGGTGAGTCCGGGGGCAACCCGCTTCGACAACCCGTCGACGACATGGACCAGTTCGGGAACGTACGCGGCGAGCGGGTCTCCCCAGCCGGTCCCCTCCGGACCCGAACCGGCCCTCTCCGGGTCCGCGAGGAACGACCAGATCCGGTCCTCCACCACCGGCAGCCCCAACTCCCGCACCACACAGGCAAGTTCAAGTCTCCTCGCCCGGCCCATCGTCACCGACGTCGGATTGTGCAGCGTCGGCTGGACGTACAGCGCGGCCAGGGGAGCGGAGCGGTGGGCAGCGGCGAGGGCGTCGGGACGCAGGCCCTCCTCGTCCATGGCCAGCGGCACGAGGATGATGCCGAGGCGGCCCGCGATCTCCTTGACCAGCGGATACGTCAGCGCCTCGACACCGACCCGGCCGCCCGGCCGGACCAGGGAGGCGAGGGCGGCGGCGATCGCCTGCCGGGCGTTGCCCGTGAAGAGGACGCCGTCGGGGTCGGGCCGCCAGCCCGGGGTGGCGAGCAGCCCGGCGACCACCGACCTCGCCTCGGCGGTACCGGTGGCGGGCGCCGGCCGCAGCGCCTCGGTGAGCACATCGGGCCGCAGCAGGGGCGCGAGCGCGGGAGCGAGCAGCTCCGACTGGCCGGGCGCAGAAGGGTAGTTGAGCTCCAGATTGACCGTCGCGGCCTCACCGCTCACCGTCGGTTCGGCGAGCGCGCGCCCGCCCGGCTCGGAGGGCGCGGCCCGCACGAACGTGCCGCGTCCGACCTCGCCGACGACCAGTCCGCGCCGCACGAGTTCGCCGTACACCCGCCCGGCCGTCGACCCGGCGATCCCGCGCCGCCGCGCGAACGCCCGCTGCGGAGGCAGCCGTTCACCGGGGCGGAGCCGCCCGGTGGCGATGTCGTCGGCTATGCGGTCGGCGAGGCGCCGATAGTCGTCGTCCATATATCCCCCGTACCCGTCGTGCCCGTCGTGCCCGTAACTCGTTCTCGGACATTGCACCGAGTGCAAAGATCTTATTGCACCGAGGAGTTGAACCGATCTAGGGTCGTTCACATGCCCCCTCGCACACCTATCACCCCTTACATCCCCCTTGTCCTCGTGCACGGCCACCCCTTCGACCACACGATGTGGAACCCCCAGATCGAGGCGTTCTCGGCCACCCGCCGGATCATCGCCCCCGACCTGCGCGGCTACGGCACCGCCCCGGCGGTTGTCCCTGCAGCCCTCCCGGCGGCCCTCGACGCCGCAACCCCCCTCTCCCAATTCGCCCAGGACATCGAGGAACTGCTCGACGAGGCCCAGGTCGAGTCGTGCGTGCTCGTCGGGCTGTCGATGGGCGGCCAGATCGTCATGGAGTGCTGCGACCGCTTCCCGGAGCGCGTCCGGGGCGTCGTCCTCGCCGACACCTTCCCCTCCCCCGAGACCCCCGAGGGCCACCTCGCCCGCAACGCGATGGCCGACCGTCTGCTCGCCGAGGGCATGCGCGGGTACGCCGACGAGGTGCTGGAGAAGATGGTGGCCCCGGCCGCCGACGCGAACGTCAAGGCCCACGTCCACCGCATGATGACGGCCACGGACCCCCGGGGCGCGGCGGCGGCGCTCCGGGGCCGCGCCCAGCGCCCCGACTACCGCCCCCTGCTGACCCGCCTCACCGTCCCCGCCCTCGTCGTCGTGGGCGCCGACGACGAGTTCACGCCGGTCTCCGACGCCGAGGCCATGCACGCGGCCCTCCCCGACTCCACGCTCCACGTGATCGAGGGCGCGGCCCACATGCCCAACCTGGAACGCCCGGCGGAGTTCAACAAGGTCCTCGCCGAGTTCCTGGAGACGCGGATCGACACCGCCGCTCCCTGAAAGGGGCATGGCGATAATGAGGCCATGTCCCGCGAGTTCCCCATCGGCCTCACACCTCCCGACTGGCTGGTGCGGAACCTCCGGCCCCAGCCGGCCCCGCCCGTCAACCGCCCCGCCGTGGCCCGCGCCGCCGTCGCCATGTCGCTGCCCCTGGCCGTCGGCCTCGCCACCGGCCACGCCTCCTACGGCGCCCTCGCCTCCATGGGCGCCCTCTCGGGCGTCATCGGGGACACCGCCGACGCGTACCGGATGCGCATCCTCAACATCGCGATCCCCCAGCTCTTCGGCGCGCTCGGCGTCACCCTCGGCTCGCTGGTGTACGGGCAAGGCTGGACCGCCGTCGCCGCCGTCACCTGCGTGGCGCTCGTCTCCGGGATGATCTCGACGATCGGCGCGGTGGCCTCCGTCTCCGGGCTGCTGCTGCTCCTCAACTCGGTGATCGGCGCCGGGCTGCCGCTGCCGGGAGCATGGTGGCTGGCGCCGGCGCTGATGTCCGGGGGCGGGCTGCTCGTCCTCGCCCTCGCCCTGCTCGCCTGGCCGCTGCGGTCGGGGGTGCCGGAGCGGGCGGCGGTCGGGCGGACCTACCGCAGGGTCGCCGAACTGCTCGCCGCCTGCGCCACCGACGGCTACGAGGACGCCCGGTACGCCGTCACCCAGTCCCTCAACCAGTCCTACGACCTCGTCCTCGCCCGACGTGCCCGCCATCACGGCCGCAGCCCCGAACTCGTACGCCTGCTCGCCCAGTTGAACGCCATCACCCCGGTCGTCGAGGCCGCGCCCGCCGCCCACCAGGCCGGACGCCCACTGCCGCCCGAGGTCCCGGAGGCGGTCCTGCACCTCGCCGACGCCGTCGAGACGGGCTACAGCGGTCCCATCGGGCTGCGCCTCCCCGCCCCGGCCGACCACACCTCCCGGGCGGTCGAACAGTCCCTGCGCCACACCGCCGAGGTGGTAGGCAGCCGCTCCCCCGACCTGCGCACCACAAGCATCACGAGCACCACAAGCACCACCGGCGTCACCGGCGTCACCGGCACCACAAGCACCACCGGCATCACCGGCTCCACGGACGACCGGCTCGGCCGACCCGCCACCCTGCGCGTACGCGCCGCCGGCGCCGCCCGCGACGTCCTCCTGTCCGGCGGCTCCTGGCGCTACGGCCTGCGCCTCGCCCTGTGCATCGGCCTCGCGCAGATCCTGGTCTCGACCGTCCCGGTGCCACGCTCGTACTGGGTCGCGCTGACCATCACCTTCGTCCTGAAGCCCGACTTCGGCTCGGTCTTCTCCCGGGCCCTGCTGCGCGCCCTCGGCACGGTCGTGGGGCTGGTCGTCGCAGCGGGGGTGCTCGTCCAGGTGCCGCGCGGCTGGTGGGACGTACCCGTGATCCTGCTGCTCGCCACGCTCATCCCGGCGCTCACCCCGCGCGGGTACGGCTACCAGACGGCCGCCATCACCCCGGTGATCCTCCTTCTCTCCGACGTCCTCAACCATCAGGGCACGGCACTGCTGCTGCCCCGGCTCCTCGACTCCCTCATGGGGTGCGGGATCGCCCTTGTCGCCGGGTACCTGTTGTGGCCGGAGAGCTGGCACACCCGCGTCGGCGACCGGCTCGCCAACGCCGTGTCGGACACCGCCCGTTACGTGGAGTCGGCGTTCCGCCCGGACACCGAGGGCGCGGCCCGGGCGCGTATGCGGCGACGCCTGTACCGCGATCTGTCCGTCGTCCGTACGGAGTTCCAGCGCGCCCTGACCGAACCGCCGCCCACCGGACGACGGGCGGCGGCCTGGTGGCCCCTGGTCGTCGCGGTGGAACGCATCGTCGACGCGACGACCGCGGCCCGGGTCCACGTCAAGCACGGCGCCGAGCCGCCGTCCGAGGCCGAGATCACTCATATCGCCGCCCAGCTGCGGGAGTTGGCGGACGGCCTGCGCCGCGTCGAGACGCTGTACGCGGTCCGTACGGACCTCGGCGGACCGGCTGACAGCGTCCTGGAGCCGCTCCGCCAGGAGGTCGCGGCGGCGAGGGCGATCACCTCGCCCAAGTGACCGCCCCCGACGGCGAAACAACGCGCGGGCCGTCCCTGTGCAGAGGGACGACCCGCGCCTGTGGGGGGTGGGCTACTGGGGCTACTGGGGTTACTGGGGTTACTGGGCCTGACTACCGCATGGCCGCCGCGAGCCCGTTGGCCCACAGCTGGTTGACGCGGGAGCGTTCGGCGGCGTTCGGGTTGGCGTTGGTGCAGGACGTGCCGGGACCGCCGCCCGACATCAGCTCGCTGCACGGGCCGGAGTAGTGGTCGGGCAGCCCGAGCACATGGCCGGTCTCGTGGGCGGTGATACGGGTCGGGTTGTACTGCCGGCTCTGCGCGTAGTCGATGAAGATGTACCCGCTGCCGTGACCGTCCGTGGAGGCGTACGAGCCCTGCGAGCTGTTGCCCTCGCGGTAGGTGAAGTCGGCGGCGGCAGCGGTGCCCGCCTGGAGCTTCACGTTGGTCACCGAGCTGTTCCAGATCGAGGTGGAGCGGGCTATCTCGGCGCTGAACGAGGGTGCGCGGGACGCGTTGTAGATGACGGTGACCGCGGCGGCCGAGCGCGGGTTGGCGGCGCGCTTCTCGGCGACGGACTTCAGTACGGCCTCGAAGAACGCCTTGTTGGCGGCGGCCTCCTCGGCCGACCCGGCGTACGCGGCCTTCGCGACCTTCACGGCGGGCGCGGACGTGGGTGCGGGTGCGGCGGAGGCGGGAACTGCCGTACCCAGGGCGAGAGTTGCCAGGCTGAGGCCTAACGCCGCCGCCACGACACCGGAGATGGGCTTTCTCATCGATGACTCCTTGGGTGGGGGATGAGTCAGTCGGTCGTACGGTGAGTGTCGGCGTCCGTGCGGCGGCTGTGATGATGGCAAGTCCTGATAACCCGGCCCTATCACCTGGGGAATCATCCGGATTTGCACACCTGTGTGCGTCTGTCGGAAGGCGGGGTTCCCGCCTAGGGTGCGATGGCATGGACATGTGCATGCGCATGATTCGCGACGCGGAGCCGGTCGCATGGAGCTAGAGGTGAGGCACCTACGGGCGCTCTGCGCCATAGCCGACACCGGCAGCCTGCACCGGGCGGCCCGCCAACTGGGCGTGGCCCAGCCCTCGTTGAGCACCCAGTTGCGCCGGATCGAACTGGAACTGGGCGGCGAGCTGTTCACCCGCACCCAGGCGGGCTGCCGCCCGACCCCGCTCGGCAGGGTCGTACTGAGCCGGGCCCGCCCCCTGGTCGCGGAGATGCGCTCGCTGGTGACGGAGGCGAGGGCCGCCGCGGTCGAGGGACCCCAGCTGCGCATCGGCTCGACGGCCAGCAGGGCCCTCTCCGGCTGGCTGCGCCGCCTGCGCCGACGCCAGCAGGAACCCACGCTCCGCATGGACGTCTCCGCGAACGCGCTGCTGCGCATGGTCGCCGACGGACAGCTGGACGTGGCGTTCGTCCACGAGGTCGAAGGGTGCCCGCTCAGGATCCCCGAGGGCCTGTGCCTGCGCGTACTGGTCGACAGGGAACCCCAGTTCGTGTCCCTGCCCGCCGACCATCCGGCCACCGCGAGACCAGTGGTCCACCTCTCCGAGCTGGCCGAGGACCGCTGGATGGTGGACGAGACGGTCGACGGCGAGTACGACGCCGTACTGCGCATGCTGCGCGCGGCCGGTCTCAACCCCCCTGTCCTGCACGGCGATTACCACACCACGGCCACACTGGTGGCAACCGGCGAGGTGGTCACCGTCTGCCAGGCGACCTGCCAGCCCCGCCCAGAAATGGCGGTACGCCGCCTGCACGGCGACCCTCTCGGCGTACGCCTCCTACTGGCGGCCCGCACAGAAACAGACCTCGACGGAGTGCACCCCGCACTGGCGGAGGCATACGAGGAGGTGGCACTCCAGGCACCTGCCTACCGGGAGTGGCTGGCACAGAGGGATGCAAAATCCCCGGTGCCGGCCCTCCCACACGCACAAGCCGCTTTCTGAGAACGCGTCTGGCGCAACCGCTCACTTGACCAAGACGACAGGCTCGGCCAACTTGGGACGCATCCAAGGGTACGGATCGGTGATCGCTGAACGCTGTGCGCGGACATCGGCGCGGGCTTCCAGAATCGAGCCCGCAGCCGTGTAGTACCTTCCTCGCCCCGACCCGTGTGCGGCCAGGAGACCGAGGGCTACCAGGTGAGCAAGGTCGCGGGTGGCCATCTGTCCTTCGATTTCGGCGCGCTTCATGTACCCGCTGCGTCGAATCCGGTACCCGAGGACCGCGTCGAACAATAGATCCATCACGCGCTCCGGAAGCGAGTGGCGCTCAACCAAGCCGTCGAGATGTGCCCAGTAACGGCTGGCATCCTCGAAACGCCGAGCCATCGTCTGAGCCTGCATGTGATGAGCGCGCAGGCAGAACGAAAGCCACAGCTGAGCGTCAGGGCGGGGCGCCCGCACACCGTGCCCGGTGTGACCGAGTGCCGCGTAGTAGTCCAGCGTGTTGGCAGTGACGCCAAGCCACTCTTCGATGGATGAAAAGGCCGGGTCGCCAATGTCCGAGCGCGTCAGCACGAGCGTCGCGACGGCGCGAGCCATACGTCCGTTGCCGTCTCGGAACGGATGGATCATGACCAGGTTGAGGTGTGCCATCGCAGAGCGGACAACAGGGTCGTGATCGTGGTCGGTGCGGAGATGTTCGACCAGCACGTCCATGAGGTCAGGCACCAGCTCATGGCCGGGCCCTTCGTACACCTGCTCATCGGTGGCCTCGTTGTGGACGTAGATCGGTCCCCTGCGAAATCGTCCCGGCGACTTGGACGGCTCGTGCTGCAGCATCATGAAGTGCATGGCCCGCAGCTCAGTGGCGTTGTACGTGGCAAGGTTGTCGCCACCTACGGCGAGCACATAGCTCATGGCTCGCTGGTAACCCTTGATCTCCTCAAAGGTTTTCTCATCGGCGCTCATGGGCTCGTCATCATCGAGCGCCGCAAGAGCGTCGTCCTCTTCAACGACGTAACCCTCGATGCTGTTGGAGCCCTGGATGGCCTTGGCAAGGACAGAACGGCGCAGGCCGCCCTCCCACCGGCGAGGGGTGCGCAGCACATGTCGCATGTCTTTGCGCATCTGGTGGATCTCGCCCAGCACCGCCTTGTCCTCTCCGGTCAGGGAGGGGGCCGTGTAGAGCTCGATGTGCGACGACTGCTTCATGTAGTCATGGTAGCCATTCTTTGACTACTTTAATTAGTCAAGCATTCACGCACAACACAGGCATACCTCTCCAAGGGTCACGTATGACCAGTACACCGAAATCCTTGGGGGGACCATGACCGACAGCACGCCGCCACCCATGCCCGACTTCCCGCCTCCGCAGGCGCCGAAGAAGTCCCGCACCAACCTCGTCATCATCGCTTCGGCCGCCGCCGTCGTCGCCACGGGTGTCGTGGTCGTGCAGTCACCATCGAACTGAAGACGAAGACAAAGCAGTGCTTCGGATCAGCGGGCTGCAACCTGACGGTCGAGCCGGACCTGACGCTGCTTGTCGACAGCGCGGACATCGACCCCGGCGCGACGTATGAGATCACCTATGAGATCCGCGGTGGCGATTCCGGGCCGGTGATCGAGACGGCGGTCGTCGGGGACGGAGTTGTCAGTGAAGATCACTGATGTTGCAGCCCAGGGGTACTGAGACGGTCGCCGGCCGGGCGTAGAGCGGACCGCTCGTTTCCGGGCGGGGCCTTCGTCACGCGGTGAACTTCTACCCCTCGCTGTACGAGGTCGAGGAGACCGGAGACATCGTCGTCCAGGGCGATCAGCTCACCGACCCCGAGCGCTGATCCCCTTCGAGAAGATCACCCACCTGTTCTCGGAGTTCGAGCGAACCGCCTTCCGCATGGAGGTGCGCCGCGGCTACGGCTCCGACCGGCAGGGGCCCGCTCCCAGGCGTTCACGGCC
This sequence comes from Streptomyces sp. NPDC047042, assembly GCF_040644035.1. NCBI lineage: Bacteria > Bacillati > Actinomycetota > Actinomycetes > Kitasatosporales > Streptomycetaceae > Streptomyces > Streptomyces sp. NPDC047042. The sequence continues at coordinate 323,391 of NZ_JBEYVP010000001.1, read as the reverse complement.
GGCGTCCTCCCGGAGCCGGAGCCCGCCCATCCGTGGACGTCAACGTGCGCGCGAAAGCCGAGCGGAGCGCGCCGTTCTCCCGCGTGCGAATTATCGACGACCTGGACGACATACGCCGGCGCGCAGAAAGTGCCCGTCCCTGTTCCCCGATCGGGGGCGGCCACCGTACGAACGCCTGCCCGTCCTCGTACACAGGCTCAAGATGGCGGACGGGTACGCAGCGGCCACCATGACGTACACATCTCCTCAGTGGAGGCCGCCAGCGCCAGCCGACTACGTACGCAAAACCCTACTAATCGAACCTATCGTCACGAAATAGCCACATCACCCCACCGGACGTCCGCGCCCTCCATGATCACCCGCATGAGACGAACCCTCACCGTCGCCACCGCGGCCTTCCTCGTCGCCGGGCTCAGCGCGTGCAGCAGCAAGTCCCCCACGTCCACGGACAACGCGGCCAAGGCGACAACTGCCAAGACCGCGATCACCGCGAGCAGCGCGCTCACGCAGATCGTCCAAAAGGTGACCACGGCCAAGGCATCTGGCACCGTGACCGCCGCCGGCGACCCGAACCATCTCCTCGGCCGGCCCGGCCAGTACACGTCGAAGACCACCTTCACAGACACTCGAGTGAAGGCGTCCGATGTTGTCGGCGCGGAGAAGGGTGCCGTCGAGCTCGGGGGTGCGATCGAGGTGTTCGACTCTGAGTCGGATGCCCAGGCCCGCGCGAAATACATCCAGACAGTCACGAAGTCGCTGCCCGCGCTCGCCGAGTACGACTATGTCGACGGGGTGTTACTAGTTCGGGTGTCGCACTATCTGACACCAGCGCAGGCCGCCGAGTACAAGACGGCGACGAGCAGCCTCGGATGAGAATTCAAGGCCCCGGCACAGGAGGCTGTCTCCCCTCCTGGCTGTCATACCCGCCGGCGACGAACCCGCCGATCGTCATCGGGCGAAGGAGCTTCGGCAGCTGAGCGTCCCAGTACAGGGCGGCCGGCGCCACTCCTCGGCTGTCATGTCGTGCATCGGCTCAACGGGAACCTGGGGAACCGCCGCCGACGCTGCTACTCGAGTCGTCTCCCATTGCGGCCGGCCCCGCGACCAGCGTGTGCGTCAGCTGCTGCCGGCTGACGCACACGGGCCTCCGCTACTCCGAGGACGGTCGCGACCTGTTCGGTCTGATCTCAACGACCGGCTCTGAAGCCGCTCAGACGCCGATGTCGCACCCGTCCGTACGCCACACCGCGACGACCGCCGGGCGGACGATCCTGCCCGGGCCGTCGGGCCAGGTGCTGGCGGGCTTCTCCACCGTGGCGCCGTCGATCTCGCCCGGGTGCTGTACGGCGACGAGCACCTGGCGCTCGCCGATGACCGGGCCGCAGGTCTCGGCGCCGGTCGGTACCGTCAGGAACTGCTTGAGTTCACCGCGCCGCGCGCCCTTGGTCGCGACGCCGAACAGCCCGTCGTGTGAACCGAGTTGATTGCCGTCCGTGGAGATCCACAGGTTGCCGTGGCGGTCGAAGGCGACGTTGTCCGGGCAGGAGATCGGGCTGACCTGCTCCTTCGGGAAGCCCGCGAAGTAGGTCGCGGGGTCGTTCGGGTCACCGGCGACGAGGAAGAGCGACCAGGCGAACGAGGTGCTCTCAGCCCGGTTCCACCGCTCGGTCAGCTCCAGCACCTGCCCGTGCTTGTTGGAGTTGCGCGGGTTGGCCTCGTCGGCGGCGGCGAGGCCGGCCTTGCCCCGGTTGGTGTTGTTGGTGAGGGCGACATAGACCCTGCCGGTGACCGGGTTGGGCTCGATGTCCTCGGGCCGGTCCATCTTGGTGGCGCCGACCTTGTCACCGGCGAGCCTCGTGAAGACGAACACCTCCTCGGCGGTCATGCCGTCGACGTGCGAGACGGCGCCCTTGGCGGTGGCGGTCGCCAGCGGGATCCACGTACCGCTGCCGTCGAACTCACCGTCGGCGGGCAGCTTCCCGCTCCCGTCGATCTCGATGGCGGGGGAGTCACCGGTGAGCTTGGCGACGTAGAGCGTGCCCTCATCGAGGAGGGAGAGATTGTGCTCCCGGACGGCCCGCGAGTCCCCGTGCCGCATCCGCTTGCTGCCGACGAACTTGTAGAAGTAGTCGAAACGCTCGTCGTCACCGGTGTAGACGACGGGACGCCCGTCGGAGGTGAGCCGGATGGTGGCGGCCTCGTGCTTGAAGCGGCCGAGGGCGGTGTGCTTGCGGGGCGTGGAGGAGGGGTCGTACGGGTCGAACTCGACGACATACCCGAACCGGTGGACCTCGTTCGGCTCCTGCGCCACATCGAACCGCTTGTCGAACCGCTCCCACTTGCGCTCGGTGGCGCCGGTGCCGATGCCGTACCGCTTGTCGGTGTCACGGGAGGCATTGGCGAAGTACTGGTTGAAGTTCTCCTCGCCGTGCAGGGTCGTCCCCCACGGCGTGGTACCCCCGGAGCAGTTGTTGAGGGTGCCGAGGACCTTCCGCCCGGTCGGGTCGGTGGAGGTCTTGAGAAGATCCGACCCGGCGGCGGGCCCCGTGATCCGGAACTCGGTGGTGGCGGTGACACGCCGGTTCAGCGGATGGCGGGATACGGGCGTGAGCTTCCCGGTCCTCCGGTCGCCCTCGACCACGACGGCGGACAGCCCGTGCGCGGCCCAGGCGATCTCGACCTGCTCGCGGGTGGGGTTGGCGGCGTCGTAGCCGCGGAACATCAGGATCTCGTCGGTGTACTCGTGGTTGGCGACCAGGAGCCGCTGGTTGCCGTGCAGGGGGAGCAGTGCGAGGAAGTCGTTGTTGTACCCGAACTGGCCGGCCTGCGCGGCGGCCGTCTGCTTCTCGGGATCGAAGGCGGGGGCGCCCCGCAGAATGGGCTCACCCCAGCGGATGACGACGTTCTGGCCATACCCGCCGGGGACGGTCACGGCGTCGGCGGTGTTGGGCGCGACGGGACTGAACCGCAGCCCACGCGGCACGGAGGAGTGGTGGGGGTGGTGCGGGTGGTGCGACGGGTGATGCCGGGTGGCCGCTTCGGCACCCTCCGCTCCGACGACGTTCGCGACAGTACCGGTCGCGGTGGCCACGGTGACGACGGCGGCGGCACGCATCACGGAACGGCGGCTGAGGGCGCCGGCGATCACATCGCCGACGTATTCGTTGGCGCTGGTGTTGGGAACCTCGTGAAAGCAGGCATTACCACACCGGAAACGGCAGGTCATCGCGGACCGCCCGCCCGGATGCGATCCGGACGACGATCCGATCAACGGCAGCAGCTTGCGCACTTTACTCTCCCCTGGACGTCCCTATACGTGCCTTTGGTGTCAGCGCGACGCTAGGGGGGTGGGGGTGCGAGGGTGGGGCCGCCGGGTGAACGACGAGTGAACCCGTGGGAGCGGTAAGGGGGTTGGGGGTGCGAGAAGGATGCGCGAGGGGTGGGGCGCGAGGTTGGCGGAGTGGCGCCCTTGACGGCCGCCGGGTTACGTGAAAGACCCTGCCCAAGATCGCCAGTACGGCCCGCTAACCTTACGTGTCCGTCCTGGCCAGGGATTGACGGCTACAACTCACGTGAAGGGTTGCGCACATGGGCATTCTCACTCTCCTGCGGAACGCGTTCGGCAAGTCACGCAAGGGGCGTGACGCCGAGGCGGCGCCCGAAACGCGGGAGGCGGAGTCCACTCCCCAGCAGGAGGCCACGGAGCCGAAAATCCCGGCCCCGTCCCCGGAACCGACCCTGCCCCCCACGGCAGCCCCGTCGGTCGCCGAAGACCTGGTCTCAGCAGCCTTCGACAACGTAACGGTCCCCAAGCCGTCAAGGCCCGTCGACGACCCGACGGAGCCAGCCACCGAGGCAACACCGGTAGGCGACGCTCCGGCAGAGCCGAACGACACTCCGGCGAAGCCGGTGGCAGAGCCGAACGACACTCCGGCGAAGCCGGTGGCAGAGGCCAACGACACTCCGGCGAAGCCCGTCGCTGAGGCCAACGACGCTCCGGCGGAGCCCGTCGCTGAGGCCAACGACGCTCCGGCGGAGCCCGTCGCTGACGCCAACGACACTCCGGCGGTGCCGGTGGCAGAGGCGGAGACGCCGGTCGCTGAGCCGGAGACGCCTGCGGCCAAATCGGCTGACCCGGTGACAGAGGCGGAGACCCCTGCGGCCGAGCCGGTAGCCGAGACCGAGGTAGAGGTCGGGACCACACCGGAGCCGGTGGCCAAGGAAGAGGCCGAGGCGGAGCCCGCAGCCCAAGCAGAGGTAGAGACCGAAGCGGAGCTGGAGCCCGCAGCCGCTGCTGCGGCAGAGACCGAAGCCGAGCCGGAGCCCGCAGTAGAGGCAGACGCAGAGGCAGAACCCGCGCCCGACACCACCCCGGAGGCCGAGCCGCAGCCCGAGCCAGTGGCCGAGACGGCACCGGAGCCGGTCGCCGAGCCCACGCCGGAAGCGGAGCCGGTCGCCGAGGCGACCCCGGAACCCGAGCCGGAGCCGGTCGCCGAGCCCACGCCGGTCGCCGAAGCGACCCCGGAGGCCGAGCCCGAGCCGGAGCCGGTCCTCGAGCCCACGCCGGAGACCGAACCGGCCGCCGAGGCGACGCCGGAAACCGAGCCCGTGGCCGAGGTCTCCCCGGAGCCCGAGGCCGAATCCGAGCCCGTCGCAGAAGAGCCTGCCGCCGAAGCGACCCCCGAACCGGCCCCGGCCCCGACCCCGGAGCCGGAGCCCGCACCCGAAACTGAGGTTGAGGCTGAGGCTGACGGCGAAGCCGAAGTTCCGGCCCCCGAACCGGTAGCCGCCGACGCACAGGACGCCCCACAGGGGCCACCCGCACCCGACAACGAAGGCGCCACGGGCGGTGCGGGTGGGAACACCATCCCGGCCGAAGGCGAAGCCGAGGCCGTCCCCCCCACCCTCCTCACCGCCTACAACTCCGCCACCACCACCCTCACCACCCTCAACCTCACCAACACCCCCGCCAAGATCTACCTCGTCCTGGACCGCTCCGCGTCCATGCGCCCGTACTACAAGGACGGCTCAGCCCAAGCCCTCGGCGAGCAGACCCTCGCCCTCGCCGCCCACCTCGACCCCGAGTCGACCGTCCACGTCGTCTTCTTCTCCACGGAACTGGACGGCACCGGCGACCTCACCCTCACCGACCACGAGAACAAGATCGACGAACTCCACGCCTCCCTCGGCCGCATGGGCCGTACGAGCTACCACGCGGCCGTGGAGGAGATCGTCACGCACTACGAGAAGTCCGGCACCAAGCTCCCCGCCCTCGTCGTCTTCCAGACGGACGGCGCCCCGGACGCGAAAACCCCCGCGACCCAGTCCCTCACGGACGCCGCGGCGAAGCACCCGGCGATCTTCTTCTCGTTCGTCGCGTTCGGCGACCCGGAGAACAAGGCCTTCGACTACCTCCGCAAGCTGAAGACGGACAACACATCCTTCTTCCACGCGGGCCCGACCCCCCGCGAGCTGACGGACACGGAGCTGTACGAGGGCGTACTGGCGAACTGGCGCCCGTAACAACGCCCCTAACGACGCCCCTGACAACGCCATTAACAAAAGGGAACCAACGCCCGCCTCCCCCAGCGAAAACGGGAGGCGGGCGCCCCATACCGGTCGGCTACGATTTCAAGGTTCGTAGACGGTCCCAACACACCAACACCGTCACTCCATGTAGCGACTTGGGAGCAGCCCGCAATGGCTCGACACCTCATCACCAGCGCCCTTCCGTACATCAACGGGATCAAGCACCTGGGCAACATGGTGGGGTCCATGCTCCCGGCGGACGTCTACTCCCGCTATCTCCGCCAGCGCGGCCACGACGTCCTCTACATCTGCGCGACGGACGAACACGGCACCCCGGCCGAACTGGCCGCGAAGGAGCAGGGCATCCCCGTAGCGGACTTCTGCGCACAGGCGCACGACGCGCAGAAGGCGGTGTACGACGGCTTCGCGCTGGCCTTCGACTACTTCGGGCGGAGCTCCTCCCCCCAGAACCACGAGATCACGCAGGAGATCGCGCGCGAGCTCAAGTCGAACGGGTTCATCGAGGAGCGGGCCATCCGCCAGGTGTACTCGAACGCCGACGGCCGCTTCCTCCCCGACCGCTACATCATCGGCACCTGCCCCCACTGCGGCTACGACAAGGCCCGCGGCGACCAGTGCGAGAACTGCACGCGCGTCCTGGACCCGACCGACCTGATCGAGCCGCGCTCGGCGATCAGCGGCAGCAGCGACCTGGAGGTCCGCGAGACCAAGCATCTCTTCCTCCTCCAGTCCGCGCTGGCCGGCGAGGTCGAGTCCTGGGTCGACGAGCGCGCCGACAACTGGCCGGTCCTCGCCTCCTCCATCGCCCGCAAGTGGCTCACCGAGGGCCTGCACGACCGCGCGATCACCCGTGACCTCGACTGGGGCGTCCCGGTCCCGGCCGACACCTGGCCGGAGCTGGCCGCCGAGGGCAAGGTCTTCTACGTCTGGTTCGACGCCCCGATCGAGTACATCGGCTCGACGAAGGAGTGGGCGGACCAGGACCCGGAGAACCGCGACTGGCGCTCCTGGTGGTGGGAGTCGGACGCGGACGTCCACTACACGCAGTTCATGGGCAAGGACAACGTCCCCTTCCACAGCGTGATGTTCCCGGCGACCCTGCTGGGCACCCGCGCACCGTGGAAGAAGGTCGACGTCATCAAGGCCTTCAACTGGCTGAACTACTACGGCGGCAAGTTCTCCACCTCCCAGAAGCGCGGTGTCTTCACGCACGACGCGCTGGAGATCCTGCCCGCCGACTACTGGCGTTACTTCATGATCGCCAACGCCCCCGAGTCCGACGACTCGTCCTTCACCTGGGAGCACTTCACCGCCACGGTGAACAAGGACCTGGCGGACACCCTGGGCAACTTCGTCAACCGCGTCCTCTCCTTCTCGAAGAAGCGCTTCGGCGACGAGGTCCCGGCGGGCTCGGCGGCCGGCGAGGCGGAGGCGAAGCTGGGCGCGCAGATCGCCGAGCTTCTCGCGGAGTACGAGAGCCAGATGGAGGCGCTCCAGTTCCGCAAGGCGGCGGCGGCGCTGCGCGCACTCTGGTCGGCGGGCAACTCCTACCTGGAGGAGAAGGCGCCCTGGCTGGAGATCAAGACCGACCAGGACGGCGCGGCCCTGACCCTCCGTACGGCGATGAACCTGATCCACCTCTACTCGGTGGTCTCGGAACCCTTCATCCCGACGACGGCGGCGACGATGCGCGCGGCCTTCGCGCCGCCGGTCGACACGGCGACGTGGGTCACGTCCGACGAGGCGAAGTCCCTGTCCGCCGTCCCCGCGGGCACGCCGTTCACGGTCCCGCCGGTGCTGTTCGCGAAGCTGACGGACGACGACCTGGAGGCGTACAAGGAGCGCTTCGGCGGCGCGTCCGAGTAGCCACTTCTACCGCCCACGGCATCGCCCGCAGCGCCCTCGAGCCCAAGCGCGCTGCGGGCGGCGCTGACGTACCGCAGCCCCTCCTCGGCGGTCTGCCTCACAAGCGCGTACTCGGCGGGGGTGCGGGCGTCGGCCAGTTGGCCCCGGGCGGTGCGATGCCGCCCGGCGGCCAGCGCCAACGCCCGCGCGGCGCCTTCGTCGTCCCCCGGCCGAAGACCGGCCAGACTCCCGCCGAGCCGCACCACCCACCGATTGGCCTCGACCTCGGCGTCCAGCCCGGCCAAGCCGGACGGAACCGTGAACGCCCCCGCCCGCCTGCGCAGCAGGACGAACGAGACGGAACCCACCGCTCCGACGATCAACAGCAGCGTGAGCGGAACGGCGATTCCCATGACGTCCTCCAGTCCTCCGGCGAGAGCGAGCGCGACAGTGCCCATGAGGCCATGAGACGCCCCGTCACTGTGCGCCCCCGACGAGAACCCTGTGCCCCACCTGCGAACTTCCGGTGTCCGCAGGCACGCGAAGCGCAGAGGCGCCCGTGAACGCACCCCGGGCGCCTCCCTGCTCCAGGAGATTGCTCTAGGAGATCGCTCTACGAGATCGCTCTACGACAGGATGCCCGTGCCCACCGTGGCCGTCAGCTCCGTCACCAGGTTCTTCGCCGAGGTCTCCAGGCCGGCCGTGAGGGTCGGCTTCCAGTTGACCGTCGTCTTCAGCTTCTTCGAGTTCGCGGCGTTGTACGTGGCGACGAGGTCGGTCACCTTGCCGTTGACGAGGTTGCCGCCGCCGGCGATCGAACCCGTACCGTCACCGCTCAGCAGCTTCGCGATCTTCGCGCCGGCCGGCACGATCCAGGCGTTGTTCTCCGCGACGACCTGGGCCTTCGCGCGGGAGTTGATGCTGTACTGGGGCACGTAGCCGTTGAGGGTCGCGGTCTCGTAGACGTTGTTGTAGATGTGGATCTGGCCGATACGGGCCAGCGGGGCACGCTGGGTGATGCCCTTCCACACGTTGTGGTGGATGGAGACGCGCAGCTTGCCGACGCTGTCGGTGTCGCTGCTGCCGATCAGCATCGTCTTGTCGTGGTTGGTGAACTGGTTGCGCTCCACGGTCACCAGGTCGGAGCCGTTGGTGATGTCGAGGGCGCCGTCGTGGATCTGGTACTCGCGGCCGAAGTACGTCTTCTCGGCCTTGTCGAAGAACGGCGCGTCGCTGAACGTGTTGTGGTCGGCCCACACGTGGGTCGCCCCGCGCAGGGTGACGGAGTCGTACGCGGAGTTCCAGTTGCCGGTGGAACCGTCCTTCGGGTCCCACTGCGGGAAGCAGTCCTCGGTGGCGGAGAGGGTCAGGTTGCGGATGATGACGTTGTCGACGCCCGTCACCAGGAGGCTGCCGCCGGTGATCCCGGCCTTGGTGCCGGGCACGCCCACGATGGTGGTGTTCGCGGGCACCCTGAAGACGATGTTCTTCGACTGCTTCTGCTTCGCGGCGTCCCGGGCCTTCTCCTGCGTGCCCGCGGGCGCCTTCTTGCCGTAGGTGGCCGGGTCGTACGCCTTGAGGTAGGCGGCCAGCGAGTATCCCGTACCGGCGGCGTAGTCGGCGCAGGTCAGCTTCTTGCCGGTGTCGTCCGTGTTGGCGTCGATGGTGCCCTTGATCTTGATGATCTTCGCCGTGGAGTTGGTGGCGCTGCCCAGCGCCTTCACCAGCTGGGCACGGGTGCTGACGGTGAAGACGTGCGCGGAGTCGGCCTTAGCGCCACCGGTCGTACCGGTACCGGAGGCGGCCCAGCCGTCCTTGGCGGGCAGCACCTGGTGGGCCAGGTCGACGACGGGGTTCGCGTTCGCGTTCATGGCCAGCACGGCGGCGCCGAGCCCGGCGGCGGCCACGGCCGCGGTGGAGACGAGAACTGTGCGCCGCTTGCGAAGGGACCGGCGGTGAGAGCGGGATGCCACGGATGAGTCCTTACGTGGTTGTGGATCACGTGCGGTTCGTGAAGCTCCGGTGGGGGCGGGGCTTACGGCTCATCAGTTGTCGCTGGACACAGGAAAGTTGCCGAGTAGCAGCAAGAATTTTTTTCCGTCGCGCGAAGCGCCCGGAACCTGCGCCGGATTCCAGCACAGACATACGAATGGCCCGGAATCGCCACCGATTCCGAGCCATCCCTACGACAAGTACCTTATGAACTGCCTTACTTCATGTACTGCCTTACTTCATGCCTTACTTCGGCTGCGGCTTCCGTACCGAGATGTGCAGCTCCCGCAGCCGCGTCTCCTCCAGCTCCGTCGGCGCGCCCATCATCAGGTCCTGGGCGTTGCCGTTGAGCGGGAAGGCGATGGTCTCGCGGATGTTCGGCTCGTCGGCGAGCAGCATCACGATGCGGTCGACGCCGGGGGCGATGCCACCGTGGGGAGGGGCGCCGAAGCGGAGCGCGCGGAGCATGCCGGCGAACTCGCGCTCGACCGTCTCCTCCTCGTAGCCCGCGATCCCGAACGCCTTCAGCATGATGTCGGGCTCGTGGTTACGGATCGCGCCGGAGGACAGCTCGATGCCGTTGCAGACGATGTCGTACTGCCAGGCCAGGATGTCCAGCGGGTCCTGGGTCTCCAGGGCCTCCATGCCGCCCTGGGGCATCGAGAACGGGTTGTGCGAGAAGTCGATCTTGCCGGTGTCCTCGTCCTTCTCGAACATCGGGAAGTCGACGATCCAGCAGAACCGGAAGACGTCCTCCTCGAAGTGCCCGGCGCGCTTGGCGGCCTCGACCCGCACCGCGCCCATGATCTTCGAGACCTCGTCGAACTCGCCCGCGCCGAAGAACACGGCGTGGCCGGCCGACAGCGACAGCCGCTTGGTCAGCTCGGCGACGTTGTCCTCGGTGAGGAACTTCGCGATCGGTCCGGACAGCGAACCGTCCTCCGTGACCCGCACCCAGGCCAGACCCTTCGCGCCCAGCGTGACGGCGTAGTCGCCGAGCTGGTCGAAGAACTTCCGGGGCTGCGACGACACGTCCGGCACCGGCAGGGCGCGTACGTGCTTGCCGGCGAAGGCCTTGAACTCCGAGCCCTCGAAGACGTCGGTGATGTCGACGAGCTCCAGCTGGGCGCGCAGGTCCGGCTTGTCGGAGCCGTACTTCAGCATCGACTCGCGGAACGGGATGCGCGGGAAGGGCGAGGTGACCTCACGGCCCTTGCCGAACTCGGTGAACAGCTCGGTCATCAGCCGCTCGATCGGCTGGAAGACGTCCTCCTGCTCGACGAAGCTCATCTCGACGTCGAGCTGGTAGAACTCGCCCGGCGAACGGTCCGCGCGCGCGTCCTCGTCACGGAAACAGGGCGCGATCTGGAAGTAGCGGTCGAAGCCGGAGATCATCAGCAGCTGCTTGAACTGCTGCGGGGCCTGCGGCAGCGCGTAGAACTTGCCCGGGTTGAGACGGGACGGCACGACGAAGTCACGGGCGCCCTCCGGCGAGGTGGCCGTGAGGATCGGAGTGGCCATCTCGTTGAAGCCGAGCCCGGTCATCTTGTGACGGATCGCCGAGATGACGGCCGTACGCAGCATGATGTTGCGGTGCATGCGCTCGCGGCGCAGGTCGAGGAAGCGGTACTCCAGGCGCCGCTCCTCGTTGACCCCGTCCTCGGTGTTGATCGTGAAGGGCAGCGGCTGGGCGGCGCCGAGCAGCTCCACCTCGCCGACCTCGACCTCGACCTCACCGGTGGGCAGCTCGGAGTTGATGTTCTCCGCGCCACGCGAGACGACCTTGCCGTCGACACGGACCGTCGACTCCTTGGAGACCTTGTCGAGGGCCTCGTAGGCGGGCGTGCCGGGACGGGCGACGAGCTGCGTGATGCCGTAGTGATCGCGCAGGTCGATGAAGAGGATGCCGCCCAGGTCGCGCCGATTGTGCAGCCAGCCGCTCAGCCGGACGTCGCTGCCGACGTCAGAGGCGCGGAGCTCGCCGCAGGTGTGGGACCTGTACCGATGCATCGTCGTTCATCCAGCCTTCGCGGGTCGGGGATCGGGGATCCTGGCCGGTGTTTCACGTGAAACACCGGATCCTCCGAAAACACAGACCCAAGGGTACCGGCCGCCCCGAGACCGCTTCCCCGCAATTGTTCGCACACGTAGCCTGTGGAGCTCCTTCACAGCATGCCCCGTACAGCTTGGGTGGCACGCTGCGATCACCTCTCCATAAAGTAGGTCAATGCGCACTGGTGAGCCCCTGCCCGCCGTGGGGGACGTTCTGGTCGCCCTCGCAACCGGCCTGTGGCATTGGGACACGGCAACGAAACTGGTCACGCTCGACGCCGAGGCGGCCCGCCTGCTCGGCCTGCCCGCCGAGCCGGCCACCCTCACGGAGGCCGCCGCCCGGGCCCGGCTCCACCCGGTCGACTGGAACGAGATCGTCGGCGTCATCCAGCTCGCCGTCGCCGAGGACAGCATCGCCGAGGTCCGGGTCCGGGTCATGGACGAACAGGGCCGGGTGATCCGTACCGCACGCAGCCGCGCCAAGCCCACCTTCGACCTCGCCCGCAAGGCGTACGACGTGACAGGCACCCTGCAGGAGGTCACCGAGCCCCCGCCGGGTGCCGCCGCGCGCACCCCCGTCACCGGTGACTGGCGCCGCTCGCGCGAGGCGTTCCTGCTGGACGCGGGCCGGGCACTGGCCGAGGCGCGGTCCACGGAGGAGGTGCTGCGGGTCGCGGCCGGTCTGTCGATGCCGGGCTTCTCACCGGACGGCCTCGCCGTCTTCGGCGTCCAGGGCGACCGTCTCACCGTCATCGGCCACCACGGCCAGCGCCCCGGTGACGAGCGACCCTTCTCCCACATGCCCCTGGAGACCGACTACCCGGCCGCCGAGGTGGTCCGCACCGGCCGGGCCGTCTACCTCTCCTCACCCGAGGCCTACCGCGACCGCTACCCCACCGCCTGGCCTCTCGCCCAGGTGTTCGACCGCCAGTCCTGGGCGTTCCTGCCGCTGACCGTCGCGGGCCGCACCATGGGCGCCTGGATGGCGGGCTTCGCCTACCCCGTCACCTTCACCCCCGACGAACGCTCCGTCCTGACGACGGTCGCCCGCATGCTCGCCCAGGCCCTCTCCCGGGCGGGCGTGGCCGAGTCCGAACGCGAACTGACCGACGGACTGCAACGCTCCATGCTGCCGACCCTCGGCCCCGAGATACCCGGCATGGAGGTCACCGCCCGCTACATACCGACCGGCGGCGGCCTCCAGGTCGGCGGCGACTGGTACGACATGATCCCGCTGCCCGGCGGCCGGCGCTTCGCCCTGGTCATCGGCGACGTCCAGGGCCACGACGTCCGCGCCGCCGGCCTGATGGGCCAGCTCCGCATAGCGCTGCGCGCCTACGCCTCCGAGGGCCACCGCCCCGACGCCGTCCTCTCCCGCGCCTCCCGCTTCCTGCACGGCATCACCCACTCGGCGGACCACACGGGCGGCGGCGACCTGCGCTTCGCGACCTGCCTGTACGTCGAGGTCGACCCGGCGACCGGGGTCCTGGAGATAGCCCGCGCCGGCCATCCCGACCCGGCGATCCGGATGGCGGACGGCACCGTACTGACCCGCCCGACCGCGGGCGGCCTGCCCCTGGGCATCGACCCGGACGCCGACTACCCCACCACCCTCCTCGCCCTCGAACCGGACGAGACGATGCTCCTGTGCACCGACGGCCTGATCGAGACGGGCGGCCACGACCTGGAAACGGGCTGGCAGCGCATCCGCAGGACCCTGGAGGAACACAAGGGGGACATCAAGGACGACGGACTCGAGGAACTGGCCGACGCCCTGGTCCAGGCCGTGCACGGCCCCTCCTCCCACCACACCACGGGCCCGCTGGCCGACCGCCGCGAGGACGACATAGCGCTGCTGCTCCTGAGCCGGCCGGCCGACCGCGCCACCGACGGCACACTGCCGCCCGCCGCCCGCCCCACGGTCCGCCGCACCATGCTGACGATCGCCCAGGCGGAACCCGAGCGCGTCTCCGTGGCCCGCCGGCAACTCCGCGAACAGCTCCACGACTGGCCCTGCCCCGACCAGGTCGACTCGGCGGTCCTCCTGATCTCCGAGACGGCCACCAACGTCCTGGTCCACACGGACGCCGACGCCCTGGTCGTCGCCGAGGTCATGGGCGACCCCGGCGCGCGCCGCATCCGCGTCGAGGTAACAGACGTCAGCGACGACCTCCCGCACAAGCGCCGCCCGGGCGAACTGGCCTCGTCGGGCCGGGGGTTGATGCTGATCGAGATGCTGGCGGACGCATGGGGAGTCGACCCGAGGGGCGAGGGCAAGAGCATCTGGTTCGAGCTGTACGAGAGGGAGCGGAAAGAAGGGGAGATGGGGCAAACCACGCCCCAGGGCACCGCGAAAAGCGGATGATACGAAGATGGCTGTCACGCGCACCTCACGCAGGACCGCACGCACGACCACACCCCCGGGAACAACTCCTCCCGCCCCCGGCCCCACCGGCCACCCCCTCCTCGGCTCGGCCCTCGACCTCCGCAGGGACCCCCTCGGCACGTTCGTCCGCGCCCAGCGGGAGTACGGCGACGTGGTCCGCGTGGCAGCGGGCCCGCCCGGCCTCCGTACGGTCATGTACTGCGTCTTCTCCCCCGAGGGCGCCCAGCAGGTCCTGGCCACACAGGCCGCCGATTTCCGCAAGGACAACGTCTTCTACGAGGAGATACGCCAGACCGCCGGCAACGGCCTCCTCACCAGCCAGGACGACGACTACCTCCGCCAACGCCGGCTGATCCAGCCCCTGTTCACCAAGAAACGGGTCGACGGCTACGCCACGGCGATCATCCAGGAGGCCGAGGCGACGGCGGAACGCTGGCGCGACCGCCCCGAGGTGGACGTCGTACAGGAGACCGACCGCCTGGCGCTGCGCACGGTCGCCCGTGTCCTGTTCGGAACGGACGTCGAGGCCGCGGTGGACGTCGTCCGGGTCAACTTCCCCGTCGTCAGCGCGTACATCACAGGCCGTGCCTACTCCCCGCTCAGACTCCCGCGCACCTGGCCCACCCCCTCCAACAGACGCGCGGACGCGGCGACCCGAGCGGTGTACGAGGTCTGCGACCGGATCATCGCGACGCGCCGGAGCGACGGAACCGGGACCGAGCACCAGGGCGAGGACCTGCTCTCCCTCCTCTCCCGGGCACGGAACGACGAGGACGGCAGCCTCGACGCCGGCGAACTCCGCGACCAGGTCCTCGTGTTCCTCCTCGCGGGCCACGAGACGACGGCGACATCACTGGCCTTCGCCCTCCACCTCCTGGCCCGCCACCCCGAGGCACAGGCGAGGGCCCACGCTGAAGTAGCCGCGCTTCCACCGGACACCCCGTACACGGCGACAACCATGGACCAACTCCCGTACCTGACCATGGTCCTGAAGGAAACGATGCGCCTGTATCCGGCCGCCCCGCTGATGGGCAGACGGGCGGTGACGGAGACAGAGATCGACGGCCACCTCATCCCGGCGGGCGCGGACGTCCTGATCTCACCCTGGGTCACCCACCGCCACCCGGCCCACTGGGACACCCCCGACCGCTTCGACCCGGACCGCTTCACCCCCGCCCGCGAATCCGCCCGCCACCGCTACGCCTGGCTCCCGTTCGGCGGCGGCCCGCGCGCATGCATCGGCCGCCACTTCTCAATGCTGGAGTCGGTCCTCGCCCTGGCGGTACTCCTACGCGAGTACGACCTCGAAACACCGGACAGGGACATCCCGGTAACGGCGGCGGTGACACTGCAGGCGGCGGGGGAGGCACGGTTGAATCCTCCCCTCCTTGAAGGGAGGGGATTCCTGGCTCAGGCTGCCTCCTGGAGCAGCGCTCCAGGAGGTCTTCTGCCATCGGTACCAGCCGGGTTGAGACCAGCCCGGACGAGCATCACGCGTGCGGAGTTCTTGTCCCGTGGGGACATGTTTCCGCATGCGGTGCAGGTGTAGGTGCGCTCACCCAGCGGCAGGCGGTGCTTGGCTCTCGCATCGCAGTTGGCGCAGTCCATCGTGGTGTGCGCGGGGTGGACGAGGCGGATGTCCCGCCCGTGTTTGCGGCCCATCTCGATCAGGGCCTGCTTGGTGGCGCCGATAGCGGCGTCCGCGGCCTTCTTGGCCATGGTGGTCTTGGCCAGGAATTTCGGACGGAAGTCCTCGATGGCGATGGCATCGTGGTCGCGGACGGCTTTCTTGGCCCACTTGCGGCCGGTGTCCTGGCGCTGCCTGGCGACCTTCTTGTGCGCCTTCGCCCGCAGGTGCTTCGCCTCGCGGTAGCCCTTCGATCCGGGGCGGCCCTTCTTCGGTTTGCGGCGGGCCATCATCCGGTCGTACCGGGTCAGCTTCGCCTGGGCCTTCCTGCCGTGCCCGGCGTGCGGCAGGTCGTGCGCGTCGGACGTGGTCGTCGCGGTCTCCCTCACGCCCCAGTCGACGCCGAGCACGCGACCGGTCTTCGGCAGCGGCTGGACCTCGGCCGGGACGACGAACGAGGCGTACCAGTGTCCGAGGCTGTCCTGGTACACACGCACCGAGGACGGCTCCGCCGGCAGTTGCCGCGACCACACGACCGTCACGACGATGCCCCCGGCCAGGTGCAGCCGGCCGTCCTTCAACCCGAACCCGCGCCGGGTGTAGTTGACGGTCGCCAGCGCCTCGCGTCTGGTCTTCCACGTCGGCATCCCCGCCCGGCGCGCGATGGGCAGGCGCTCGCGGATGTCCTTGTGCGCCTTGGCGCGGGAGCGGCCAAAGTCCCGGATGACCTGCTGCTGGACCACTGATGAGCCCTCACGCAGCCACGGCGTACGGGCCCGGGCTTCGGTCAGCATCCTGTCGAGCTGCGCGGGGCCGCACGTCACCTCCTGGCCGGTGGCCTTGTTGTGCGCGTGTACGGCCCTGGACTTGGCGACGCATTCGTTCCACACCCAGCGGCACCGGTCCCACTCCGCCGCCAGGGCGGTACGGGCAGCACACGACACACGCAGCCGGTACGTGTAGCGGGCATGCTCAGCCTCCACAGCGCTCGCCTGCGTCATCCCGCCCCCCACAGTCCCCGGCCGGGACACCGTTCCGTCCCGAACCCCGCGACGGACCATATGTACGACAGCCGCACACACGCCCCCCCCGATCCCGCGGCCACCACCCCAACCAGCGACCACAGGCACACACGTTCGCACCCCCGTACCGCTACCGACAGATGTCAGCAGCGGTACCGGCGCTCCACACCCAGAACCGGATGCGGCGACGCGCCGCGTCGCAACACCCGGATGCCATTCCTCCCCGACATGAACACCGGGGCCCGCCTCGCAGAAAACAGTCGACTTCGTGTACGCGGCCACAGAGGCCCGGGTACAGAAGCTGACCCTGCCGGACGGGACGCACTGGTTCCCGGCCGTCGACGTGTGCAAGAACCTGGAATACACATACGTCGGTTCCGCTCTGCGGAACGTCGCCGACGCGACCAACTTCGCCAGTGTTGAGAGTGTGCTCCTGAGGCACCGTCTCAGCGTTCCCGCAGCTCGGGAGCAGCGACGAGACATGAAGGGGTTGGTCAACGGCTGCACGAAACCGGAGGCGGAGCCCGTCGAAAATTGGGTCTCCGAAGTCATCGCCACTATTCAGCGCGACGACCCCTTTTCCCTGGAACCGTCTCTCGCACGACCCCCGGCAACCGGCCCCGCCGCCAAGGCCACGCCGCAACAGGTCGCCGAGGCGCTCCAGAACATCGCCCAGTCCCTCAGGTTCCGCCACCCTGAACGGAAGGTGACGCCCCAGCAGCTCCTGGCTCCCCTGGAAGACGAAGAATTTCGTCCGCGCATGCTGCTCAAACGCGGGTGCATGCGGCAGACGGGATGCACCGCGGACGGGGCGCCTTGCTACGTGCTGCCTTAGTAGTGCACCGACAACAGGACAGGCCCGAAGTGGACCTTACAGCCCGGTCACCGACGAACCACATCCCATCCTCGGACAGAAATTGACGGAGAAGCCATGAGCGCCGAACTTCCCTTTTGAGGAATGGGCTGTAGCTTCGCCCCTCTCCGACCTTCGCACCGCACTCTGCGCGTCTGGCTTCCGGGCCGGTTCCCGTGACGCCGCCGCCACGTGATCGCGTGAGACCCGCCCCTAGGATGACCGTATGACGACGGAGGATGTGACGGCCGAGGGTGCTCCGCAGGCTCCCGACGTGGTGGAGGACGTGTTCGAGGGCATCGCCACAGATGTGGAGGTGGAGTCCGTCGAGGAGGACACGACACAGATCGAGCGACCCTGGAATCCGGAGCAGATCCGGGTGAGCACCAACCAGTTCTCCCTACGCAACATCCTTGACCAGATCGACGAGGACTCGATCGAGCTGGCGCCGGACTTCCAGCGCCTGAGGGTGTGGCGCCCCGACCAGAAGTCCCTGTTGATCGAGTCACTCCTGTTGCAGATCCCGTTGCCCGCCTTCTACTTCGCCGAGGACCAGGACGGCAGTTACCGCGTAGTCGACGGCCTTCAGCGGCTGTCCACTCTGCACGCGTTCGTCAGGGGCGGAGCAGCAGGGTTCTCTCTCAGCAAGCTGGAGCACCTGAAGGACTTGAAGAATCTGCGCTTCACCGACCTGCCGGTGCCGTTCCAACGCCGTATCCACAACACACAGTTGATCGTCAACGTGATCGACCCGACGACACCGCGCGGGGTCACGTACGAAATCTTCAAACGGATCAACACCGGCGGCACCCCGCTGAATGCCCAGGAGATCCGCCACTGCATGAGCAAGAAGCGCAGCCGCGACATCCTCAAACGCATGACCCACACGGACGCCTTCGAAAAGGCCACCGGGGGACGTCTCACCGACCACATCCGTATGAACGACCGGGAGATGGCCCTGCGCTTTGCGGCGTTCTGGTTGAAGGGAGTGGAGGAGTACCGGAAGCGTCCGGTGATGGAGGACTTCCTGATGGACACCACGGTGATGCTCGACGAGCCGAGCTCAGTACCGGACGAGCGGGTGGCAGAACTGGAGTCCGCTTTCGAGCGGGCGATGTCGCACGCCTACCTCGTCTTCGGCGAGCACGCGTTCCGTAAGTGGCCCACGAACGTGAACTGGCGCAGCCCGATCAACCGCGCCCTGTTCGAGACGTGGTCCATCGCCCTGTCCGACCCCTCGTTCACCACGGCCGACCTGCGCGCACGCCGCACGGCGATCCAGAAGGCCGCACGCAAGCGCATGACCGTGGATGTCCAGTACCTGAACGCCATCACCTCCTCCACCGCTGACAGACACCGCGTCGACTACCGGTTCAAGGCCGCAGGCAAAGACGTGAAGGCCGGCCTGTGATCGGCACCCTGGAGATCGAACGCTTCAAGTGTTTCTCCTCGGCATCCTTCGAGATGCGCCCTCTCACCGTCCTGACCGGCGTTAACGGCGGTGGCAAGAGTTCGCTGATTCAGGCGCTCCTGCTGGCCAGGATCGCGGCCACGAGCCCAGACAGTGGCAGTGTCCAGCTGAACGGACCGATGGGACTGGCGCTGGGCGAGGTCCGGGACGTGCTGCACTGGGATGCCACAGACTTGGACACCGTCGTAGTACGGCCGCGCCCCCGGGACGCCGACGCATGGGCGTACGTGTTCGGCGTTCCCGACGATGAACGGGCACTCCACCTGAGCGTCATGGAAAGGCCGTCCTCCGACATCTCCGGAATCGGCGCCTGTTCCCCAGGCTTCACCTACCTCTGCGCCGAACGCCTCGGCCCTCGCGACATGCTGGAGGTCTCCGCCGACGACCCCGACAGCATCGGGGTGGGTGTCAGAGGCGAGTACACGGCCCAGGTGTTGGCCCTGCGGGAGACCCGCTCGGTGAGCCGACGCAGGACGGTCCGCCCCGAACTCCACCACCCCGGCCTCGCCGTGTCCCAGCCCCGCCTTCAGGCGGAGGCCTGGGCCTCGGACATCATCCGCCCGGTGCAGATCACAGCCCAGCTCGCGGTCGGGGTCATGGCAAGCACGATCCGCTTCGCCGAGACCCGGCTCAAGGGCGAGGAGGTCCTCCGCCCCGCCAACACCGGCTTCGGCGTCTCCTACGCTCTGCCGATCATCGTCGCCGGTCTGCTGACCGAACCCGGAGACCTGCTGATCATCGAGAACCCGGAGGCCCACCTGCATCCGTCGGGTCAGTCGAAGCTGGGCCGGTTCCTGGCCCGCGTCGCGGGCAGCGGAGTGCAGGTCGTGGTGGAGACCCACAGCGACCACGTCCTCAATGGGGCCCGCCTGGCCGTGGCCCAGGATCGCTCCCTTGACGCGTCGGACATGATCACTCATTACTTCGACCACGACCGGTCCCTGCCCATCGGCATCAACGACAAGGGCGAACTCGACCGGTGGCCCGACGGATTCTTCGATCAGATCGAAATGGACCTGGGACGGCTGGCCCGCGCCCGGCGCGGCAGGTGACGTAGGCCGGGCGATCCGGATGAAGCAGGGGGGAGTATCCGGTGAACAACCGGGAGGACGGCCTCGGTGTCGACGACTACCGCGTCGTCATCAGCGAGGAGTGTTTCGACTGGCGTACGCTGACCGGCGCAGAGCGCCGTGACGCCATCGACGCCCTCGCCGAAGTGCTGAAACCGCTGGCCGACGGCCGCAGGACCGCGTTCCTGGAACCGGCGTACGGCACAGAATGCCTGCCGTCCGTCACCCTGACCGACGCGCTGTACACCAGGGACGGCGGCCTTCCACCCGACGAGCGCCGTCTCCTGGGCAGCCTCCTCGACAAGTGCCGAATGGTGGAACCGGAGGAGTCGGACCTGCCCCAGCCCGTCAGGGTCGCCGAGGGGCCATGGCGGGAGCCCTCTTGGGGTGTCGCCCACGCCGTGTCCCGCGCGGCGGCTGGCCGCGCGACGTCCTGCCTGCTGACCTGGCACGCCCCGGGGCGCGAGGACTGGCCGTCCGGCTGGATCACGGTGGAACGGGAAACGGAGGACAGCCACGACGGGGTCCAGCTGCACCTGCTGCGCGCTCCTGAGGACACTCCCGGTTTCTGGCGCGGTGTCTACACTCACGAGACCCACGAGCCCGTCTCCGCCGACCGCTTCTTCACCCTCACCGAGGACGCCTTTCCCGGCCTGCTCTTCGCCGAATCCCTGAACCTGAGCCGCTTCAAGGGCTCCTACGCCGATGTCCTGCCCTGGCTGGTGGAGTTGCTGGGCGCCCTGAGTGACCACTTCGCCCAGACCCTTGCCGCATGCTCCGGTGACCAGAACCAGGTGATGGCCAGGTTCTCCGCGATGGACCTCGACATCTCCCCCGAGAGCGCCAACACGAAGAAGAACGCGAAGGCCTGGGCGGAGCGCAACGTCACCTACCGCGGCAGCACCTACCGCTGCGAGTGGCACGGCAAGCGCCTGTGGGACCGGGACCGGGTGCACTTCTCGCTCCCGATCCCCGCGTACGACGACCGGATCCTGGTCGGCGTCTTCAGAGACCATCTGAGCTGACAGACCCGTTCCTTCACACCGTCCACGAGGCCCGCCGACGCGCCCGCCGAAGTCGACCGCCGAGGACTCCTCGCACACGGCGCACTGCATCGCGTACGTCGTCGGTGCGCCATCCGAGACACGTCGGCCCTCACCGCCTGGCGTAAGTCAGCGGCAACGGCGACTGGCTGGAGGTGTCCGACGCCCACCCGACCCACACCCCGGTCCGCGACAGCACGGACCCCACGGGCCCGGCAGGGGATGCGTACGCCAGGTAGGCCGTGCTCCGGACGACACTCCGTTCTACGTACTGCCGTAGTCCAGTAGCCCAAAGAAAGACAGGCCCGAAGTCGCAAGGCAAAGTTGCGACTTCGGGCCGACTTGTACAGTACTGAACCTTCTAGCTCTACAGACCACCGTCGGACATTCCATGCACCGCCGGGATCGTCCCCAGCCGGCCCTTCTGGAAATCTTCGAACGCCTGCTCAAGCTCCGCCCTCGTGTTCATCACGAACGGGCCGTAGTGCGCCATCGGCTCACGGATCGGCCGGCCGCCGAGGAGCAGGACCTCCAGGTCCGGGGAGTTCGCGTCCTGCAGTTCGTCCGCACGGATCGACAGGGACGAGCCCGCCCCGAACACCGCGGTCTGGCCCTTGTGGACCGGACGCCGGTCCACACCCACGCTGCCGCGCCCCGCGAGAACGTACGCGAGCCCGTTGAAGTCCTCCCGCCACGGCAGGGTGACCTCCGCGCCCGGCGCCAGCGTCGCGTGGACCAGGCTGATCGGGGTGTGCGTGATACCGGGACCCTGGTGACCGTCCAGCTCGCCGGCGATGACGCGCAGAAGGGCGCCGCCGTCGTGGGACGTGAGGAGCTGGACCTGACCGCCACGGATGTCCTGGTAGCGCGGGGCCATCATCTTGTCCTTGGCCGGGAGGTTCACCCACAGCTGGATGCCGTGGAAGAGACCGCCGGACATGACGAGCGACTCCGGCGGCGCCTCGATGTGCAGGAGGCCCGAGCCGGCCGTCATCCACTGGGTGTCGCCGTTGGTGATGGTGCCGCCGCCACCCTGCGAGTCCTGGTGGTCGAAGATCCCGTCCATGATGTAGGTGACGGTCTCGAAGCCGCGGTGGGGGTGCCAGGGGGTGCCCTTGGGCTCGCCCGGCGCGTACTCCACCTCACCCATCTGGTCCATCATGATGAACGGGTCGAGGTGCTTGTAGGCGATTCCGGCGAACGCTCGGCGCACCGGGAATCCCTCACCCTCGAAACCGCTCGGCGCGGTCGTCACGGTGAGCACGGGACGCGCCACGGCCTCGGCCGGAGCGGCCACACGGGGCAGGATCAGCGTGTTCTCGACGGTCACTGCAGGCATGTCGGGACCTCCTTGTGCGGCCAGTTTAGTTGACTGTTGAACTTTCTGCTACCCCTAACGGCGAAGGCCCGGAGGACATTCCCTCCGGGCCTTCGCCGCCTGCTCGGTTACGACTAGTTGCTGAAGTACAGGTACTTCCACGCACCGACCGTCGTCGTGTTCACGTTGTCGCCGGAGGAGCCGTCGACGTAGACCGACCGCATCCGGGCCCGGATGCCCGACTCACCGGGCGCCGGCAGCTCGACCGCCGACTTGCCGTTCGTACCGATCCCGAAGTACTGCGACTCGGCGGAGTACCACGTGCCCTCGAAGTAGACCTGCAGGTCGAAGCGCTGCTCGCGGCCCGGGTAGTAGGGCATCGAGGTCGTCAGCAGCGGCGAGGTGTTCTTGTGGAACCAGTAGTACGAGGTCGAGCCGATCTTGGCCGTCTTGTAGTGCCGGGACACGGCCGTGGAGATCCGCACCCGCGCGTACGCCGTGACCTTGGCCGACTTGGGCGCGAAGCGGGCGTCACCCTTGTAGACCGCGATGACGGCGGTGTCGCGGGTCATGTCCAGGGTCACCGCGAGGTTCCCCGCGGAGTTGACCCGGGCGGACTTGATCAGCTTCTTCGGCTTGTCGGTGCCGTACGGGTCGGCCCAGATCTCGACCGTACGGTTCTTGTACGTGGAGCCCAGGTGCGCGGTGAAGCGGACGTCGGCGCCGTAGTTGTAGATCTTCTTGTTGTTGTTCAGGGTCAGCGTCGGCGCTGTACGGGACACCGTGACCTTGTCGGAGGCGCTCGTCGCGAGGTGCGCCGCGTCACCCAGATACGCCACCTTGTAGGTGACCGTGCCACCGGCGGGCGGGGTGTCCGTGAACGAGTAGGTGCCGTTCGACTTCACCAGGGCCGGCGGCAGGGTCTTGCCGTTGGGGCTCTCCATGTCGGTCCGGGTGACCTTCAGCTTGACGCCGGCCGGCAGCGCGACCGAGGCCGACAGCTTGCCGGTGACCGTGAGCTTCCTGGCCCGGGTGGCCGTCGACGGCGCGTTCACCGTCAGGGTCGGGGCGTTCTTCGTCGGGTCGGTGAGCGCCTTGAGGGTGTAACCGTCGGCGGTCCCGACCAGGGCGAAGACGCGGGAGGCGTCCGGCGCCCAGGCCAGGTCGGCGGTGGCGTACGTGCCGGCCGTGTACGTGCGCAGCGGCCTCGTCGCGTTCGGCCGGAAGATGGCCACCTTGTTGCCGTTGGCCTGGGCGACCAGGCCGCCCGGGGCGATGTCGGCGCGCTGGCCGGCCGGGTAGGCGCCCGTCTTCTTGAAGGTGCCGTTGGCGTAGGTGTCCCGGTCCGTGCCGTCGGCCAGCACCTGTGCGGCGCCGGGGACGATGTCGATGTCACCGAGGCCGTAATTGAGCTCGTAGCTGGTGTCGTGGTACGCGACCAGCCGGGGCTTCGCGCCGGAGACGTCCAGGACGGCGAGCGTCGAGGAGGAGTCGCCGGTCTCGGCGAGGGCCAGCAGACCGGGCGCCGACGTGCTCGAGTCGAGCAGCGCCTGGCCCCAGATGCCGTTGGTGCCCTCGGGGAGCTGTCCCATGGACACCTGGCCGACCGCGGCCGCGGCCCGGTTCGCCAGAGACCTGGTGGAGGTCTCGGTGGTGGGCGGGTCGAGCGTCGGCTCGGTCGTGGGCTCGGCCGGCGGCTCCACGGACGGCTCCGCGGACGGCTCCGCGGACGGTTCCGTGGACGGGTCCGCGGACGGGTCCTCGCTCGGGTCGGTGGGGTCCGGCGCGGGCGGTGTCGTCGGCGGTTCGGACGGCGGCGCCGTCGGGTCCGGCGTCGGCTCGGTCGGTTCGGGAGCCGGGTCCGTCGGTTCCGGAGCCGGGTCCTCGGTCACCGTCGGGTCGATGGAGCCCAGATTGCCGTCCCACTGGTCGCCGTAGCTGAACCAGAGCTTGCCGCCGGCGAAGGCGAGGTGGCGCGGGCCGGCGTCGGTGGGAATGTCGTAGCGGGCCTTGGCGTCGAGGGTGGCCGGGTCGAGGGCCACGATCTGTCCCCGCGTGGGCAGGGACGCGTACAGGGTGCGGCCGTCGTCGGACAGCGCCAGGTCGGCGACCGGGCCGAGACCGCTGGCGATGTCGACGACGGTCCCCGAGTAGTTCGTCGCGAGTACGCGGCCGAGGGCGCTGTCACCGACGAAGACCCGCTTCAAGGTTCCGTCCGCCACGATCCCCCCGGGCGAGCGGACGCTGGCGACGGCCGCCGAGGCCGTGCCGGTGGCGGCGACACTGAGCGCCGCCGAGCTGAAGAGGACGGCGAGTGCCGTCGCGGTCGAAGTGCTGCGCATGCGCACAGTAATGAACCCCCACAGAAGAACCCGGCACCGCCGGGAGCTGAGAGCGCCGCGCGACACCCAGAAGCGACCGCCGAAGCGGTCACCAGTGGGGCGCGGCTGCCTGAAGGAACCCTATGGCATGCCTGTGACAAACGCAGTGGAGATTATCGAACAGGTGGGGGAAATGTGGAGAGAGTGGAGAGAAGCGACCGTCCGTCAGCCGTACATCCTGCGCATCGCGAACTCCACCATCTGCTCGACCGCCTTCGCGTCGAACACCATGCGGTGCTCGCCCTCCATGTCCACGACGAAGCCGTAGCCGGTGGGCAGCAGGTCGATGACCTCGGCGCCGGTGATCACGAAGTACTTGGACTCCTTGCCGGCGTAGCGGCGCAGCTCCTTCAGCGAGGTGAACATCGGGATCACGGGCTGCTGGGTGTTGTGCAGCGCCAGGAACCCGGGGTTGTCGCCGCGCGGGCAGTACACCTTCGACGTGGCGAAGACCTGCTGGAAGTCCTCGGCCGACATCGAGCCCGTCGTGAAGGCGCGCACCGCGTCCGCGAGGGACGGCGGGGACGGCTCGGGGTACAGCGGCGGCTGCTGGCCGTACCCGCCCGGCATCTGCTGCTGCGGCTGGGCGTACTGCTGCTGCGCTCCAGCGTTCTGGTCATAGCCGTACATGGCCGCAAGAGTACCGAGAGCGCGGTGGCCCCGGGGCGGGCCGGTCCCGCCGGACGCTCCATCGGGAGCTCACAGGCCCGGTCCCGGTTTCACACAGGTGGCACTCATATCGTCGGCGTCGACAAAGAAACCGCCGGGCGGCGGCAAAAGCCGGGCAATAACCGGCGGGCACGGGCCGGCGGCGCGGACAGAGGGAGACGGACGACATGAGCGGACACGGGCACCACGACTCCGGGAATCACGGCAACCACGCGCATCACGGCAACCACGCGCATCACGGGCACCACGGGGCCGACGAGGACCACGAGCACGACAGGGGTCTGTCCTACGACCTCCCCGTCCTCGCCCGCCGCCGGATGATCCGGCTGCTCGCCGGCGCGAGCCTGGTGCCGCTGGCGGCCTGCACCACCGACGACGCCTCCACGTCCTCCTCCACCACCACCGGAACATCGTCGTCCGCATCCTCGAGTTCCTCCTCGTCCTCGTCCGCCGAGTGCGCGACCATCCCGGAGGAGACCGCCGGCCCCTACCCGGCCGACGGCTCGAACGGGGTGAACGTGCTCAAGGAGAGCGGGGTCGTGCGCAGCGACATCAGGTCCAGCTTCGGGAACTCCGCGGGCGGTACGGCCGAGGGGGTGCCGCTGACCGTCACACTCACCGTCGTCGACGCGGCCTCCGGCTGCGGGACCCCCAAGAAGGGCGCCGCCGTCTACCTGTGGCACTGCGACCGCGCGGGCGACTACTCCCTCTATACAGAGGGAGTCACCGACGAGAACTACCTCCGGGGCGTCCAGGAGACGGACGACAAGGGCCAGGTCACCTTCACCAGCATCTTCCCGGGCTGCTACAAGGGCCGCTGGCCGCACATCCACTTCGAGGTCTACGGCAGCCTTGCGGACGCGACCGCGGCCACGTCGACAACGAACACCTCGCAGCTCGCGTTCCCGAAGGACGTCTGCGACACGGTGTACGCGTCGGACGGCTACAGCAACAGCGTGGGGAACCTCGCCGAGCTCTCCCTCGACTCCGACATGGTCTTCAGGGACGGCTACGACCATCAGCTGGCCGCCGTGGAGGGCAGCGTGGCCAAGGGCTACACGGCCACCCTCACCGTCCCGGTCTAGACCATTCGACACCATCCAACGGCTCTCGGGGGCGTTACGCGTCACACATGACCTGATTGGGGTTGCGTCTTATTACCGACGGGTAGCATCATCGTGGAAGGTAGCTACTAGTTGGTATGTGAATTAGGCGCGAGGAGCCAGTGCCTCGCCGATCTCTCTACGGAGCCGTCGCCATGGGGCACTACAAGTCGAATCTCCGCGACATCGAGTTCAACCTCTTCGAGGTCCTCGGGCGCGACAAGCTGTACGGCACGGGTCCGTTCGCGGAGATGGACGCGGACACCGCCAGGAGCATCCTCGAGGAGATGACGCGCCTCGCGGAGAACGAGCTGGCGGAGTCCTTCGCCGACGGCGACCGCACCCCGCCGGTCTTCGACCCCGCGACGAACACCGCGCCCGTCCCGGCGTCCTTCAAGAAGAGCTACAAGGCCTTCATGGAGTCGGAGTACTGGCGCCTCGGCCTCCCCGAGGAGATCGGCGGCACCACCGCGCCGCGCTCCCTGATCTGGTCCTACGCGGAGCTGCTGCTCGGCGCGAACCCGGCCGTGTGGATGTACGCCTCCGGCCCGGCGTTCGCCGGCATCCTCTTCGACGAGGGCAACGACGTACAGAAGAAGATCGCCCAGATCGCGGTCGACAGGACCTGGGGCTCCACCATGGTCCTCACCGAGCCGGACGCCGGCTCGGACGTGGGCGCCGGCCGCACCAAGGCGGTCCAGCAGGAGGACGGCTCCTGGCACATCGAGGGTGTGAAGCGGTTCATCACCTCCGGTGAGCACGACATGGAGGAGAACATCCTCCACTACGTCCTCGCGCGCCCCGAGGGCCACGGCCCCGGCACCAAGGGCCTGTCCCTCTTCCTCGTACCGAAGTTCCTCTTCGACTTCGAGACGGGCGAGCTCGGCGAGCGCAACGGCGTGTACGCGACGAACGTCGAGCACAAGATGGGCCTCAAGGCCTCCAACACCTGCGAGATGACCTTCGGCGACCGCCACCCGGCCAAGGGCTGGCTGATCGGCGACAAGCACGACGGCATCCGCCAGATGTTCCGGATCATCGAGTTCGCCCGCATGATGGTCGGCACGAAAGCCATCTCGACCCTGTCGACCGGCTACCTCAACGCCCTCGAGTACGCCAAGGAGCGCGTCCAGGGGCCGGATCTGGCCAACTTCATGGACAAGACGGCGCCCAAGGTCACCATCACGCACCACCCGGACGTCCGCCGCTCGCTGATCACGCAGAAGGCGTACGCCGAGGGCATGCGCGCCCTGGTGCTCTACACGGCCTCCGTCCAGGACGAGATCCAGGTCAAGGAGGCGGCCGGCGAGGACACCGCCGCCCTGGAGGCCCTGAACGACCTGCTCCTGCCGATCGTCAAGGGCTACGGCTCCGAGAAGGGCTACGAGCAGCTCGCCCAGTCGCTGCAGACCTTCGGCGGCTCCGGGTTCCTGCAGGAGTACCCGATCGAGCAGTACATCCGCGACGCCAAGATCGACACCCTGTACGAGGGCACGACCGCGATCCAGGGCCAGGACTTCTTCTTCCGGAAGATCGTCCGCAACCAGGGCGCGGCCCTCAACTCCCTCGCCGAGGAGATCAAGAAGTTCCTGGCGCCGGGCACGGGCGGCGAGGACCTGGCGGTGGCACGCGAGCACCTCGCCAAGGCGGCCGTCGAGCTGGAGGCGATCGTCGGCCTGATGCTGACGGACCTCGCGGCGACCGAGCAGGACGTCAAGAACATCTACAAGGTGGGCCTCAACACCACCCGCCTGCTGATGGCCTCGGGTGACGTCGTCGTCGGCTACCTGCTCCTCAAGGGCGCCGCCGTGGCCGCCGAGAAGCTGGAGACCGCGTCCGCGAAGGACGTCCCGTTCTACCAGGGCAAGATCGCGGCGGCGAAGTTCTTCGCGGCCAACGTCCTGCCGGGCGTCACCGGCGCCCGCAAGCTGGCGGCCGGCGTGGACCTCGACGTGATGGACCTGGACGAGGCGGCCTTCTGAGCCACCGGCCTGCCACCGGCCGACCACCGGTCAGTCATCGCACAAGTACGGCGGCCCGCACCCGGGTTCATGCTCGGGGGCGGGCCGCCGCC
Source organism: Streptomyces sp. NPDC047042 (assembly GCF_040644035.1). NCBI lineage: Bacteria > Bacillati > Actinomycetota > Actinomycetes > Kitasatosporales > Streptomycetaceae > Streptomyces > Streptomyces sp. NPDC047042. The sequence goes on along the minus strand of NZ_JBEYVP010000001.1, from coordinate 294,935 downwards.
GTCGGTCCTCCGGCTGAACCAGGACACATCCCCACGGTCCGTCCGGTGTCCGAAAACTGACTCCCGAGCCAGTTGTCCCGCCTTCACACCCCCGTTACGAGGGCCCGCTCGCCATCCCAGGGAGCGGGCGCCGTTACGTCGTTAAGGTGAACCCCATGAGCGCACCCCACCGCTTCGACCGCGGCCTCACCGACGACCTGATGTCCTTCCTGGCGGCGAGTCCGTCGCCGTACCACGCCGTGGCGAACACCGCCCAGCGGCTGGAGAAGGCCGGCTTCCGCCAGGTCGCCGAGACGGACGCCTGGGACGCGGAGAGCGCCGCGTCCTCCACCGCGGTCAGCGGCGGCAAGTACGTGCTGCGCGGCGGCGCGATCGTGGCCTGGTACGTCCCCGAGGGCGCCGCGCCGCACACCCCCTTCCGGATCGTCGGCGCCCACACCGACTCCCCCAACCTGCGCGTCAAGCCGGTGCCGGACCTCGGCGGACACGGCTGGCGCCAGGTCGCCGTGGAGATCTACGGCGGACCGCTGCTCAACTCCTGGCTCGACCGCGACCTGGGCCTGGCCGGCCGCCTCACCCTCCGGGACGGCACCTCGCGCCTGGTGAACATCGACCGGCCCCTGCTGCGAGTCCCCCAGCTCGCCATCCACCTCGACCGCGCGGTGAACACCGACGGCCTGAAGCTCGACAAGCAGCGCAACATGCAGCCGATCTGGGGCATGTCGGACGACGTCCGGGAGGGCGACCTGATCGCCTACCTCGAACAGGAGTCCGGACTCGCGCCGGGCGAGGTCACCGGCTGGGACCTGATGACCCACTCCGTGGAACCGCCCGCGTACCTGGGCCGCGACCGGGAGCTGGTCGCCGGCCCGCGCATGGACAACCTGCTGTCCGTACACGCCGCCACGGCGGCACTGGCAGCCGTAGCCGCAAGCTCCCACGAACTCCCGTACATCCCGGTCCTCGCGGCCTTCGACCACGAGGAGAACGGCTCGCAGAGCGACACAGGCGCGGACGGCCCGCTGCTCGGCGGTGTGCTGGAGCGTTCGGTGTTCGCGCGGGGCGGATCGTACGAGGACCGGGCAAGGGCGTTCGCGGGCACCGTGTGCCTCTCCTCCGACACGGGCCACGCCGTCCACCCCAACTACGCGGAGCGGCACGACCCGACGCACCACCCGCGTGTCAACGGCGGCCCCATCCTCAAGGTCAACGTCAACAACCGCTACGCCACGGACGGTTCGGGCCGCGCGATCTGGGCCGCTGCCTGTGACAAGGCCGGCGTCCCGTTCCAGAACTTCGTCTCCAACAACTCCATGCCCTGCGGTACGACGATCGGCCCGATCACCGCCGCGAGACACGGCATCAAGACGGTCGACATCGGCGTGGCGATCCTGTCGATGCACAGCGCGCGGGAGTTGTGCGGCGCCGACGACCCGCACCTGCTCGCCAACGCCCTGGTGGCTTTCCTGGAAGGGTAGTCACACCGCCGCGCATACCTGTCCCAGGGCCGGGCACCCGAATGCCACCGGAACAACCGGATACACCGGACCGACCGGCGACGACCGGACCCGGACAGGGAGGCAACACTCATGAGCCTCGGCGGATGCATCATCCTCATCGCCGTGGGAGCCATCCTCACGTTCGCGACCGACTGGGAGATGGAGGGGGTCAACCTCGACCTGGTCGGGGTCATCCTGATGATCGTCGGGCTGATCGGCGCCCTGGCGTTCCGCAGTGTGGCCAGGCGCAGGCGGGTCCTGATCCCGCCCTCGACGACGGTGATCGACGACGACCGGCACCACGGCTGAGCGCTGCGCGACTCTGCTCATACTCTGCTGAACTCTGCGCCCATCGGCGTACCCGTGGCGTCCGGCGGCGTCGGGGACGCGGTGGCGGGGAAGCGGTGAGGACATGAGATTCCTCGTACGCGACCGGCTGCTCGGCATCGGCGACGACTACTGGATCGAGGACCGGCACGGCACCAAGGTGTACCTGGTCGACGGCAAGGCGATGCGACTGCGGGACACCTTCGAGCTGAAGGACACCGAGGGCCGGGTCCTGATCGACATCCACAAGAAGATGTTCGCCGTGCGGGACACGATGGTGATCGAACGGGACGGCGCCCCGCTGGCGACGATCAGACGCAAACGCCTGTCCCTGCTGCGCAACCACTACCGAGTGACACTGGTGGACGGCACGGAACTGGACGTCAGCGGCAAGATCCTGGACCGGGAGTTCGCGGTCGAGTACGACGGCGAACTCCTGGCCCAGATCTCCCGCCGCTGGCTCCACCTCCGCGAAACCTACGGAGTGGACGTGGTACGCGAGGACACGGACCCGGCACTACTGATCGCGGTGACGATCTGCGTAATCCACCTGGCAGAGAAGGAACGTACGGACACCTGAGATCCTTTTCAGCCCCGGCCCGCACCCCCAGCCCGTCCGGCGATTGAGGACAAGGCCCGTCCAGGGCCGTAGGGGGGCCTGGGGGCACAGCCCCCAGAAAGGGATGGGACGGGTAGGGGCGGCGGGGGCGAAAAACCCCACGTCACCGCACCCGCGCCGGCACCGCAACCCCCAACACCCGATCCTTCAACGCCGGAAACTGCTCCCGAGTCTCCCCGACCTTCCCCGCCTCGAACTCCACCCGAAGAACCTCCTCACCCCCACCGGCCTCCCCCAACACCTCACCCCACGGATCAACCACGATCGAGTGACCGGCCTGCGGAACCCCCGCATGCGTCCCAGCCGTTCCACAAGCAAGGACGAACGCCTGGTTCTCGACCGCCCGCGCCTGAGCCAGCAACGTCCAGTGGGCCCGCCGCCGCTCAGGCCACCCCGCCGAGACCACGAGCGTCTCGGCACCGGCGTCGACGAGACCACGAAAGAGCTCGGGGAAACGGAGGTCGTAGCAGGTGGCGACGCCGACAGTCGTCTCGGGTAGGGAAACGGTGACCAGTTCCGCGCCCGCGCCCATCAGCACGGCCTCACCCTTGTCGAAGCCGAAGCGATGAATCTTGCGGTAGGCGGCGGCCAGCTCACCGGCGGGGGAGAAGACGAGGGAGGTGTTGTACAGCGGCCCATCGGGGTCCCGCTCCGGAATCGAGCCGGCGTGCAGCCACACGCCCGCGTCGCTCGCCGCCTTGGCCATGGCTTCGTACGTCGGCCCGTCCAGCGGCTCGGCCTCCGTCGCGAACAGCTCGTAGGCGAAGGCCCCTGTCGTCCACAGCTCGGGCAGTACGACGAGGTCGGCGCCGGATTCTTCCCGCACCAGCGAGGCCACACGCCTTCGGCGCGCTTCGACCGATTCGCCCTCTTCTACACCGATCTGGATGAGCGAGGCGCGCACACTACCACCGTCCTGACATTCGAGCCGTTCACACGGGCCTACGATCGTCACACGAAAGCACTGCCGGGGTGCCTCACAGCAGCGTAACTTAACGTTCCAAGACACCCGCCGACAGCCGTCCCGCCCGCGCCTTCGTACCGCCGACAACGCCGTCGACACCCGCCGTCATCCGCCGTCACCACTGCCCGCGTACCGACCGCCCGAGGGGTCCCGTTCCGTGAGTCTGCATCCCACTCTCCAGCCCTACGCCGACGCCTGGACACACTCCATCGAAGCGATATCCGAGCTGGTGGCACCGCTCGTGGAGAGCGAGTGGAACCGCAGGACCCCATGCCCGGGCTGGTCGGTCCGTGACGTGGTCTCCCATGTCATCGGCATGGAGACGGAGATGCTCGGCGACCCGCGTCCCATCCACACCCTCCCGCGCGACCTCTACCACGTCACCAACGAGCAGCAGCGCTACACGGAGATGCAGGTCGACGTACGGCGGCACCACACGGCCCCCGAGATGACGTCCGAGCTGGAGTACACGGTCATCCGCCGCAACCGCCAGCTGCGCAACGAGTCACGGGAACCGGGCGCGATGATCCGCGGCCTGCACGGCCAGGAGACCGCCCTCGTGGACGCCATGCGCAACCGCGCGTTCGACGTGTGGGTGCACGAGCAGGACCTGCGCACCGCCCTCGGCCAACCCGGCAACCTCGACTCGCCCGGCGCGCACGTCGCGCGGGACGTGCTGCTGGCCCGGCTGCCGAAGGTCGTCGCCAAGGACGCGGGGGCGCCGCGCAGTTCGGCGATCGTGTTCGACGTGCACGGCCCGATCGAGTTCCTGCGCACCATCCGCGTCGACATCAACGGCCGCGGCACCCTGGAAACGGCCCCGGCCCTGGGCCCCGCCGCCAGCTTCGCCCTCGACTGGGAGACATACTTCCGCCTGGCCTGCGGCCGGGTGACCCCGGAGTCCGTGGCCGACCGAGTAAAGGCGGAGGGCGACCCGGGCCTGACAAGGGCGATCCTGAGCCACTTCTCAGTGACACCCTGAGGGTCACCTACCAGCCCGTCCGGCGTTTGAGGACGAGGCCGTTCAGGCCGAAGCGGGGGCCTGGGGGCGGCAGCCCCCAGACACGCCCACACCAACACCCCGCACCTACACAGGAACGTGCACTGTCGACACCCTGCTGACAACCAACCGTTCCCGTTCCCGCCGCGCCGCCCGCTTCCGCAACCGCAGGATCTGGCTGACGCCAACCCCCTGCAGCAGGAACACGAACGAGAACGCGGCGGTGTAGTTGCCCCCGGTCGCGTCCAGCAGCACACCGACCGCGAACAGCGTGGTCATCGAGGCGACGAAACCGCCCATGTTGGTGATCCCGGACGCCGTCCCCTGACGCTCGGGCGGATTGGCCGGCCGGGCGAAATCGAACCCGAGCATCGACGCGGGCCCGCAGGCACCGAGCACCGCGCACAGCGTCACCAGCAGCCACATCGGGGCGTGTTCGACCTCGGCCACCGCCGGGTAGGCGAGCGTCACCGCCCACATCACCGCCGTGGCCCCCACCGTGCCCAGCGCCAGCGGCAGCCGCGCGGTGTGGTGCCGGGCGACGATCTGGCCGTACACCAGTCCGATGACCATGTTGGAGAGCACGACGAGCGTCAGCAGCTCTCCCGCCGTGGCCCGCGTGAGCCCCTGGGCCTCCACGAGGAACGGCAGGCCCCACAGCAGCAGGAACACCATCGCCGGGAACTGGGTGGTGAAGTGCACCCACAGCCCGAGCCGCGTCCCTGGCTCACGCCACGAGGCGGCGATCTGCCGGCGCACGTACGCGGCTCCCTGGTGCGGGAACGGCTCCGGCTCGTGTCCCTCCGGGTGGTCCCGGAGGAAGGCGACCAGCAGAACCAGCACCACCACGCCCGCGACGGCGCTGCCCGCGAAGGCCGCCGTCCATCCGACGCCGTGCAGCAGCCGCGCGATGACGAGCGTCGAGACGAGGTTGCCCGCCATCCCGGCCAGCCCCGCCAGCTGCGCGATCATCGGCCCGCGCCGCGCCGGGAACCACCGGGACCCCAGCCGCAGCACGCTGATGAACGTCATCGCGTCGCCGCACCCGAGCAGCGCACGGGAGGCGAGAGCGGTGCCGAACGACGGGGAGAACGCGAACCCCAACTGCCCAGCCGTGAACAGCAACACTCCGATGGTCAGCACCTTCCTCGTGCCGAGCCGGTCGACGAGGAGCCCCACCGGGATCTGCATACCCGAGTACACGAGGAGCTGGAGGATCGAGAAGGTGGACAGGGCGGACGCGTTGACATGGAAACGGTCGGCGGCGTCGAGCCCCGCCACGCCCAAGGACGTACGGAAGATGACGGCGACGAAGTACACGCAGACGCCGACGGACCAGACCAGGACGGCACGACGCCCACCGGGAGGGTCACCGGGCAGCGAACCGGCACCGGCGGCGGCAGCAGACCTGGAGCTCATCGGACCTCGCCCCGCGCCAGGTTGGAGAACCAGCTGACGTGGCGGTGCACGATCGCGACCGCCGCCTCCGAGTCGCCCGAGCGCAGTGCTTCGAGGATCTCCCGGTGTTCGACGAGCGTCTTGGTGATGCGGTCGGGGTGGGCGTGCATGACGGCGACGCCCATCCTCAGCTGCCGGTCGCGCAGTTGGTCGTACAGCCGGGAGAGGATCTCGTTGCCCCCGCTGCGGACGATCTCGGCGTGGAAGCAGCGGTCGGTCACTGCCGCGCCCGCGAGGTCGCCGGCGGCCGCCTGTTCGCGCTGCCGTTCGAGGAGTTCCGTGAGCCGGGCGATGAGCTGCGGCGAGGCGGGCACGGCCTTGCGGATGGCGTGTTCCTCGACCAGTTGCCGAGTCTCGACGACGTCCGCGATCTCCTGCGCGGAGACGGGCAGGACCAGCGCGCCCTTCTTCGGGTAGAGCTTGATCAGCCCCTCGGCCTCCAGCCGCAGCAACGCCTCGCGCACCGGTGTGCGCGACACCCCGACGGCCTCGGCGAGTTCGCCTTCGGTGAGCAGGGTCCCGCCTTCGTAACGGCGGTCCAGGACACCCTCTTTGACGTGTGCGTAGACGCGGTCGGCGGCGGGAGGTTGCTTGACGTGCTGAACGGCCGGGCTGCTCATGGCGACAGCATAGATACATCACGTACCCATAAGGGCGGCCGTCCGCCATATGGACCGATCCCGCGAACGGATCCCCGTTCTGGGCGTGACGTCGTCGCACGGACAGCAGTTCAACTTTCTGAAGGGTCGCGGGAACCACGCAGAGCCGTACGGCGTCCCTCGGAAAGGGAAAATCGGGGAACCCGCCTCAGTACGCGCACAACCAACTGTGCTAGTTACGAGTCACACGAGAGCGGCGGTACGCCGACTCGGCTCGGCCAGCTCGGCCGCTCTCCAGTGGCATTCGGACGATTCATACGTAATCGGGGTATTGAAGTTGATAACCGGCATCCAGGGCATCCGCTTTCGCAGAGCCGCAGCCGTCGTGGTCACCACCGGCGCCGTGCTCGCGACCGGAGCGCTCACCGCGGCGCCCGCACAAGCCGCTGTGGCCGTTCCGACGATCGTCGCCAAGGGCGGCTATCTGATGAACAACGCCAACGGCTCGACCCTGTACGGCAAGGCCGCTGACACCAGACTGTCCACCGGTTCCACCACGAAGATCATGACCGCGAAGGTCGTGCTGGCGCAGCCGAACCTGAACCTCAACGCCAAGGTGAAGATCCAGAAGGCGTACAGCGACTACATCGTCGCCAACAACGCCTCGTCGGCCCGGCTGATCGTCGGCGACATGGTGACCGTCCGCCAGCTGCTCTACGGGCTGATGCTGCCGTCGGGCTGCGACGCGGCGTACGCGCTGGCGGACAAGTTCGGCACCGGCTCGACGCGTGCCCTCCGGGTGAAGTCGTTCATCGGCAAGATGAACGCCACGGCCAGGAGCCTCGGCATGACGAACACCAAGTTCGACAGCTTCGACGGCATCGGCAACGGGTCGAACTACTCGACCCCGCGCGACCTGACGAAGCTCGCCAGCAACGCCATGAAGACCGGCGCCTTCCGCGCGATCGTGCGGACGCAGAACTTCAAGGAGAAGGTCACCACCTCAAACGGTGGCACCCGTTGGATGGCGTGGGAGAACACCAACAAGCCGCTGATGACCAGCTACGCGGGCACCATCGGCATCAAGACCGGCTCCGGCCCGCAGGCCAAGTACTGCCTGGTCTTCGCCGCGACCCGCAACGGCAAGACGGTCATCGGCACGGTCCTCGCCTCCTCGTCGATCGCCAACCGCACGGCGGACGCGAAGAAGCTGATGAACTACGGCTTCGCGCGCCTGGGCTGACACCCGGCACGCACGCATGACAGAGGGGGCCCACTTCGGTGGGCCCCCTTCGTCATGCCGTTGCCTCGCGCGCCTACGCCCAGGTGATGAGCTTCTTCGGCTGTTCCAGGATCGCCGCCACGTCCGCCAGCACCTTGGACCCCAACTCCCCGTCCACCAGCCGGTGGTCGAAGGAGAGGGCCAGGGTCGTCACCTGGCGGGGCTTGACCTTGCCCTTGTGGACCCACGGCTGCAGCCGGATCGCGCCGACCGCGAGGATCGCGGACTCGCCGGGCGGAAGGATCGGCGTGCCCGTGTCGACGCCGAAGACGCCGACGTTCGTGATCGTCACCGTGCCGCCCTGCATGGCCGCCGGCGACGTCCTGCCGTCCCGGGCCGTGGACACCAACTCACCGAGCGCCTCCGCCAGTTGCGGAAGCGTCTTGTCGTGGGCGTCCTTGATGTTCGGGACGATCAGACCGCGCGGGGTGGCCGCCGCGATACCCAGGTTGACGTAGTGCTTGAGCACGATCTCCTGGTTCGCCTCGTCCCAGGACGCGTTGATGTCCGGGTGGCGCTTGATGGCGACCAGGAATGCCTTGGCGATCAGGAGCAGCGGGTTCACCCGCAGACCCTGCATCCCGTACGACTCGGGGGCCTTCTTGAGCTCCTCGACCAGTTTCAGCGTGCGCGTCACGTCCACCGTCACGAACTCGGTGACATGCGGCGCGGTGAACGCCGAGCCGACCATCGCCGTCGCGGTCGCCTTCCGTACGCCCCTGACCGGGACGCGTGTCTCCCGCGCGCCGTCGTACGTGGCCACCGGTGCCGGTACGGCGGGAGCCGCGGCCGGTGTGGCGGGCACCGGCTCGGGGGCCGCCGGGGCCACCGCCGCGTGCACGTCCTCGCGCGTGATGACGCCGTCGGGGCCCGACGGGGTCACCGTCGCGAGGTCGACGCCGAGATCCTTGGCGAGCTTGCGCACCGGTGGCTTCGCCAGCGGACGGGCGGAGGCGACCGCGGCCCCGCCGGCGAGGGCTCCGAGGTCACTGTGGCCGTTCAGCTCCTGCTGGACCGCGGCGGCGACCTCACGGGCCGGGACCTCGGCGCCCTTGCGGGGGCGACGCTTGGTCGAGGAGGCGGCCACGCCGTAGCCGACGAGGACCGGCTGGCGGGCCTGCGGCTTCTCCTCCCCGGCCGCGGTCGGTGCGGAGGCGGGCGCCGGAACCGTCGCCTTGGCGGCCTGTGCCGGAGCCGTGTCACCGGCGCCGCCGGTGACGTCCACCGCGATGATCGACGTACCCACGTCGACCGTCGTGCCCTCGGGGAAGTGCAGGGAGCGCACGACCCCGTCGTACGGGATGGGCAGTTCGACGGCCGCCTTGGCGGTCTCGACCTCGCACACCACCTGTCCGTCGGTGACGGTGTCGCCCGGCTGGACGTACCACTTGAGGATCTCGGCCTCGGTGAGTCCCTCGCCCACATCGGGCATGGTGAACTCGCGAACGGACGCGTCTGTCATCGTCGTCACGTCCCTCTCCTCAGTACGCCAGCGAGCGGTCGACGGCGTCGAGCACCCGGTCCAGGCTCGGTAGGTACTCCTCCTCGAGGCGCGCCGGCGGGTACGGGGCGTGGTAGCCGCCGACCCTGAGCACCGGGGCCTCCAGGTGGTAGAAGCAGCGCTCCGTGATCCGGGCGGCGATCTCCGCGCCCGAACCGAAGAACACCGGCGCCTCGTGCACCACGACCAGACGGCGGGTCTTCTCGACCGAGGCCTGCACGGAGTCGAAGTCCAGCGGGGAGACCGACCGGAGGTCGAGGACCTCCAGGGACCGGCCCTCCTCGGCCGCCGCGTTCGCGACCTCCAGGCACAGCTTCACCATCGGGCCGTAGGCGGCGAGGGTGAGATCGGTACCGGCCCGGACCACCTGGGCCTTGTGGAGCGGGCCGGGGATGGCCTCGACATCGACCTCGGCCTTGTCCCAGTAGCGCCGCTTCGGCTCGAAGAAGATCACCGGGTCGTCGCTCTGGATGGCCTGCTGCATCATCCAGTAGGCGTCCGACGCGTTGGCCGGGGACACCACCTTGAGGCCCGCCACATGCGCGAAGAGCGCCTCCGGGGACTCCGAGTGGTGCTCGACCGCGCCGATGCCCCCGCCGTACGGGATGCGGATGACGACGGGGAGCTTGATCTTGCCCAACGCGCGTGCGTGCATCTTCGCGAGCTGGGTGACGATCTGGTCGTACGCCGGGAAGACGAAGCCGTCGAACTGGATCTCCACCACGGGGCGGTAGCCGCGCAGGGCGAGGCCGATGGCCGTGCCGACGATGCCCGACTCGGCGAGCGGGGTGTCGATGACCCGGTCCTCGCCGAAGTCCTTCTGCAGCCCGTCGGTGACCCGGAAGACACCGCCGAGCTTGCCGACGTCCTCACCCATGATCAGGACCTTGGGGTCCGTCTCCAGAGCCTTGCGCAGCGATTCGTTGATCGCCTTGGCCAGGGCCATGCTCTTGGACGTCACGGTTTTCTCCGCCATGGTCATGCCCCCTCCACATCTGCGAACGACGCCTGGTAGGCGGCGAACTGGGCCCTTTCCTCGTCGACGAGCGCGTGCCCGTCGGCGTAGGTGTGCTCGAACATCGCGAAGTGGTCCGGGTCCGGCATGGCACGGACCACTTCGCGTACTCGCCTGCCCAACGACTCGCTCTCGGCCTCCAGTTCCGCGAAGAATCCCTCGTCCGCGTGGTTTGAGGCCTCGAGGTAGGTGCGCAGGCGCGCGATCGGGTCCTTGGCCGCCCAGGCCGCCCGCTCGTCGTCGTGGCGGTAGCGGCTCGCGTCGTCGGAGGTGGTGTGGTCGCCCATGCGGTAGGTGTAGGCCTCGACCAGCGTCGGACCCTCGCCGTTGCGGGCCCGCTCCAGGGCCCACTTCGTCACCGCGAGGACGGCCAGCACGTCGTTGCCGTCCACCCGTACGCCCGGGAAGCCGTAGCCCTGCGCGCGCTGGTAGAGCGGGACGCGGGTCTGGCGCTCGGTCGGCTCGGAGATGGCCCACTGGTTGTTCTGGCAGAAGAACACCACGGGGGCGTTGTAGACCGAGGCGAAGGTGAAGGATTCTGCGACGTCGCCCTGGCTGGAGGCGCCGTCCCCGAAGTAGGCGATGACCGCCGAGTCGGCGCCGTCCTTGGCCACGCCCATCGCGTAGCCGGTGGCGTGCAGGGTCTGCGAGCCGATGACGATCGTGTAGAGGTGGAAGTTGTTGGTGTTGGGGTCCCAGCCGCCGTGGTTGACCCCGCGGAACATGCCGAGCAGGTTGGTCGGGTCGATGTCCCGGCACCAGGCGACGCCGTGCTCACGGTAGGTCGGGAAGACGTAGTCGTCGGGCCGGGTGGCCCGGCCGGAGCCGATCTGGGCGGCCTCCTGACCGAGCAGCGACGCCCACAGACCCAGCTCGCCCTGGCGCTGAAGGGCGGTGGCCTCGGCGTCGAAGCGGCGGGTCAGCACCATGTCCCGGTACAGGCCGCGCAGGTCTTCGGAGGTGAGGGCGGCGACGTACGGGTCGTAGGCGGCGTTCTCGACGCGCCTGCCCGCGGGGGTCAGCAGCTGGACGAGGTCCGGGTCGGCGACCGCCCCGGCCGTCTTCGTGGGTTTCGCGGCCGGTTTCTTGGCGGCGGCGCGTTTGCCGGTACCGGTACTGCTACTGCTACCGGTGCCAGTGCCGGTGCGGCTGGTGGTGGTGCGCTTCGCGGCCGTGGCCCTGGTCGCGGTGGCAGGGGCAGTGGCGGGCTGCGCGGCCGTGGCTGATGCGTCGGCGGCCGGTGCGTCGGCGCTCTGCGCGGTGGTGCGGGTGGTACCGGTCTTGCTTCCGGCGCTGCGTCGCGGTTTGCGCGCGGCAGTGCTCTCCACGGTCACGTGTACTCCTCCGTCGGTCCGGCCCCGGGGTTGCCGGGTAACCAGTGCGGTCACCTGTTCCCGAGACCCGTGCACGGGGTGGGTGCCGCTCGGCCGGGGACAGGCGTGACAGGTGCCCCGGCGAGCGTCCCGCAAAGCTCACGTTACCCAGTGCGCCATATTTCTATGAAACCCCCCTGACCTGCGTTTTTGCTTGGAAATCCAAGTAAATTGAGCAAGTGGGGAAGGGGCCCTGGTCACAGCCTTGCAGGGGGCCGGAACAACGGCACGTTATCCCGCGCACCCGGCCCACGGGAAGAGCCGGTATGTGAGACTGTCCCCGTGCCTGAAGACGGAAAAATCACCGTATTTCTCCTCGATGACCATGAAGTCGTCCGCCGGGGAGTCCATGAACTGCTCTCGGTCGAGGACGACATCGAGGTGGTCGGCGAGGCCGGCACGGCGGCCGAGGCCCTGGCACGGATTCCGGCCACCCGCCCGGACGTGGCCGTCCTGGACGTACGGCTCCCGGACGGCAGCGGTGTCGAGGTGTGCCGCGAGATCCGCTCCCAGGACACGGGCGTCAAGTGTCTGATGCTGACCTCGTTCGCCGACGACGAGGCCCTCTTCGACGCGATCATGGCGGGCGCCTCCGGGTACGTCCTGAAGGCCATCCGCGGCCATGAACTACTGGCGGCCGTGCGGGACGTGGCCGCGGGCAGGTCCCTGCTCGACCCGGTCGCGACCGCCCGCGTCCTGGAACGGCTACGGGACGGCGGCAACCCGGCGAAGGGCGACGAGCGGCTCGCGAACCTCACCGACCAGGAGCGGCGGATCCTCGAGCTGATCGGCGAGGGACTCACCAACCGCGCGATCGGCGAGCGGCTGCATCTGGCCGAGAAGACGATCAAGAACTATGTGTCCGGCCTGCTGTCGAAGCTGGGCATGCAGAGGCGCGCACAGGCGGCGGCGTACGTGGCCCGGATGCAGGCGGAGCGCCAGGGGCAGCCGGGGCCGGGGGACAGTGGGGGCGGCGGGGGCAGCGGGGGCAGCGGGGGCAGCGGGGGCAGCGGGGGCAGCGGCAGGGGTTTTGAGGGGTGAATCCCCGAATCGGGACTTAGGGCCTTTCTTCTCGGGGCGAGCGCCCCTGGTGTGCCCCTGCGCGCGGTGCGCACTGTAGGTGCATGCCGACCGACGAACAGCGCGCCGCCGATCTCCTCGGCCGCGTCGAACACGGCCGGGTCGCGACCAGCATGCGCGCACTGCCCTGTCTGGCGTCCGCCCGGCACATCGTCGTGGACGGACGGCTCCTGCTGCGCCTGCACGGGGGCCACGGGTATCACAGGGCGTGCGTGGGCGGCGTGGTCGCGTACGGCGCGGATGTCCCGTCCGCGCGGAGTCGCGGATCGTGGTCCGTGCAGGTCGTCGGGGAGTGCGCGGCCGTCGAACCGACCGCCGCCGAGCTCGACCGGTTCGGCCCCGCGCCCCATTCCGTGGACGGCGTCCCCTTCGATCCCGTCTACCTGAAAATCGAACCTCAGTTCGCTACGGTGCATTCGGTGATCGACCCCGACCGCCCATGACTGCATGCGACTGCACGTGATTACCTGCGACAACGTGCGACAGGCGCCCCGCGCGCACGCCCGGCTCGTGCCCTAACATCTGGCGCGTGCCGCGCTCATCTGTACCACCTTTTGCGACCCACGCGCCCCCTCTGGGCGCCCTTCTCCGCCAGTACTCCGCCGGGTCCGCGCTGACCTGCAGCCCCGTCGAACAGGGCCTGCTGAACCGCGGATACCGGCTCGCCACCACCCGCGGCGACTACTTCCTGAAGCACCACTTCGACCCCGAGACCGCCGACCCCGCCGCGATCGCCCGCCAGCACCGGGCGACCCAGCGTCTCGCGGATCTCGGCGTCCCGGTGGCCCCACCGCTGCCCGGCCGCGACGGACGTACGGTCGCCGTCATCGGCGGCCACGCCTACGCCCTGCACCCCTGGATCGACGGCCGCCACCGCCACGGCGGCCAGCTCACCACCGTCCAGTGCGCCCGACTGGGCGCGCTGCTGGGCGTGGTCCACGCAAGCCTGGAACGGGTGATGCCGAGCGGGGTCCGGGCGGTGGGCGAGCAGGGCGGGGGTGTGGGCGAGCAGGGCTGGGGTGTGGCCTGGGCCGGAACCGGAGCCAAGCCCGGGACGGGCTCTTGGGCCGGAACCGGGGCCAAGCCCGCAACGGGCTCCTGGGCCGGAGGCAAGGACAAGGCCGCAGGACAGGCCCTGCCCGGCCCGAGGGCAGCGACCGCCGGTCTGCCGCAGCCCCCGGAACAGGGCGGCGTCGCGGCGGTCGCCCCGCGACGAGACGCCGGCCGAGGGGGAGTGGCGGGCCGCCCTGGCAGAGGCGCCCACCACCGCTCCGCCGCCCGCCGGAGCGCCTCCGCCGACGGCCGGAACCGAGGCGTCACCCATGCCGAAGCTGCCGAAGAGGCCTTCGGTACGGCCCACGCCCCCGGTACGCCCGTCGAGCCCTCGCCCACAACCGACAGGCACCGTTCACACCACCCCCACGGCCCCGACCGCCCCCGCGACCCCGCCGAAACGCACCGCCCGACCGGTCCCGACCACTCCCACCGCCCCCACCACGCCGCCCCCTCCACCGACACCACCGAAACCACGGCCACGGCCGCCACCACCGACGCCCAACCCGCCGCCCCCTCCGCCGACACCCACCCAGCCCTCTCCACCGACACCACCAACACCACCGACACGGCCGCCACCACCGGCGCCCAACCCGCCTCCTCCGCCGACACCCGCCCAGCCCTCTCCGCCGACACCGCCGACACCACCGACACCACCGACACCACCGACACGACCGACGCCCACCCCTCCCCCTCCGCCAACCCCGCCGACACCTTCGCCCTCATCGACGACCTCCTGGCCCACGTCCGCCGTCACCGTCCCACCGACGCCTTCGACGAGTTGGCCCGTTACCGCCTCCTGGAACGGCGGGCACTGCTCGAGCAGCACGTGGACCGGCGACCCCCGCCGGGCGGCTCGGTCGGCTGGGTGCACGGGGACTTCCACCCGTTCAACGTGCTCTACAAGGGGGATGCCCCGGCGGCGATCGTCGACTGGGACCGGCTCGGCGTGCGGCCCCGCGCGGAGGAGGCCGTACGCGCCGCCGCGATCTTCTTCGTACAGCCCGCCGGCACGCTCGACCTGCCCAAGATCCGGGCCTACGCGCGCGCGTACCGGCGTACGGCGGGGGCCACGCCCTCCGAACTCGCCGCCGCCGTGCACCGGGTGTGGTGGGAGCGGCTGAACGACTTCTGGATGCTGCGCTGGCACTACGAGCGGGGCGACACCCGCGCCGACTCCCAGTTCCCGGCCGCCTCGGCACTCGCGGTGTGGTGGACGCGCGAGTACGACACGGTGTGCGAGGCGTTCGTGGCCTGACGCCACCGGGGGCGACGTCGTCGCAACACAACGCGCGCGTGAGCCCTCTTCGGGCCGCACGCGCGCGTGGAGGCTGGTTTCCGTCAACCGACCGGGGATTCGTGCACCCGGAGGGGTGGTCGGCGGCTCAGGGGGTGGTGCCGCCGCCGCCCTCCGTCGTACCGCCGTCCGCGTCGCCGCCACCGTCGGCGCCGCCGCTGTCGTCCGTCGGGTCCTGCGACGGCGTCGGGTCCTGGGACGGCGCCGACGCGGTTTCCGAGGGCTCCGGCGTCGACTCCACCTCCGACGGCGTGTTCGACGGCTGGCTGGAGGGGGTCGAGGAGGGTGTGTACGACGGTGTGGACGACGGCGTCCACTGGGAGGATCCCGAGCCCGAGCCGGTCCCGTCGTCCGTGGTCGTGTTCGAAGGCTCTTGGGAGGGTTCCTCGCTCGGAGTCGCCGTGGGGTCCTCGGTCTTCGCGGACGGCGAGGCGGACGGCGACTTGGTGGTGTCCGACTTCTCGCCGGTGCCCTTGCCGCCCTGGAGGGCGAGGGCGACGCCCGCCGCGACGGCGATCACGGCGAAGAACGCCAGTATCCACAGCTTGCCGCGGCCGCTTCCCCGGTTGCCGTGGCCCTCGAAGCCGCCGTCGTCCCCGCCGCCGTATCCGGCGGGCAGGATCTGCTGCGGGATCTGGGTGGTGCCGGCGTGATCGCCGGGGTGGGGGTTCATCACCGCGGTACCGGCGAAACCCGCCGAGGGGGTGTGCCGGCCGTCGTGCATGTCGACGGGCCCGGTGTTCCAGGTGCCGGTGTGGCTGCCCTGGTCGTACAGCATCTGCAGGCCGTACTGGATCAGCCCGCGCATCTCCTCGGCGGTCTGGAAACGGTCGTCCGGCTCCTTGGCGAGGGAACGCATGACGAGCCCGTCGAGTTCCGGCGGCGCGCCGTCCGAGACCTGGGACGGCGGCACCGGGATGTCCTGGACGTGCTGGTACACGACGGACAGCGGGGTCTCGCCGGTGAACGGGGGCCGCAGCGCGAGGAGTTCGTACAGCAGACAGCCGGTGGCGTACAGGTCGGAGCGGTGGTCGACGGCCTTGCCGAGGGCCTGCTCCGGCGAGAGGTACTGGGGCGTGCCCATGACCATGCCGGTCTGCGTCATCGTCGTCGACGCGCCGTGCAGCGCGCGGGCGATGCCGAAGTCCATCACCTTGACGGCGCCACCGTGCGTGATGATCACGTTGGCGGGCTTGATGTCGCGGTGCACGATGCCGTGCTGGTGCGAATAGGCAAGCGCTTCCAGCACCCCGGAGACGATGATCAGGGCCTGCTCGGGCCCCGGCGCCTCGGCGTTGATGAGGAGGTCACGAATCGTGCGCCCCTCGACGATCTCCATCACGATGTACGGGACGGACTGGCCGCCCACGAAGTCCTCGCCCGAGTCGTACACGGCGACGATCGCGTGGTGGTTGAGCCCCGCCACGGACTGGGCCTCGCGCGTGAAGCGGGCCTTGGAGATGGGGTCCTCGGCGAGGTCGGCGCGGAGCAGTTTGACCGCGACGGTCCGTCCCAGACGCACGTCCTCGGCGGCGAACACCTCCGCCATGCCGCCCCGGCCGAGTCTGTGGGTGAGCCGGTACCGGCCGTCCCCGACAAGTCCGCCGTTGCCCCACAACTCAGGCGCGTCTGACATACCGCCGCCCGCCGCCTCGGGGTCGGACGGGCCCTGAGCGCGCTGCTGTGCCATCAGTCCTCGCCGTCGTTTCTGCCCGCGGTGCGCGCGGTGTTGTTACGGTCTCCGTCGGCCACGCTACAGCCTCCGCGCAAGCCTCCGGTCCGGGAGGCGGTCCGGGAGGAGCTCCGCGAGGAGCCCTGGAACGGGGTCCCGGGCGGACCGGCCATCAAACCCGTTGCGGGTATCGTCGTGCAAATTCCGCACCCGGCCCGCGCAACCCCTGTAACGCTTCCGCGACGCTTCCTTCCCGTACGGTCACGGAACGGGCACCGAACTTGACGTGCCAGTGGCCTCCGGCAGACTTGGCCCGGAATCAGCCAATCGATCACGTGCGGCTGCGGCAGAAGCCCCGGGGGACGCTGACACATGAGCCAGGACGGCGCACACGGCCGGTACGCGGGGCAGTCGCTGGCCGGCGGGCGCTACCAGTTGCGCGACCTCCTCGGCGAGGGCGGCATGGCCTCGGTGCACCTCGCCTACGACTCGGTCCTGGACCGACAGGTCGCGATCAAGACACTGCACACGGAACTCGGCCGTGAACAGGCGTTCCGTGAGCGCTTCCGCCGCGAGGCCCAGGCCGTGGCCAAGCTCACGCACACGAACATCGTCTCGGTCTTCGACACCGGCGAGGACGACGTGGCGGGGACGACGACCCCGTACATCGTCATGGAGTACGTGGAGGGGCAGCCGCTCGGCTCCGTTCTGGACGCGGACGTACGGCAGTTCGGGGCGATGCCCGCCGACAAGGCGCTGAAGATCACCGCGGACGTGCTGGCGGCGCTGGAGATCAGCCACGAGATGGGCCTGGTCCACCGGGACATCAAGCCGGGCAACGTGATGACGACCAAACGCGGCGTCGTCAAGGTCATGGACTTCGGCATCGCCCGCGCCATGCAGTCGGGCGTCACGTCGATGACCCAGACCGGCATGGTCGTCGGCACCCCGCAGTACCTCTCCCCCGAACAGGCGCTCGGCCGGGGCGTGGACGCCCGCTCCGACATCTACTCGGTCGGCATCATGCTGTTCCAACTTGTGACCGGACGGCTGCCGTTCAACGCCGACTCACCCCTTGCGATCGCGTACGCGCACGTCCAGGAGCAGCCGGTCGCCCCCTCCTCGGTCAACCGCGCGCTGCCCCCGGCAGTGGACGCACTGGTCGCCCGCGCACTGAAGAAGAACCCGAACGAGCGTTTCCCGAGCGCCGTCGCCATGCGCGACGAGTGCCTGCGCGTCGCCGCCTCCCTCCACCCGGCCGCCCCGAACATCGTGCCGGGCGCCCCCGCGGCGAGCGGCGCGGGCGTGGCCTCGGCGGTGTTCCCGCCGGTCGACCAGGCAACTCCGCCGACACCCGGCCCCGTTCAGACCCCGTACCAGCCGACCCCGCACCCGCAGTCGCATCCGCAGCACGCGAATCCGTACGCCGCCACCCCGCCCCCGGCCTACGCGCCCCCGCAGACCCCGGCACCGGCTCCCACTCCGGTCCCGGCGTACGGCTATCCGCAGCAGGCCGCCTACCAGGCGCCCGGCGCGTACGCCCCGCAGCACACGCCCCCGGTCGGCGGGTCCGGAGGCGGGCGGAAGAGCAACACCCCGGTGATCGTGGGCTCGATCGTCGTCTCGCTCGTCGCCATCAGCGGGCTGCTCCTCGCCCTGAAGTTCGGCGGAAACGGCACCGACAACGGCGGCGGCAGCACCCCGAGCGCCTCGGCCTCGCAGACCTCGGGGTCGCAAGCGGGTACGGAGACAGGTACGGACACGGGATCGGGAGCGGAGTCCGGGTACAAGGGGCCGGACCCGGCGAAGACGATCGACGCGGAGGAGTGCTCGGAGGCGCCGGAGTCGTACACCGACCCGGACAAGATCCGGCTGCCCGACTTCCGCTTCAAGAACCTGGCCTCGGTCAAGTCCTGTTTCCAGGCGGCGGGCTGGCGGATGAAGGTCACCCGGATCGCGGAGAACACGTTCGGCAAGGACATGATCACGGACCAGTTCCCCTCCGCGGGCACGGACGCCGACCCGGAGAACATGCCGGTGATCGAGCTGAACGTGTCGACGGGCTACCCGCCGTCCTGATTGGACGGTTGTTCATGGAACGGGGCCCGGCAGCCGGTCGGTCGACGGCCGGGCCCCACTCCATGAGATCAGGGGACGACAGGCCCTAGAGGTACGGTCCGCCCGTACGTCCGCCCGTGCGCGGGTCCTCGTCGCCCTCGTGGCCGCCGACTCCCGGCGGCAGCGCACGGCGCATCTGCTCCAACTGGGCCCGCGCGGCCATCTGCTGGGCGAACAGGGCGGTCTGGATCCCGTGGAAGAGGCCTTCCAGCCAGCCCACCAACTGGGCCTGCGCGATCCGCAGTTCGGCGTCACTGGGAATCGCCTCGTCGGTGAACGGCAGCGACAGCCGCTCCAGCTCGTCGACCAGCTCGGGCGCCAGACCGTCCTCCAGCTCCTTCACCGAGCTGGCGTGGATCTCCTTGAGCCGGACCCGGCTCGCCTCGTCGAGAGGAGCCGCGCGCACCTCCTCCAGCAACTGCTTGATCATGCTGCCGATCCTCATGACCTTGGCGGGCTGCTCCACCATGTCCGTCACCGGGATCTCTCGGGAGTCGTCGTCACCGCCACCACCGAGAGCCATCCCGTCCTGGCCAACGACCAGGATCTGGGGGTTCTCCGGCGACCTTTCGTTCCTCGGCATCTCCATGCGGACATTCTCTCGCACCGGACGGTGACGGTGGCCGGTGGGTCCGTCCCGGCCACCCGTCCGACGTGCCGGACGGGCGACCGCGTGTGAGGCTGGTCCCGTCGAACCCGGTGACGGGTGACCGTCGACCGGCGACTCCGCAGCGGGAGGAGGCCACCGACATGACTCCATGGCTCCGCACCCTGCGTATCTGCGGCACCCTGCTGGCTCTGGCGGCACCCACGCTCGCCGCCCACCCCCACGGCACGACAACCCCGTACGACGCCACCCGGGCCGTCCGGCCCGCCCCCGACGCCTCCCGGGCCGGCAGCCTGGCGGGCGTGGGGCGGGAGCGTCCCGGGCGGCGGGAGTCCGCGCCGCCCGACGAGGCGACGGACGGTGCGGCCGACCCCGTCCCCGTACCCACCTCCGTCCCGGACGAGCCGGGAGACCCCGCCGCCCTGCCCGGCGCGGTCTACGGGCCGGTGCTGCGGATACTGCCGCTCGGCAGCGGTCTGGTCCTCATCGGTCTCGGCCTGGGCCTCGCCTTCCTGGCGCTGCGCCTGCGAGCCCGCAGGACGTGACCCCGGGGGCGTCGTCCTACGGGACCACCAGCAGCACCTTCCCCACGTGCGTGCTCTCCTCCACCAGCCGGTGCGCCGCGGCCGCGTCGCTCATCGGGAACTCCCGGTCGACGACCGGCCGGACCTGACCGGCTTCGATCAGCGGCCACACGTGTTCGCGTACGGCGGCCACGATCGCCGCCTTCTCGGCCGACGGGCGGGCGCGCAGCGAGGTCGCGGTGACCGCGGCCCGCTTGGTGAGGAGCGCGCCGATGTTCAGTTCGGCCTTGACGCCGCCCTGCATACCGATGATCGCGAGCCGCCCGTTGACGGCGAGGGCGCGGATGTTGCGGTCCAGGTACTTGGCGCCCATGTTGTCGAGGATGACGTCGGCACCGGTCCCGCCGGTGGCCTGCCCGAGCTCCTCGACGAAGTCCTGCTCCCGGTAGTTGACGAGGATGTCCGCGCCCAGCTCGGCGCACTGGTCGAGCTTCTCCTTCGTCCCCGCCGTCACCGCGACCCTGGCGCCGACCGCCTTGGCGAGCTGGATGGCCATGGTGCCGATGCCGCTGGAGCCGCCGTGCACGAGGAGGGTCTCGCCGGGGCGGAGGTGGGAGATCATGAAGACGTTCGACCAGACCGTGCAGGCCACCTCGGGCAGTGCCGCCGCCCGCTTCAGGTCGACTCCCCGGGGCACGGGCAGCAACTGACCCGCCGGGACGGCGACCTTCTGGGCATAGCCGCCGCCCGCGAGCAGCGCGCACACCTCGTCGCCGACGGACCAGCCGGAGACTCCGGGCCCGATCCCGGCGATCCGGCCGGCGCATTCGAGACCGGGGTACGGGGAGGCGCCGGGCGGTGGGTTGTAGAAGCCCTGGCGCTGCAGGAGGTCGGCGCGGTTGACGGCACCGGCCACCACCTCGACCAGCACCTCGCCCTCGCCGGGAACGGGATCGGGGACCTCGGCCCACACCAGCGCCTCGGGCCCTCCGGGTTCGGGAATCGTGATCGCACGCATGAGTGGACGCTACTCCCCGCCCCGGGGAAATCGGGGTGCGGTACCGGTCCGGGGGAGAGACCGTGGAGAAACGTGCGGCCGCGCGAGCGATGAGTTCTCGGCCGGCCGGCGGTCTCCCCTTGCGTCACCCCGTACGCGCAAGGACTCCGGAAGGACCCGAGACATGAGCCCACAGGCAGCCAGGGCGGGCCGGGCGGCCGAGGTGCCCGACCTCGCGATCGAGACCGCGGGTCTGGTGAAGACCTTCGGTGACACCCGGGCCGTCGACGGCGTCGACCTCGCCGTGCCCACGGGCACGGTCTACGGGGTCCTCGGTCCGAACGGCGCCGGCAAGACGACCACCGTGAAGATGCTGGCCACCCTGCTCAGGCCGGACGGCGGCGAGGCGCATGTCTTCGGCCACGACGTGGTGCGCGAGGCGGACACGGTACGCGGCAGGGTCAGCCTCACCGGCCAGTACGCGTCCGTGGACGAGGACCTCACCGGCACCGAGAACCTGGTGCTGCTCGGCAGGCTCCTCGGCCATCACAAGCGGACCTCGCGCGAGCGCGCGGCCCAGCTCCTGGAGGCCTTCGGGCTCACGGACGCGGCGGCGAAGCAGGTCAAGCACTACTCCGGGGGCATGCGGCGGCGGATCGACATCGCCGCGTCCATCCTCAACACTCCCGACCTGCTCTTCCTCGACGAACCGACGACCGGCCTCGACCCGCGCAGCCGCAACCAGGTGTGGGACATCGTGCGCGCGGTGGTCGCACAGGGCACGACGGTGCTCCTGACCACGCAATATCTGGACGAGGCCGACCAGCTGGCGTCCCGGATCGCCGTGATCGACCGGGGCAAGGTGATCGCGGAGGGCACGAAGGGCGAGCTGAAGGCGTCCGTCGGCGCCGGGTCCGTCCATCTGCGGCTGCGCGACCAGGCCCAGCGGCCCCAGGCCGAGGAGGTGCTGCGGCGGACCCTCGACGCGTCCGTGCAGCGCGAGCCCGATCCGGTGGCGCTGACGGCCCGCGTCGGTACGTCGGTCGGCGACACCGCGGCCGAGCAGGCGGCCCGCGCCCTCGCCGAACTGGCCCGCCTCGGCATCACCGTCGACAACTTCTCCCTGGGCCAGCCCAGCCTGGACGAGGTCTTCCTCGCCCTCACCGGCCACGACACGGGGGCCGACGCCCACGCGAGTACATCGAGTCTTGATGCCGGGCATCCTGGTGATGTCGGTCGTGATGATCACGATGTACACGGGCGTCTCGGTCGACACGGATATCGAGGAGGGCGTCTTCGACCGCTTCCGTACGCTGCCGATCTGGCAGCCGTCGGTGATGGTCGGCTATCTCCTCGGCGACCCCCTGCGCTACCGAACACTTGCCCGTTGCTCCATCCTTCAGGGTGGTAGTAAAGGGCACCCTGCTCATTGCGGCCAGGAGGGCTGCAGCGGCATGGCTAAGATCGCCTCATCCGACGACGAAGTTGTCGGATCTACCGCCGGACGGGCGGGAAGTGACGCCTGTGGAGGCCCCTGTAAGACCGAGCTCCCCCGGAGACCGGCAAGGGCCAGTGAAGCAGGAACCCAAGGTGGTACCGCGTATAGCGGTGCGGACCGAAATCTCCCGCCCTCGGGCAGGAGAGGGCGTCAAACCATGGCGTCCGTGGTGATGCTGACGGTTGGCAGGGTGGTGGGCGTGGTCGCCGGCATCGCCCTGCTCCTCGTCTTCTCCTTCGCCTTCTCGTGGATCTGGACGATGTTCGGGCTGCTGCTGCGCACGGAGAAGTCGGTGATGGGCGTCAGCATGATGGTGATCTTCCCGCTGACCTTCCTGTCGAACGTCTTCGTCGACCCGAGCACCATGCCCGGCTGGCTCCAGGCCTTCGTCAACAACAGCCCGATCACCCATGTGTCGTCGGCGGTACGGGAGCTGATGGCCGGCGAGTGGCCGACCGCCGAGATCGCCTGGTCGCTGGGGTGGGCGGGCCTGCTGGTGCTGGTCTTCGGCCCCGTCACGATGAGGCTCTACAACCGCAAGTGACCAGGCGGCGGAGGATCAGTTGTCGCGGATCGGACGGACGTCGGGCGCCACATGCCCGCCCGGCGTCGCCCGCACGATGGTGATGAGCCGGTCGGCCACCTGAAGCTCTCCGATGGACGGATCGTCGTACCCCAGCACCCGATGTCCGCGTACGACGCTCACCACCAGGTCGTCCGTCTCGCGCGGCCCCTTGCCCACCTCGGCCTTTATGACCGGCCGTTCGACGATGTCGAGCCCGCTGCCCTGCTGGATGAGGTCTTCCATGACCATGCCGGCGGCCGGGCTGAGCACCGACAGCCCGAGCAGTCGCCCGGCGGCGCTCGCACTCGTGATGACGGCATCGGCGCCGGACTGCTTCAGCAGCGGCGCGTTCTCCTCCTCGCGCACGGCGACCACGATCTTCGCCGTGCGGTTGAGCTGCCGGGCCGTGAGCGTGACCAGGACGGCCGTGTCGTCGCGCTGGGTGGCGATGATGATCTGCCGCGCCTTCTGCAGTTCGGCCCGCAGCAGTACGTCGCTGCGCGTGGCGTCGCCGACCACTCCGGCGTATCCCTCGGCGGTGGCGGCGTCCACGGCCTTGGCGCTGGGGTCGACGACCACGACCTGTTCCTTCTTCAGTCCGGTGACGCAGACGGTCTGCACGGCCGACCGCCCCTTGGTCCCGAACCCGATGACAACGGTGTGCTCTCGCAAGGCCGCCCTCCAGCGGTTCTGGCGCCACTCCTCCCGTGTGCGTTCCGTGAGGACTTCGAGAGTCGTGCCGACCAGGATGATCAGGAAGAGCACGCGCAGCGGTGTGATGACGAAGATGTTGGTGAAGCGGGCGGCATCGCTGACGGGCGCGATATCGCCGTATCCGGTGGTGGAGAGGGTGACGGTGGCGTAGTAGAAGGCGTCGAGGAGGCTGACGGAGCCGTCGGCGTTGTCGTTGTAGCCCTCGTGGTCGAGGTAGACGATGAAGGCTGTGGCGACCAGCACCAGCAGGGCCATGGCGACGCGTTTGCCGACCTGTCGGATCGGCCGTTCCACCACGGTCCGGGGGAGTTTCACCCGATGGGTCACCAGATGCTCGTCCGCCTGGCGGGCGATGGCGTCATGGCCCGGCAGTTTCACGTGAAACATCCTCCAGGGGCACCCCGCCGGGCGCCGTCGCGATCCGAATGTTTCACGTGAAACACACCCCGGCTTCGGTGGCAGCCGACCAGGGCAGGTCGAGCAGTTCGAGTTCCTGACCGGCGCGGGCTCCCCCGGGCGGGACGACCGCGAGGGCCTCGGCCGCCGCGATACCGCGCAGCATGGCCGGCCCGTTGTAGTGCAGGGGTACGGCGCGGTCGCCGCGCAGGACGACGGGAACGAGCCGGGTGTCGTGGGGGTGCCCGTGCACCTCGTCCTTGAGCGGCAGCGTGTACGGCTCCGGCGCCGCCCGTCCCGCGAGGGTCCGCAGCAGGGGCTCCGCGAGGGTGAGCAGCCCGGAGACGGCGGCCAGCGGGTTGCCGGGCAGCCCCACAAGGTGCTGGTTCTCCTTGAGCCTGGCCAGCAGCATGGGGTGCCCTGGGCGCACCTGGACACCGCTCACCAGCAGCTCGGCGCCGAGGCGGCGCAGCGTGGGGTGGACGTGGTCGACGGGCCCGGCGGCGGTACCGCCGGTGGTGACGACGATCTCGGCGGGGGAGTCCCTCAGGGCCCGGTGGAGCGCCTCGGCGTCGTCCCCGAGTCTGTGTACGGCGATGACGTCGGCGCCGAGCGAGCGCAGCCAGGGCGGCAGCATCGGGCCGAGGGCGTCCCGGATCAGACCGTCGTGCGGCAGTCCCTCGGTGAGCAACTCGTCACCCAGGACGAGGACTTCGGCCCGGGGCCGGGGGATCGCGGCGAGGGTGTCGTACCCGGCGGCCGCGGCGAGCCCGAGGACGGCCGGGGTCACGAAGGTGCCGGTGGGCAGCAGCTGGTCGCCGGTGCGGCACTCCTGGCCGCGCGGACGGATGTCCTGGCCGTGGCTCAGCTCGCGGGTGGCGTGCAGCCTGCCCTTGTCGTCCGTGCGGCCGTGCTCGCTGCGCAGGACGGCGGTCGTGTCGTGCGGGATACGGGCGCCGGTCGCGATCCGTACCGCCTCGCCGTCGGTGAGCGGCTCGGGCTGCGCGTGCCCGGCGAGCACACCGGCCTCGCGCACGTCCCAGGGACCGGGGCCCGCCACCGCCCAGCCGTCCATCGCGGAGGTGTCGAAGGAGGGGAGGTCGGTGAGGGCCGCGAGCGGGGCGGCGAGGACCAGGCCGAGAGCGGCGTCGAGGGGGACGGAGGTCGGGGCCGAGGCGGTACGGGAGACCTGGCGGGCGGCGCGCTCGGCGATGGCGCGGGCCTGGGGCCACGGGGTGGCCCGGTGGCGTTCGGCGGCTGCGGCGGGCGCGGGGGCGCGGTCGTCGCCGGTACCGGCGGGGCGCGGCTGGTCGGCCTCCACGTCGTACACACCGTCCCCTGCGGGGGCCGCGCTTCCTTGGATGGGTCCCGCGCCCTGTGTGCGGCCGCTGTTGCCTTGGTTCACGAGGGCGAGGGCCTCCTCGGCGCCGAGGTCGTCCAGGTCGCTGCGGGCGGTCATCCGGCGTCCGGGGTGTCGGGGGCCTGGTCCGCGGCGGGCCCGGCGTCGGCGGCTTTGGCCTCGTCGGCCCAGCGCAGCGCGAGGGCGACGGCCTTGCGGGTGGCCTCGGCGACCGCCTCGGGGCCTCCCCCGGCCCGGCCCGCCGCGTATCCGACGAGGAACGTCGTCAGGGGGGCGGCCGGCCTGGCCACACCGTGCGCGGCGTCACGGGCGAGGTCGAGAAGGAGGCCGGTGTCGACGTCCAGGTCGATGCCCAGTTCGTCCTTGGCTGCGGAAATCCATTCGTCCAACACGTGCCCATGCTCCCTGATGCGTGCTCTGGCGGCGGCGATGTCGTCCCAGGTGTCGCAGTCGAAGGACGCGACGGGGTCGGACACACGGGTGAGTTCCAGCGCGGCGGTCAGCCGGCGCAGCGGCAGGCCGGTGAGGCCGCCGTGTTCGAGGGTGAGCGCGCCCAGCTCCCGGCGCAGCGCGGACGCCCGGTACGCGGCCACGAGCGGCTGTTCCCGGCCGCCGCTGTCGGTGAGCAGAGCACCCTCGGCGCCGCT
Organism: Streptomyces sp. NPDC047042; assembly: GCF_040644035.1. Classification (NCBI taxonomy): domain Bacteria; kingdom Bacillati; phylum Actinomycetota; class Actinomycetes; order Kitasatosporales; family Streptomycetaceae; genus Streptomyces; species Streptomyces sp. NPDC047042. Next base: position 268,770 of record NZ_JBEYVP010000001.1, on the reverse strand, counting down.
CGTCCGCAGGGCGCCGAGAAGCCGTCGTACGGTCGCCGCTCCGAGGAACGGGAGATCGGCGGAGAGTACGACGACATGTTCGGCGGTGGTGTGCCGCAGGCCCGCGTCGAGCGCGGCGACGGGTCCGCCGCCCGGCGGGTCCTCGTGGGCCCAGGTCACGGGCCGTGCGGTGGGCCGGGGGCCGGCGACGACCACGGTGGTGCCGGCGTCGGTGCAGCAGGCGAGCACCCGGTCGAGCAGCGCGCGCCCGCCCACCCGTACGCCGGGCTTGTCCGCGCCGCCGAGCCTTCGGGCGGCCCCGCCCGCGAGCACCACGGCGTCGTAGCCGTCGGCGCCAGGGGTCCCTGGGGGCGGGGGCTCGTAGGCGGTCACCCTCCGAGTATGCGGGCCGCCGCCGATCACAGGGAACGTGTGCGCGTCACCCGCGTCACAGGGTCCGCAGCAGCACCGCCGGTTGTTCGACGCAGTCCGCCACATAGCGCAGGAAACCGCCCGCCGTACCGCCGTCGCACACCCGGTGGTCGAAGGTGAGCGACAGCTGGACGACCTGTCGCACTGCCAGTTCTCCCTCGTGCACCCACGGCTTGGGGACGATCCGGCCGACGCCGAGCATGGCCGCCTCGGGGTGGTTGATGATCGGCGTGGAGCCGTCGACGCCGAACACGCCGTAGTTGTTCAACGTGAAAGTGCCGCCGGTGAGTTCGGCGGGCGTGAGGCTGCCGGTCCTGGCCGCCTCGGTCAGCCGCGCGATCTCCGCGCCGAGCCCCTCGGCGTTCTTGCCGTGCGCGTCCCGGACGACGGGGACGACGAGCCCGCGTTCGGTCTGCGCGGCGAAGCCGAGGTGGACGCGGTCGAGCCGGACGATCTCCCTGGCCTCCAGGTCGACCGTGGAGTTCAGGTCGGGGTAGCGGGCGAGGGCGGCCGTGCAGATACGGGCGAGCAGCGCGAGGAGGGAGACCTTCGCGGCCCCGCCGGCGTTCATGTGCGCGCGTGCCCGCATCAGCTCCGTGGCGTCGGCGTCCACCCAGCAGGTCGCGTCCGGGATCTCGCGCCGGCTGCGGGAGAGCTTGTCGGCGACGGCACCGCGGATGCCCTTCAGGGGCACGCGCGTGCCCTCGGTGGCGGCAATGACTGCGGCTGGGTGCGCCGCAGGAACAGGAGCCGGGGCGGGGGCCGACGCCGGCGCCTCGGTTCGCGTGGCGGTGCCCGCGTGCAGCGCGCGCTCCACGTCGGCGCGCAGGATCAGTCCGTCGGGCCCGGAGCCCGCCAAGTCCCGCAGATCCAGGCCGTTCTCGCGGGCGAGCCTGCGAACGAGCGGCGAGATGACCGGAACAGGCCCGTCGACGCGGCCGGAAGCGGGGGCGGGGGCGGGAGCAGTGGCAGGGGCGGGAGCAGTGGCAGGGGCGGGGGCTTGCCCGGCCGTGCCCTCGCGGGCCGCCTCGGCAGCGGGCGCCGCCTGTTCCCGCCGCACCCTGCGCCGTCGCGCGGGCGCCTCGGAGGTGCCGTAGCCGACGAGCACGTTGCCGGAGCCCTCGGCCCCGTCACCTGCGGGTTCGGGGTGGGCCGGGGTGCCGACCGCGACCGTCACCAGGGGCGACCCGACGGGCAGTTCGGTGCCCTCCTCGCCGAAGCGGGCGGTGACGACACCCCCGTAGGGACACGGCACGTCGACCATCGCCTTCGCCGTCTCGACCTCGACGACCGGCTGGTCCACGGCGACGACCTCGCCGACCTCGACCAGCCAGCGCACGATCAGCGCCTCGGTGAGCCCCTCGCCGAGGTCGGGGAGCCTGAACTCCAGTACCTGTGCCATCAGCGTTCCGCCTCCCACTGCAGCCGTCCCACGGCGTCCAGGACGCGGTCGACGCCGGGCAGGTGGTGCCGCTCCAGCATCGGCGGCGGGTACGGGATGTCGAACCCGGCGACGCGCAGCACCGGCGCCTCCAGGTGGTGGAAGCAGCGCTCCGTGACACGGGCCGCGATCTCCCCGCCGGGGCCGCCGAAACCGCCCGACTCGTGGACGACCAACGCCCGCCCGGTCCTCCGTACGGAGGCGCACACCGTCTCGTCGTCGAAGGGGACCAGGGAACGCAGGTCGACCACTTCGAGGTCCCAGCCCTCCGCCTCCGCGGCCCGGGCCGCCTCCAGGCAGACGGGCAGGGACGGCCCGTAGGTGATGAGCGTGGCGCTGCGGCCCGGGCGGCGCACCACCGCGCGTCCTATCGGCTCGACGGCCGACGGCTCGTCCGGGTTCCAGGAGTCCTTCGACCAGTACAGGCGCTTGGGCTCCAGGAAGACCACCGGGTCGTCGGAGGCGATGGCGGCCCGCAGCAGGCCGTACGCGTCGGCGACCGTGGCGGGCGTGACGACGTGGAGGCCCGGGGTCGCGATGTAGTACGCCTCGGAGGAGTCGCTGTGGTGTTCGACGCCGCCGATTCCGCCGCCGTAGGGCACGCGGACGGTGATCGGCAGGGGCATGGCCCCGCGGGTGCGGTTGCGCATCCGGGAGACGTGCGAGATCAGCTGCTCGAACGCGGGGTAGGCGAACGCGTCGAACTGCATCTCGACGACCGGGCGCAGACCGTACATGGCCATGCCGACGGCCGCGCCGAGGATGCCCGCCTCGGCCAGCGGGGTGTCCGTGCAGCGGTCGTCGCCGAACTCCTTGGCGAGTCCGTCGGTGACCCGGAAGACCCCGCCGAGGGTGCCGACGTCCTCGCCCATGACGTGCACGGTGGGGTCGGTGGCCATGGCGTCGCGCATCGCGCGCGTGAGGGCCTGTGCCATGGTCGTGGGCTTGAGGGCGACGGTGGTCATCAGTGCGCCCCTTCCGCCTCGGCCTCGAGCTCGGCCCGCAACTGGGCCCGCTGCTCGCGCAGCTGGGGAGTGGGTTCGGCGTACACCTGGGAGAACAGGTCCATGGGGTCGAGCACCGGGTCCTGGTTCATCCGGGCGCGCAGGTCGGCGGCGAGCGCCTCGGCGTCCTCGCGGGCGGCCCTGATGCCGTCCTCGTCGAGCAGCCCGCGCGCGGTGAGCTCCCGTTCCAGGAGGTCGATCGGGTCGTGCTCGCGCCAGGCGGTGACCTCGGAGTCGGCCCGGTAGCGCTTGTCGTCGTCGGCGTTGGTGTGCGCCTCCACGCGGTAGGTCACCGCCTCGACGAGCGTGGGACCACCGCCTGCGCGCGCGTGGCGTACGGCGTCGCTGAGGACGTCGTACATGGCGACCGCGTCGTTGCCGTCGACCAGGCGGCCCGGCATCCCGTAGCCGACGGCCTTGTGGGCCAGCGACGGGGCGGCGGTCTGCTTGGCGAGCGGCACGGAGATCGCGAAGCCGTTGTTCTGGACCAGGAAGACCACCGGCGCCTGCCACACGGCGGCGAAGTTCAGCGCCTCGTGGAAGTCGCCCTCACTGGTGCCGCCGTCCCCGACCATGGCCAGCGCCACCACGTCGTCGCCCTTGAGACGGGCGGCGTGCGCGAGCCCGACGGCGTGCGGCAGCTGCGTCGCGAGCGGGGTGCACAGCGGCGCCACCCGGTGCTCACGCGGGTTGTACCCGGTGTGCCAGTCACCGCGCAGCAGCGTCAGCGCCTGTACGGGGTCCACGCCCCGGGCGACCACGGCGAGCGTGTCCCGGTAGCTGGGGAAGAGCCAGTCACGGTCCTCCAGGACGAGCGCGGCGGCCACCTCGCAGGCCTCCTGGCCGACGCTGGAGGGGTACACGGCGAGTCTGCCCTGCTTGGTGAGGGCGGTGGCCTGCGCGTTGTACCGGCGCCCGCGCACCAGCTGCGCGTACAGCCGGCGCAGCAGTCCGGCATCCGCCCGCGCCGCCGCCTCGGTACCGAGGACGCGGTACGGCTCCGTGTCGGGCAGCAGCGGCGCGGGGTCGGTCCGGGGCTGCCAGGCGGGCGGCGGCGTGGGGCGGTACGCACCCCGCTGCTCCATGACCGTCATGCGGCACCTCCTCGTGGGAGACGGCTCCGGGCGGGCCACGGTTGTGACTCGCCTCACCTACCGATTGTTCGGTCGTCGGCACATTTTGGCTACAGGCACCGCCAGGCTGTGGACAAACGGTTCTCCACAGCCTGAGATGGACGCAGTACGTCCATGGCAGGGAGGCGGGGGCACATGGCACCTGAACAAATGGCCGAGCGCGCGGAAGGCGGCCCCGCCCTGCCGCCTCCACGGCCGCTGGACGCCATTGATCAGGACATCCTGCAGATGCTCCAGGCGGACGGCCGCGCCTCGATCCGTTCCGTGGCCGAACGCGTGCACGTATCGCGGGCCAACGCCTACGCGCGCATCAACCGCCTCATCGAGGACGGCGTGATCCGCGGCTTCGGCGCCCGCGTGGACCACGAACGCGCCGGGCAGGGCACCTCGGCGTACATCACCCTGAAGATCGTCCAGAACTCCTGGCGCACGGTCCGCGAACAGCTCAGGCAGCTCCCGGGCGCCGACCACATCGCCCTGGTGGGCGGCGACTTCGACGTGCTCCTGCTGGTCCACACCCCCGACAACAAGGCGCTGCGCGAGCTGGTGCTGATGCGCCTGCAGGCGATGCCGGAGGTGCTCAGCACCCGCACACTGCTGGTGTTCGAGGAGGAGGACCTGGACCTGGAGGGCTGAGGCACCCCAGGCAGTCCCGCTACGGGTGGCGCAGCCCCCCGAAGACCAGCCGCACCACCGCGTCGGCGACCTCCCGCTCGCCCATGCCGCGCCCGTCGGGCCGGTACCACTCCACCACCGAGTTGATCATCCCGAAGACGAGCCGCGTCGCGAGCCGCACCTCCACGTCACCGCGTATGTCCCCCTCGGCGGCGGCGGCCTTGAGCAGCTCGGCGACCCGGTGGTCGAAGTCGCGGCGCCGTTCCAGGGCCCGGCGCTCGGTCTCGGTGTTGCCGCGCACCCGCAGCAGCAGCGTCACATACGGCAGTTCGCCGATGAGCACCTCGACCATGCGCCGTACGACGTACTCCAGCCGCCCGGCGGCGGGCCCCACGCGCGCGTGCTCCTCGTCGAGGATCCCGAACAGCCCGTCCAGGGCGCGGTCGACGGCCAGGCGCAGCAGCTCCTCCTTGCCGGTGATGTGGTGGTAGATCGACGACTTGGAGATGCCCGCCGCCTTGGACAGGTGCTCCATGGAGGTGCCGTCGTAGCCACGCTCGTTGAACACCTGCACGGCGACCTGGAGCAGGGTCTGCGGGGTGTAGGTGTCGCGCTTGACGGTGGTCATGGGGTGCCCTCCCGCTTGTCGGTGGCGTACGCGTGGCGGTAGAGCGCGAGGGACGGCGCGTACCGTCCGCTCGGGTCGCGCTGGTGGAGTTCGTCGAGGATCTCGTGCGCCCAGCTCCGGCCGAGCCTGCGGCTCCACTCGAAGGGCCCGAGCGGGTAGTTGACGCCCAGACGCATCGCCGTGTCGACGTCCTCCTCGGTGGCGACGCCCTTGGCGACGGCGTCGTGTGCGAGGTCGATGATCCGGGCCACCGTGCGGGCGACGATCATGCCGGGCGCGTCCCCGAGGACGCTGACGTCCTTGCCGAGCGCCTGGAAGAGGCCGATGGCCTCCGTCAGGGTCTGCGGCTGCGTGTCCTGGGAGGCGGACAGGGCGATGCGGGTGGCCCGCCGGTAGTCGAGGGCGAGGTCGAAGTAGACGACGTCACGGAACTCGACGCTGGTCTGCCCGTCGGCGAGGACCAGCTGACCGCCGCTGGGCAGCACCAGCCGGGTGCCGTGGTCCTCCTCGTCCTCGCGGACGGGAACGCCCGCCTCGCGGATCAGCGCGAGGAGGTCGGCCGCGGGGCCCAGGTCGCCCTCGGCGACGACGTACGCGGGCGGCTGGGCCGCTTCCGCGGTGTGCGGTTCGGCGCGCTCGGCGTCGTCCCCGTACTCGTACCAGCCCTGCCCGGTCTTGCGGCCGAGCCGACCCGACTCGACGAGCCGCCGCTGGGCAAGCGAGGGCGTGAACCGCACGTCCTGGAAGAAGGCCTGCCACACGGAGTGGGTGACGGCCTCGTTGACGTCCTGCCCGATGAGGTCGGTCAGTTCGAAGGCGCCCATCCTGAACCCGCCGCACTCGCGCAGCACCGCGTCGATGGTGGCGGGGTCGGCGGACTGGGCCTCGTACGCGGCGAACGCCTCCGCGTAGAAGGGCCGGGCGAGGCGGTTGACGATGAACCCGGGGGTGTCGGCGCAGGCGACCGGCGTCTTGCCCCAGGCGCGGGCCATCTCGTACGCGCGCGTGGCCGACGTGACGTCGGTGGCGAACCCGGAGACGACCTCCACGAGGGGCAGCAGCGGCGCCGGGTTGAAGAAGTGCAGCCCCACGAACCTCCCGGGGTTGCGCAGGACGCCGCCGATGGCGGTGACGGACAGGGAGGAGGTGTTGGTGGCGAGCAGACAGTCGTCGTCGACCACCTCCTCGAGGGCGCGCAGCAGCTCCTGCTTCACGTCGAGCCGCTCGAGGACGGCCTCGACGACGAGGGAGCAGTCGGCGAGTTCGGCGAGGCTCCCCGCGGTGTGCAGCCGGCCCCGCGCCGCGTCCCGGTCGGCGGGCGCGAGCCTGTCCTTCGCCACGAGCCGGTCGAGGCGCGCGCCGATCGCGGCGGCGGCCTCGTCGGCCCGCCCGGGCACGGCGTCGAACAGCCGTACGTGATGACCGGCGGCCAGCGCGACCTGGGCGATGCCCTGGCCCATGGTGCCGGTGCCGACGACGGCCACGGGGCTGCTGAGGTCGAGTGCTGTCATGTGCGCGATCCTCCCGCACGAGGTTGTCCACAGATGCGGCGGACCCCCTTGTCCCGACCGATCGTTCGGTTACTCTAGCTCTGTCGTCCCTTTTCTGCCCAGGTCATGAGCTCGACGAAGTGCTCTTGAGACGAGGAGTTGGTCCCCCGATGGCCGCCGAACTCACCGCGCACCAGCTGATCGCCCAGCACCGGCCCACCCTCGATCAGGCGCTGGAAGCGATCCGCACGCGCGCGTACTGGTCCCCGCACCCCGAACACCCCAAGGCGTACGGGGAGGACGGCAGCCTGGACCTGGCCGCGGGCAAGGCCGCCTTCGACGCCGTCCGCAACACCCGCCTCGACCTGGACCAGCCCGGCACCGACGGCTGGGTGGGCGGCGAGGTGTCCCCGTACGGCATCGAGCTGGGCGTCACCTATCCGCACGCGGACGTCGACGTGCTGCTGCCCGCCATGAAGGCCGGACAGCGCGCCTGGCGCGACGCGGGCGCGGAGGTCCGCGCGCTGGTCTGTCTGGAGATCCTCCGCCGGATCAGCCGCCGCACGCACGAGTTCGCGCACGCGGTCATGCACACCAGCGGCCAGGCCTTCATGATGGCGTTCCAGGCGGGCGGCCCGCACGCCCAGGACCGCGGCCTGGAGGCGGTGGCGTACGCGTACGCGGAGCAGGTCCGCACCCCCGGCACCGCGGAGTGGACCAAGCCCCAGGGCAAGCGCGACCCGCTGGCCCTCACCAAGGAGTTCACGCCGGTCCCGCGCGGCATCGCCCTCCTCATCGGCTGCAACACCTTCCCCACGTGGAACGGCTACCCGGGCCTGTTCGCCTCCCTGGCCACGGGCAACCCGGTCCTCGTCAAGCCCCACCCGCGCGCGGTGCTGCCGCTCGCGCTGACGGTCGCCGTCGGGCGCGAGGTCCTCACCGAGACCGGCTTCGACCCCAACCTGGTCGCCCTGGCGGCCGAGCTCCCCGGCGAGGGCATCGCCAAGACCTTGGCGACGCGCCCTGAGATCCGGATCATCGACTACACGGGCTCGACGTCGTTCGGCGACTGGCTGGAGGCCAACGCCCGCCAGGCGCAGGTCTACACGGAGAAGGCCGGCGTCAACACGGTGATCGTGGAGTCGACCGGCGACTACAAGGGCATGCTGTCGAACCTCGCGTTCGCCCTCTCCCTGTACAGCGGCCAGATGTGCACCACCCCGCAGAACCTCCTCATCCCCCGCGACGGCATCCGTACGGAGGAGGGCCACAAGTCGTACGACGAGGTGGTCTCCGGCCTCGCCGCGGCCGTCAGCGGCCTGCTGGGCGACGACGCGCGCGCGAACGGGCTGCTGGGCGCGATCGTCAACCCCGATGTGAAGGCCCGGCTGGAGGCGGCGGCCGACCTCGGCGAAGTCGCCCTGCCCTCACGGGAGATCGTCAACCCCGACTTCCCCGAAGCGGTGGTCCGCACGCCGGTCATCGTGAAGCTCGACGGCACACGGAAATATTGGGATGAGGCCGACTCCGAGGCCGCCTACATGAACGAGTGCTTCGGCCCGGTCTCCTTCGCCGTCGCGGTCGACTCGGCGACGGACGCGGTGCAGTTGCTGCGGCGGACCATCCGGGACAAGGGCGCGATGACGGTCGGCGCGTACACGACCGACCCCGAGTTCGAACAGACCGTCCAGGAGGCCTGTTTCGACGAGTGCGCCCAGCTGTCGCTGAACCTGACCGGCGGGGTGTACGTCAACCAGACGGCCGCCTTCTCCGACTTCCACGGCTCGGGCGGCAACCCGGCCGCGAACGCGGCCCTCTGCGACGGAGCGTTCGTGGCGAACCGCTTCCGGGTGGTCGAGGTGCGCCGGGAGGCCTAGGGCCTGTCGTCAAATTCCCGTCGTCCGCCCGAAGGGCGGGCCTCGCGGCGGCAGGTGCGTGCTCTCGGCGTGCCGGACGCAGGCCCTCGTACTGGTTGTACGTGGGTCTGTGTCCGGTGCGGCGAGAGTGCGTGCATGTCGTCGCGAGGCAGGCGGGAATTTGACGACAGGCCCTAGAAGTCCGCGCCGCCGGTGAGGCTCCAGTGGTACAGCGTCATGGCCACGCTGGTCGCGAGGTTGTAGCTGGAGACCTGGGAACGCATCGGCAGGGACACCAGACGGTCGGCACGCGCGCGTAGTTCGGGCGACAGCCCGCTGCGCTCGGAGCCGAAGGCGAGGACGGCGTCGTCCGGGAGCTTCAGCCCCCGGATGTCGTCGCCCTCCGGATCGAGCGCGAACACCGGCCCGGGCGGCAGCTCGGCCACCGTCAGCCGCTCCACGGCGGTCGCGAAGTGCAGCCCCGCCCCACCGCGTACGACGGTGGGGTGCCAGGGGTCGACGGTCCCGGTGGTGACGACCCCGGTCGCGCCGAATCCGGCCGCGAGCCGGATCACCGCCCCGGCGTTGCCCAGGTTGCGCGGGTCGTCGAGGACGACGACGGGCGCACTGCGGGGCATGCGCGCGAGGGCCTCCAGGTTGGCGCCGCGCGAGGGCCGTACGGCCAGGGCGGCCACCGCCGTGGGATGCGCGCGCGGCACCAGCGAGGTGTACGTCGTCTCCGGCACCTCGGCCAGCAGGGCGTCCAGGGTCTCCCGTACGTCCGGAGCCAGCTCGTCTGCGAGATCCAGGGCCGCACGCCGGTCGGTGGTCACGGCCACCGGGATGCGCGCGCCGAAACGGACGGCGTGCTTGAGGGCGTGGAAGCCGTCGAGCAGGACGGAGGCGCCCACGAGCCGGTGCCAGTCGGTCACCGCGGCGCTCGCCGGCCCTGTTGCTGAGTCCGTCATGCCGTGCAGCCTACGTGCGCGTGTGCGCCGTCTCGTCCGCATCCGTCTCGGGCGCATCCGTCTCGGGCGCATCCATCTCGTCGGCCGCCGTCTCGTCGGCCGCCCCGGCGGTCCGACGGCCCGGCAGCCGGGAGACAAGGCGCACGCGTGCGCGTGCCGCACCGTCACCGAGCCGGCGCAGGAACGATGTGGGCAGGAAAACGGCGTCCGCCGCGATCATCGCGAGGGAGAAGAAGGGCAGCCCGAGGACGACGGCGATGACGGCGTGCTCGGTCATCATCACGGCCAGCAGGACGTTCTTGACCCGCCGGTTGAACAGCGTGAAGGGGAAAGCGACCTGCACGACCACCGTCCCGTACGTCACCAGCATCACCATCGTGCCGCTCGACGCCATCAGGTCGGAGAGGGCGGGCCACGGGGAGAAGTAGTCGAGGTGGAGCGGGTAGTAGACGGCGGTGCCGTCCTGCCAGCGCGAACCCTGGATCTTGTACCAGCCGGCCGTCGCGTAGATCAGACAGGCCTCGGCCATGATCACGAAGAGGGCCGCGTTGTGGACGACGTTGCCGACGATGTCGAGCAGCATCCGGAGCCCACCGGGCTGCTCGCCTCCCTGCTCACCGCCTTGCCCGCTGTTCTGCTCGCCGCCCGGCGCCCGGCGCGCGACGACCCACCACACGCCCATGGCCGGCCACATCCCCCAGAGGATCACCGGAACCAGTGGGTCGCCGTCGAGCTTCCCGGCCGCGGTACCGGCGACGAGGAGCGACCCGAGGACGGCCCAGAGCGCGGGGCCCACCCGGTCGGGGGCGGCGAACGGCACACGCGCGCGTGCCCTGCGGGCGCGTCGGGCGTCCAGGGACCACACCTGGCCGCAGCGCGTGAACACCAGGTAGAGGGACATCAGGTGCAGGACGTTGTCACCGCCGTCCCCCACGAAGATGCTGCGGTTCTGGAGCGAGAGCACCCCGACCATGAAGACCACGGACAGCGTGCGGGTGCGCCAGCCGAGCAGGAGAAGAAGGCTGGCGAGGACGGCGAGGACGTAGACGAGCTCGAACCAGACCCGGCTGCCGGACCACATGAGCACGGTGAAGGCGCCGTTGTCCGAGATGAGCTGCTGGGCGAGATCCCAGCTCCAGGGCCCGTCGGGGCCGTACAGCTCCTGCCGGTGCGGGAACTCGCGCAGCAGGAACAACAGCCACGTCGCCGAGAAGCCGATCCGCACGACGGCGGCCTGATAGGGGCCCAGGACGGTCTCGGTGACCCGCCCGATACCCAGGGAGGCCGCCCGCGAGAACGAACGGAAGAGCGAACGGGAGGCCGTCGGCTCGACGGGGGTCATGAGCCGTCCCCCTTCGCCTTGTCCTCCGTGCCCGCCGTCCGCGGCGCCTCGTCGTCGGGGACGGGCCACCAGGGCAGTACGCGGTACGTGGGCTTCTCGGGCACCTGCTCCTGGCTCCACTCGGGGGGTCGGACGTTCGTGCTGCGCGAGCGGACCTGGACGCGGTCGATCGTGCCGCCCGGGCCTACCGCGCCCTCGCGCTCGAGACGCAGGACGACGATGCGGCGCAGGTACGCCTCGGAGAGGGCACCGCGCAGGCCCGAGGGGCGGTTCTGGGCGTCGTGCGAGCCGGCGAGGAAGTCCCACGCCCGGCGCAGCTCGTTCTGCTGGGTGTGGCTCGGCACCGGATTGCCGTGGATGGCCTCGCCGTCCAGCGCGGAGAGGTCGTACCAGCCGGTCGTCCGGGCCCCGCCGTCCGCCGTACGGACATCGGCGCGGACCTCGACGGCGATGTTCTGCTGCAGCGGGTTGGGGGCGAACAGCTTCCAGTTCTGTTCGAATTCCGGGTAGATCCAGTCGTCGATCGCCGACGCGTGCTCCCTGGTGACCGTGTTCGAGGGCGCGACGTGCAGAAAGACCATCCCGAGGTGGACACACACGACCACGGCGACCACCGCTACGGCCAGGGCCGCACCCACCTGGTACGGGAGCGACAGAGCGGCCAGGGACGGGCGCGGCGCTTCCCGGGGCGGTGGCGGGGTGCCGCCGAGCATGGAGCTTCCGGCCTCACCGACCTCACCGGCCTCACCGGGCTCGCCGACCTGGCCGACCTCGCCGGGCTGGTCAGGCTCGCCGGGCTGGTCGCGCCCGTGTCGGGCGGTCGAGTCTGCCTCGTACGCGTCCATTGCGCCCCGCCTCCCGCTACCCGGTCCCATCGCACCACGGCGTGCGCACGGGCACGGTACTCAGGGCCGCCCGCCCGGCGCAGCCCCCTCCGCACACCCGCACACGCCGTGCACGGTGCCCGGACAGCCCGCTGACACCCTACGGCCCACCGTTGGAGCACCGATTCGAACAAATCGAACAATCTGCCGTCGCCGCGCACCCCGCGGTCCCATCCGTTCCCTTCTTCTAGAACCTGTTCTATCTTGACGCCCCGTCAGGTCACCCGCCCCCGGGCCGAGAGGACAGCACCGTGGACTTCAGGTTCAGCGAGGAGCAGCAGGCGGCGGTCGAGGCGGCCCGGGCGGTCTTCGGCGGGGTCGCACCGGACGGCGTACCCAGCCCGTCGCTCGTCCCGGGTGCCGTCGCCGACGACTTCGACCGCGCCCTGTGGGAGAGGCTCGCCGGTGCTGACCTGCTGAGCCTGCTGCTCGACGACGAGTTCGGCGGCGCCGGCCTCGACGCCATCGCCCTGTGCCTCGTCCTGCGCGAGTCCGCGAAGGTACTGGCCCGGGTCCCCCTGCTGGAGAGCTGCGCCGCCGCCGCGGCCGTACAGGCATTCGGCGACGGGGAACTGCGGGACGAGGTGCTGCGCCGGGCCGGGACCGGCGACCTCGTCCTCACCGTCGCCGCACACGGCCGCACCGGCCACGACGCCGCCGAACTCGCCGTAACCGCGAACCGGGACGGCGACCTGTGGGTACTCGACGGAGTACAGACGGCGGTGCCCTGGGCGCACAACGCCGACTTCGTCCTCGTACCCGCCCGCACCGGCACCGAACGGACCGTCCTCGCCCTGGTCCCCCGCCTCCACGAAGGCGCCCCGCTCGACGGCCTGATCCTCGCCGAGCAGATCTCCACCGCCGGCGAACGGCTCGCCGAGCTACGCCTGGATTCCGTACGTGTACCGGACCACCACGTCCTCGACACCGAGGACGCCTGGCCCTGGCTGCGCGATCTGCTCACCGTCGGCACCTGCGCACAGGCCCTAGGACTGGGGACCGCCGTACTGGGCATGACCAGCGACTACACCGGCAAACGGGAACAGTTCGGGCACCCGCTGGCGACGTTCCAGGCCGTCGCCGTCCAGGCCGCCGACCGGTACATCGACCTGCGCGCCATGGAGGCCACACTCTGGCAGGCGGCATGGCGCATCAGCACCGGGGCGAGCGGCGCCCTGCCGGTCTCCGGAGACGTGGCCGTCGCCAAGATCTGGGCCTCGGAAGGCGTACGCCGGATCGTGCAGACCGCGCAGCACCTGCACGGCGGTTTCGGCGCCGACACCGACTATCCGCTGCACCGCTACCACGCCTGGGCCAAACACCTGGAGCTGTCCCTCGGCCCGGCGGCGGCACACGAGGAGACACTCGGCGACCTGCTCTCGGCCCACCAACTGGCCTGAAACCGGCGCCGAGCCCTCACCCACCCCGGACTCGGCTCAGGCGACGAAGCCCGGCGCACCCTCGTCGGTGACGACCGGGCGGCCCGCCGCCTCCCACACCTGCATACCGCCGCCGACGTTCACGGCGTCGATGCCCTGCTGGACCAGATAGTTCGTGACCTGCGCCGACCGGCCCCCGGACCGGCAGATCACGTTCACCCGACCGTCCTGCGGCGCCGCCTGCGTCAACTCGCCGAAGCGCGCGACGAACTCGCTCATGGGGATGTGCAACGCCCCCTCGGCATGCCCCGCCTGCCACTCCTCGTCCTCACGGACATCCAGCAGGAAGTCGTCGTCCTTGAGGTCCGCGACCTCGACCGTGGGCACACCAGAACCGAAACTCATGCCCCGACGATACCCACGTCACCGCCCGAGCAGCGCCGCGAGTTCCGCCTCACGCTGCGCGACCTGCGCCAGCAACTGCTCCGCGATCTCCTCCAGGAGACGGTCGGGGTCGTCCGGAGCGAGCTTCAGCATCGCGCCGATCGCGCCCTCCTCCAGCTCCCTCGCGACCAGCGTGAGCAGCTCCTTGCGCTGGGCCAGCCACTCGAGGCGCGCGTAGAGCTCCTCGCTGTGACTCGGCTGCCACTCGGCGGGCGCCGGACCGGCCGCCCACTCCTCGGCCAGCTCCCGCAGCGCCACCTCGTCGCCCCGCCCGTAGGCCGTGTTGACCCGGGCGATGAACTCGTCGCGCCGCGCCCGCTCCGCCTCGTCCTGCGCCAGGTCCGGATGGGCCTTGCGCACCAGCTCCCGGTAGACCTTCCGGGCCTCGTCGCTCGGGCGGACCCGCTGCGGGGGCCGCACCGGCTGCTCGGTGAGCATCGCCGCGGCCTCCGGGAACAGTCCCTCCGAGTCCATCCAGCCGTGGAACAGCTCCTCGACGCCGGGCATCGGCATGACCCGCGCCCGGGCCTCCCGCGCCGCCCGCGCGTCCTCCGGGTCACCGCTGCGCGCGGCCTTCGCCTCGGCGATCTCGGCGTCCAGCTCGTCGAGGCGGGTGTACATCGGGCCGAGCTTCTGGTGGTGCAGCCGGGAGAAGTTCTCGACCTCGATACGGAACGTCTCGACCGCGATCTCGTACTCGATGAGCGCCTGCTCGGCGACCCGTACGGCCCGCTCCAACCGCTCCTCGGGCCGAGCACCCTCGGCCTGGCCGCCCGCACCGGCCTCCGCCTGCGCCTCAGGCGCGTCAGGAGACTCCCGCGCCCCTTCGGCTTCGGGCACGGACGAGGACTGCTCAGCTTCCGGGGTCGTCACCCGCCCAAGCGTAGGCCACGGCTCCGGCGCCCACCCAAGGTCACCGAACAGACCCCGAAGTCACCCCACACCCGTCACACTCCGCCCCGACGACCACGGCCCCGCGCATCACCGACCCGGCCCGCACACTCAGCCCCGGCCATCACCGACCCGGCCCGCGCATTCCGGCCCAGCGATCACCGACCCAGCCCTCACACCCGGCCCAGCAACCGGTCGCCCCAACCCCCCTCACACCCCCATCTCCGCGGCGATCCGCCCCGCCCGCACCGCCGCCACCAGCACCGCGTGATCCGCCTCCGTACGGTCGGCGTAGGCCGTCGCGAACGTCGCCATCGCCTCGTCCAGCTCGTCGCTCTTGCCGCAGTACCCGGCGATCAGACGAGGATCGGCACTGTGGGCGTGGGCCCGGGCCAGCAGGGCGCCCGTCATCCGCCCGTAGTCGTCGATCTGGTCGGCGGACAGCGCGGCCGGGTCCACGCTGCCCTTGCGGTTGCGGAACTGCCGCACCTGGAAAGGCAGTCCCTCGACCGTCGTCCAGCCCAGAAGTATGTCGCTGACGACCTGCATCCGCTTCTGCCCGAGCACCACCCGGCGCCCCTCGTGCACCGCGCCCGCCGCCTCCACCGGGTCCCAGCCGGCGGTCGCCAGATGCGGGACCAGCGCCGACGGACGGGCCTCCTTCACCTGAAGGACGAGCGACTCCCCCTTGTGATCCAGCAGCAGAACGACGTACGACCGCGCACCCACACTCCCCGTGCCGACGATCCGGAACGCCACATCGTGCACCGAGTGCCGCTCCAGCAACGGAAGACGGTCCTCCGAGAGCGTGCCCGCGTACTCCTCCAGGGACGCAGCCACCGCCGCGGCCTCCGCGTCCGGCACCCGCCGCAGCACCGGAAGAGCGTCGACGAAGCGCCGCCCGCCGTCCTCGGTGACCTCCGTCGACCTGGCCGCGAACCGCCCACTGGTGTTGCCCCGCGCCTTCTCGGACACCCGCTCGAGCGTGCCGATCAGATCATGGGCGTCCGTGTAGGAGACAAGCTCCTCGTCCGCGATAGCGTTCCACGCGTCCAGCACCGAAAGCTTCGCCAGCAGCCGCATCGTCCGCCGGTACGCCCCGACCGCGCCGTGCGCCGCCTTGCGGCAGATGTCCTCGTCCGCGCCCGCCTCCCGGCCCGCGAGCACCAGCGAGGCGGCGAGCCGCTTGAGGTCCCACTCCCAGGGGCCCTGGACCGTCTCGTCGAAGTCGTTCAGATCGATGACCAGACCGCCACGCGCGTCACCGTAGAGACCGAAGTTGCCCGCATGGGCGTCGCCGCAGATCTGCGCGCCGATCCTGGTCATCGGCGTACGCGCCAGGTCGTACGCCATCAGGCCCGCCGAACCCCGCAGGAAGGCGAACGGGGTCGCCGCCATCCTGCCCACCCTTATCGGGGTCAACTCGGGGATACGACCACGGTTGGACTCCCTGACCGCCGTCTCCGCGTCCGGACGCGAACCGTCCGCTCCCGCGTCGAACAAGGCGTGCGAGCCGCGCGGAACCCGCTGCCGCAGCGCCTTCCCCTCCTCCTTCGGGGAGGAACCCTCCGCCTCCCACTGAGCGAACCCAGGCACCCGGGGAAGCTCCCGCGCCCGGCTGCGCACCACCGTGGCCCCCGCCGACTCCGTACTGACCTCGGTCATCGCGACCGCCTTCCCCACTCCCCGCACCGCCACCAACATCAACTGGCGACGACCGTACCGCCACACATCCCCATCAGGTCAGACCCTGTGGATAAGTCGGGCAGCCCGTGGACGCACCTCATATGAGAGAGACCTCACATCCTCGCGACGGCGAGGTGAGATGCACGCGCACAACGAGGTCCACGAGCAAGACGCGAGCACAACGAGAAACGGCCCTCATCGTGATCACGATGAGGGCCGTTCACTTGTGCGCGAGGGGGGAGTTGAACCCCCACGCCCTTGCGGGCACTGGAACCTGAATCCAGCGCGTCTGCCTATTCCGCCACCCGCGCATTGGGTGTGTCCTCTAGCCCTGCTCCCTGCGGTGCTGGGGCCTTCCGACATCGAGAAGATTAGCACGCTGGAGGTGGTGGGTTCACATCCCTTTCCCTCCGCCCCCGCCCACCCCGAACCCACCCAGAACCCACCCCGGACCCGCCGACCAAGCCGGACCGGCTGCGACTACGTATCAACACGAGCCTGTTCACGTATCAACCTCGTACCGGTCAAGCCCATCTCCTATGGAGGCGGGCAAGGTGCACAGTCAGGTGCGGGACACTGGTTTGGCGCCGCCTCTACGATCTGGGTAGGGCCCGAGGAGTTCGAAGGGGAGCTTCACAGGGAACTTCGTCAGGCGTCGACACCTGTCGACCGGGCTGACAGGGGGAACCAGCCGTTTTCCCCGCGCGTGGATACGATCAGTAAGCAGTACCAGGCACGACAGGCACGACAGGCAAGACAGGCACGGCACGCACGGCTCAGACAGAGCAGCAACCTGGAGGAGGTGCCCCATGGGAGTCCTGAAGAAGTTCGAGCAGCGTCTCGAAGGTCTGGTCAACGGCACCTTCGCCAAAGTGTTCAAGTCCGAGGTCCAGCCCGTGGAGATCGCGGGCGCACTGCAGCGCGAGTGCGACAACAACGCGACCATCTGGAACCGCGACCGGACCGTCGTACCCAACGACTTCATCGTGGAACTGAGCGCACCCGACTACGAGCGCCTCAGCCCCTACTCCGGACAGCTCGGCGACGAGCTCGCCGGGATGGTGCGGGACTACGCCAAGCAGCAGCGGTACACCTTCATGGGCAACGTCAAGGTGCACCTGGAGAAGGCCGACGACCTCGACACCGGCCTGTACCGGGTCCGCAGCCGTACGCTCGCCTCCTCCACCAACCAGCAGGCCCCCGGCGGACCCGGCCCCGCCGCCCCCGCGGCCCCGCCCAGAGGCAGGCCCGCGGCCGGCGGCTACGGCTATCCGCCCGTCGCACCGCCCCCGATGCCGGCCGCACCGCCGCCCGGCGGACGCCCCGGCGCCGCCCCGGCGGGCCCGCCCATGGGCCAGCGGCCCACGGCCGGCGCGGGCCGACTGCGCTCCTGGGTCGAGATCAACGGCGCCCGCCACCAGATCTCCGGCCCCACCCTCGTACTGGGCCGCAGCACCGAGGCAGACGTCCGGATCGACGACCCCGGCGTCTCCCGCCGGCACTGCGAGATCCGGCCCGGAACGCCCCCGACGATCCAGGACCTCGGGTCCACCAACGGCATCGTGGTGGACGGGACGCACACCACCCGCGCTACGCTCCGCGACGGCTCGCGGATCGTCGTGGGCAGCACCACCATCATTTACCGGCAAGCCGAAGGGTGAAGCGGGGGCAATGTCAGAGCTGACCCTCACGGTCATGCGGCTGGGTTTCCTGGCCGTACTGTGGCTGTTCGTGATCGTGGCCGTGCAGGTCATCCGCAGCGATCTGTTCGGTACGCGTGTCACCCAGCGCGGGTCGAGGCGTGACAGCGGCCGCCAGCAGCAGGCGACCGCCCGGCAGACCGCCGCGCCACCCCAGCAGCGCCAGCAGCAGCCGTCCGGCGGCGGCAGGCAGCGCCGGGGCGCCCCCAGCAAACTGGTCGTCTCCGAAGGCACCCTGACGGGCACCACCGTCGCCCTCCAGGGGCAGACGGTCACCCTCGGCCGGGCCCACGACTCGACCATCGTGCTGGACGACGACTACGCCTCCAGCAGGCATGCCAGGATCTACCCGGACCGGGACGGCCAGTGGATCGTCGAGGACCTCGGGTCCACCAACGGCACCTACCTCGACCGGACCCGGCTGACGACTCCGACACCGATTCCGCTGGGCGCGCCGATCCGCATCGGCAAGACCGTCATCGAGCTGCGGAAGTAGTGCTGCATCATGAATAGGCGCGAGCGGAGCGAGCAGGCGGCGGCGGTCCATGCGAAGGGCCCCGGCGCGCTCCCGACCGGAGGGTGGGCACCGTGCGGATGTACCCGGAGCCGACGGGCGAGGTGCGCATGAGTCTGTCACTGCGCTTCGCCGCCGGATCGCACAAAGGCATGATCCGCGAGGGCAACGAGGACTCCGGCTACGCCGGTCCCCGCCTCCTCGCCATCGCCGACGGCATGGGCGGCCAGGCCGCCGGTGAGGTCGCCTCCTCCGAGGTGATCTCCACGATCGTCGCCCTCGACGACGACGTCCCCGGCTCCGACATCCTCACCTCGCTCGGCACCGCCGTGCAGCGGGCCAACGACCAGCTCCGGATGATGGTCGAGGAGGACCCCCAGCTGGAGGGCATGGGCACCACGCTCACCGCCCTCCTGTGGACGGGCCAGCGCCTCGGCCTCGTACACGTGGGCGACTCACGCGCGTACCTCCTCCGGGACGGCGTCCTCACCCAGATCACGCAGGACCACACCTGGGTGCAGCGCCTCGTCGACGAGGGACGCATCACCGAGGAAGAGGCCACCACCCACCCGCAGCGCTCGCTCCTCATGCGCGCTCTGGGCAGCGGCGACCATGTCGAACCCGACCTCTCCATCCGCGAAGTCCGCGCCGGCGACCGCTACTTGATCTGCTCCGACGGGCTGAGCGGGGTCGTGTCCCACCAGACCATGGAGGACACCCTCGCCAGCTACCAGGGCCCCCAGGAGACCGTGCAGCAGCTCATCGAGCTGGCGCTGCGCGGCGGCGGCCCCGACAACATCACCGTGATCATCGCCGACGTCCTGGACCTCGACACCGGGGACACCCTCGCCGGCCAGCTGTCAGACGTACCCGTCGTCGTCGGCGCGGTCGCCGAGAACCAGCACAACCAGCACCACCTGCACGACGGCGGCGCCATGCAGACGCCCGCCGGACGCGCCTCCGGGCTCGGCCGGCAGCGGCCCGCGCACGGCGGCGGCGGCGAGTTCGGCCCGCCCGGCTCCGGCGACACCACCGGCTACATCCAGACCGGCAGCTTCGGCGGCTACAGCGACGACGACTTCGTCAAACCCAGCGCCGGCCGCAGGTGGTTCAAGAGAACCCTCTACATCACCCTCGCCCTCGCCGTCATCGGCGGAGGCCTGTACGGCGGCTACCGCTGGACCCAGACGCAGTACTACGTCGGCGCCAGCGACGACCACGTCGCGCTGTACCGGGGCATCAACCAGGACCTGGCCTGGATCTCGCTCTCGAAGGTCGAGAAGGACCACCCCGAGATCGAACTCAAGTACCTGCCCGCCTACCAGCAGAAGCAGGTCGAGGGCACCATCACGGAGGGCGGCCTCAAGGACGCCCAGTCGAAGATCTCCGAACTGGCCACCCAGGCCTCCGCATGCAAGAAGCAGGAACAACGGCGCGCGGCCGACAACGCGAACAACGCCAAGACCGGCGAGGGCGAGGCCGGAGGCACCACGGGAACCACCCGTAACGCCGCCGCGTCCAAGGCAACGCCGAGCCCGACGCCGTCCGGATCGGCGTCCCCGTCCGCAACCGCACCCACTCCCACACCCGGCCCCAGCCTCTCCGAGGAAGAGCAGAAGCTGGTCTCGCTGTGCGGTAAGCAGTAGGCAAGCCGTGAGGGGCCACTTCATACGATGAGCAGTACAACCAACACCTCGCAACACCACACGTCCACGATCGGCGCGATCGGCACCCCTAGCCGTCGCAACACCGAACTGGCGCTCCTGGCGTTCGCCGTCGTCATCCCGGTCTTCGCCTACGCCAACGTGGGCCTGGCCATCGACGACAAGATCCCCGCGGGCCTCCTCAGCTACGGCCTCGGCCTCGGCCTGATCGCCGGCGTCGGCCACCTCGTCGTACGCAAGTTCGCCCCGTACGCGGACCCACTGCTGCTGCCCCTGGCCACGCTGCTCAACGGCATCGGGCTGGTCGCCATCTGGCGACTGGACCAGTCCCCGAAGCTCCAGCGGCTTCCCAACTACGTCGAAGCAGCCCCCCGCCAGCTACTGAACTCCGCACTGGGCGTCGCCCTGTTCGTGGCGGTGCTGGTCCTCCTCAAGGACCACCGCATCCTCCAGCGCTACACCTACATCTCCATGGCCGGAGCCGTGGTCCTGCTGGTCCTTCCGCTGGTCCCGGGCCTCGGCTTCGACAACTTCGGCGCCAAGATCTGGATCAGGATCCCCGGCCTGGGCAGCGTCCAGCCCGGCGAGTTCGCGAAGATCGCCCTAGCGGTCTTCTTCGCCGGCTATCTGATGGTGAAACGCGACGCGCTGGCCCTGGCCAGCCGCCGCTTCATGGGCCTGTACCTGCCCCGCGGCCGCGACCTCGGTCCGATCATCGTGGTCTGGATCATCTCGATCCTGATCCTGGTCTTCGAGACCGACCTCGGTACGTCGCTGCTGTTCTTCGGAATGTTCATCATCATGCTGTACGTCGCCACCGAGCGGACCAGCTGGATCGTCTTCGGTCTGCTGATGTCGGCGGCCGGCGCGGTCGGCGTCGCCAGCTTCGAGTCGCACGTCCAGCAGCGCGTCGAGGCCTGGCTCGACCCGATGAACGAATACCTGCTCAGCCAGAAGGGCGTCTACGGCCACACCGAGCAGTCCATGCAGGCCCTGTGGGCCTTCGGCTCCGGCGGCACCCTCGGTACCGGGCTCGGCCAGGGCAACTCCGACCTCATCGGCTTCGCCGCCAACTCCGACTTCATCCTCGCCACCTTCGGCGAGGAACTCGGCCTGGCCGGCGTCATGGCGATCCTGCTCCTCTACGGTCTGGTCGTGGAACGCGGCGTCCGCACCGCCCTCGCCGCCCGCGACCCCTTCGGCAAGCTGCTGGCCATCGGCCTGTCCGGTGCCTTCGCACTCCAGGTCTTCGTCGTCGCCGGCGGCGTCATGGGCCTCATCCCGCTCACCGGTATGACGATGCCGTTCCTCGCCGCCGGTGGCTCCTCCGTCATCGCCAACTGGGCCCTCATCGCCATCCTGCTCAGAATCAGCGACACCGCACGCCGTCCCGCGCCCGCCCCGGCCCCCAACCCCGACGCCGAGATGACCCAGGTGGTCCGACCGTGAACAAGCCCCTGCGCCGGATCGCGATCTTCTGCGGGCTGCTCGTACTCGCCCTGCTCGTCCGCGACAACTGGATCCAGTACGTCCGGGCGGACGCCCTCAAGAACGACACGCTCAACCGACGGGTCGCCATCGAGCGGTACGCCACACCCCGCGGCAACATCATCGTCGACGGAGATGCCATCACCGGCTCCGTCGCGTCCAGCAGCAGCGACTTCGAGTACAAGCGCAGCTACAAGGACGGCCCCATGTGGGCCCCCGTCACGGGCTACGCCTCACAGGCGTTCGGCGCGACGCAGCTCGAGTCCATCGACGACGGCATCCTCACCGGCAACGACGACCGGCTTTTCTTCCGCAACACCCTCGACATGATCACGGGCAAGAAGAAGCAGGGCGGCAACGTCGTCACCACCCTCAACGCCGCAGCCCAGAAAGCCGCGTACGACGGCCTCAAGGGCCGCGGCAAGGGCGCCGTGGCCGCGATCGACCCGTCCACCGGCGCGATCCTGGCCCTGGCCTCCTTCCCCTCGTACGACCCCTCGACGTTCGCCGGGAACTCGGACAAGGACTCGGAGGCCTGGCAGAAGCTCCAGAAGAAGGCCGACCCGAACGACCCCATGCTCAACCGGGCCCTGCGCGACATCTACCCCCCCGGCTCCACCTTCAAGGTCGTGACGGCCGCGGCGGCCCTCGAGAACGGCCTGTACACGGACGCCGACCAGAAGACGAACTCGCCGCGCCCCTACATCCTCCCGGACACCAGGACCGAGCTGAAGAACGAGGGGAACATCCCCTGCGAGAACGCGAGCATGCGCGTCGCCCTCCAGTACTCCTGCAACACCGTCTTCGGCAAGATGGGCGTCGACGTCGGCAAGGACAAGATGCTCGATGAGGCCAAGAAGTTCGGCTTCAACGAGGAGCAGTTCATCCCGGTCCGCGCCGCCGCCTCCAACTTCCCCGAGAAGATGGACAGGCCCCAGACCGCGCTCAGCTCCATCGGCCAGTTCGAGACCGCGACGACCCCGCTGCAGATGGCCATGGTCGTCTCCGCGATCGCCAACGACGGCAAGCTGATGAAGCCGTACATGGTCGACAAGCTCCAGGCCCCCAACCTCGACGTGCTCCAGCAGACCGAGCCCGAGGAAATGAGCCAGCCCCTGTCCACCGAGAACGCCCAGACCCTCCAGTCGATGATGGAGACGGTCGTCAAGGACGGCACCGGCAAGAAGGCGCAGATCAGCGGCGTGACCGTCGGCGGCAAGACCGGCACCGCCCAGCACGGCGTCGACAACAGCGAGAAGCCCTACGCCTGGTTCATCTCCTACGCCAAGCTCCCCGACGGCAGCTCACCGGTCGCCGTCGCGGTCGTCGTCGAGGACGAGGGAGCCGTCCGCGACAACATCTCGGGCGGCGGTCTGGCCGCGCCCATCGCCAAGAGCGTGATGGAGGCGGTCATCCAGAGCAAGCGGTGAGAGCCCCGTCACGTCCCCTTCACATCGGTGCACGTTGCGATACCGGTCCGGTATCGGCTGACGGGCTTGGCCAGGTCACACAAATGAACCCGGGTACCGTATGCCCGGACGGCACAGCCGGACCACACACAGGTGCGGTCGGGACCGACGGAGAGGGCTGGTAGGAAGCTATGGAAGAGCCGCGTCGCCTCGGCGGCCGGTACGAGCTGGGTCACGTGCTCGGCCGTGGTGGCATGGCAGAGGTCTACCTCGCACATGACACCCGCCTGGGCCGCACCGTGGCAGTGAAGACGTTGCGCGCCGACCTCGCGCGCGACCCTTCCTTCCAGGCCCGGTTCCGCCGGGAGGCCCAGTCGGCCGCCTCGCTCAACCATCCCGCGATCGTCGCCGTGTACGACACCGGCGAGGACTACATCGACGGGACGTCGATCCCGTACATCGTGATGGAGTACGTGGACGGCTCGACCCTCCGCGAGCTCCTCCACTCGGGCCGCAAGCTGCTGCCCGAGCGGACGCTGGAGATGACCATCGGGATCCTCCAGGCATTGGAGTACTCCCACAGAAGCGGCATCGTCCACCGCGACATCAAACCGGCCAACGTCATGCTCACGCGCAACGGCCAGGTCAAGGTCATGGACTTCGGCATCGCCCGCGCCATGGGCGACTCCGGCATGACGATGACGCAGACGTCCGCGGTCATAGGAACGGCCCAGTACCTCTCGCCCGAGCAGGCCAAGGGCGAACAGGTGGACGCGAGGTCCGACCTGTACTCGTCCGGCTGCCTGCTCTACGAACTCCTGACCGTCCGGCCCCCGTTCATCGGGGACTCCCCGGTCGCGGTGGCGTACCAGCACGTACGGGAAGAGCCCCAGCCCCCCTCGGTGTTCGACCCCGAGATCACCCCCGAGATGGACGCCATCGTCCTCAAGGCCCTCGTCAAGGACCCGGACTACCGCTACCAGTCCGCCGACGAGATGCGCCTCGACATCGAGGCCTGCCTCGACGGCCAGCCCGTCGCGGCCACCGCGGCCATGGGCTCGGTCGGCTACGGCGCCTACGGCTACCCCGACGACCAGGCCACCACCGCCCTGCGCTCCGACGCCGGCGCGACCACCATGCTCCCCCCGATGAGCCCGGACGACGGCGGCTTCGGCTACGACGACCGGGGCCCCCGACGACGCCAGCAGCAGAAGAAGTCGAACACTTCGACGATCCTGCTGGCCGTGGCGGGCGCACTGGTGCTGGTCGGCGCCATCCTGATCGGCAAGTGGGTGTTCGACGGGCAGGGTGTGAAGGACACCACCCTCAAGAACCCGAACTTCGTCAGCCAGACAGAGGACGACGCCAAGAAGGCGGCGGTGAACGTCGAACTGAAACTGACGTTCACCCCCAAGGCCTGCGAGAACGAGCCCAAGGGCAACATCTGCTCCCAAAATCCCGCAGCCGGCGCCGACGTGAAAAAGGGCGACACCATCGCGCTGGTGCTCTCCACCGGGGCGCCGAAGGTCGTCGTACCGAGCGTGCTCGGCGAGCAGGTGGACGACGCCACCAAGGAACTCGAGAGCGACAAGTACCAGCTCGACGTCAAGACGGAGACCAAGGAGTCCCCCGAGGACCCGGGCAAGGTCCTCGAACAGTCCCTGGACGTCGGCGACGAGGTGGAGAAGGGCACGACGATCACCCTCACCGTCGCCAAGGAAGAGGAGAAGTCGACGGTCCCGGCGGTCCTCGGCCAGGACTGTGAGACCGCCAAGCAGCAGATGCAGGCCAACGACCTCGTCGGCGAGTGCACGGAGATCGACACCCAGGACGACAACCAGGTCGGCAAGGTCATCTCCACCGTCCCGAACTCGGGCACCCAGGCCGACCCGGGCGACACCGTGACCATCCAGATCGGCAAGAAGGCCGAGGTCCAGAAGACCCCCGTCCCGGACGTCACCCGGAAGACCGTGGGCGAGGCCAGGCAGATCCTGCAGGGGGCCGGCTTCAACAACATCCAGTTCGCCAACGGCAGCGACCAGAGCGACACCGCCATCGTCATCGCCCAGGATCCGCAGGGCAACAACGGCAACGAGGTCGAGGATCCGGGCAGCACCCAGATCACGCTGCAGACCATCAACTTCGGCGGCGGCAACAACGGCGGAAACAACGGTGGAAACGACGGCAACCCCTTCGGCTGACCGTCTGTCTGTCACACGAGTGAGCCCCGGCGCCTTCCCAGGCACCGGGGCTCACCCATACCCGTGTACGAAGTCCGACCACATCTTCGTCGAGGCCGTTCGGCAGCTGACGAAGCGCCACCGCGAAGAACTCACGGCCAACGGGTTGTCGGTATTGCGCGGCGCTGACCTGCAGGAATTCGAGAGTGACAACATGTCACTCTCGCTGGGATGTTATCCACAGGCCCGTCGTAGCCTCACTGTCTACTCCCGCCGAGCGGTCCTGAACGTCGCCATGCTCCTGCGCGACAGCGACATCGCCCGCCAGGTACGCACCTACCTGCTCGACATGGAGTACCTGGCACGCGTACAACCTGCCGAAGCCCCCGTCGCCCCCGACACATCCTCCCTCAACGCCCGCATCGACCAGCGCATCACCCACGTCCTCGGCAAAACCGTCGTCCCTATGTTCAACGCGCTGATCGAAACCTCGGGCGATCACCGCAAGGAGCTGACCGCCCTGCGGGCCGGAGTCCAACGCATCGAACGACGGCTCCACCAGCACCACGCCCGCCTGCAACGGCTCGAAGGGACGCGAGACGACCGGCCGGCCGTCGGCGTCATGGCAGCCATGGACGCCATGAACGGCCGCACGTTCGAGCACCACATCGCCAAACTGCTGCGCCGCGACGGCTGTACCAACGTCGTCGTGCAGGGCGGTCACGGAGACCGTGGCGTCGACATCATCGCGCTCACCGCCGACGGGCGGCGCCTCGTCGTCCAGTGCAAGAGGTTCGCGCCCTACCTCAACATCACCAGCCCCGACGTCCAGAAGTTCGTGGGGTCCGCCAAGGTGCTTTACCGCGCGGAAGTCGC
The DNA here is from genome assembly GCF_040644035.1 of Streptomyces sp. NPDC047042. Classification (NCBI taxonomy): domain Bacteria; kingdom Bacillati; phylum Actinomycetota; class Actinomycetes; order Kitasatosporales; family Streptomycetaceae; genus Streptomyces; species Streptomyces sp. NPDC047042. The sequence goes on along the minus strand of NZ_JBEYVP010000001.1, from coordinate 242,767 downwards.
GCTCTACGTGGCGACGTGCCCCTTCACGCCTGAGGCGCTGAGCATCGCCTCCGAGGCCGGGATCACCGCCGTGCACCGTGGGGTGCTGGAGGAGTGGAGTGCGGGCGAACCACTCAAGGTCCTGGAGTAGGCGCGGCCTTCAGCGCAGTTCCTTCGGTGGGGTCCGGGCGCTGTCGACCTTCTCCACCCGCACCAGTTCCCCCCACACGATGTACCGGTATTCCGACGTGAACACCGGCGTGCAGGTCGTCAGCGTGATGTAGCGGCCCGGCTTGCGCTTGCCCGACTCCTTCGGGACCGCCGACAGCACCTGGACGTTGTATTTCGAGGTCTCCGGGAGGATGTCGTAGACCTTGTAGACGTACCAGTCGTCCTTCGTCTCGAAGACGATCGGGTCGCCCTTCTTCAGCTTGTCGATGTTGTGGAACTTGGCGCCATGGCCGTCCCGGTGCGCCGCCAGCGTGAAATTGCCCTGCTTCGCCTCGGGGAGCGCCGACTTGATCGGGTCCACGTAGTACCCGGCGACCCCGTCGTTCAGGACCTTCGACGACGTGCCCTTCTTGACCAGGACCTCGCCGTTCTTCATCGCCGGGACGTGCAGGAAGCCGATGCCGTCCTTGGTGTCCAGCGTGCCCGGACCCGTGTCCGTGTCGCCGTCGGCCCAGTGGTCGCGCACCTGGTCACCCTGCTTGTTCGCCTCACGGTCCGCGACGACGTTCGTCCACCAGAGCGAGTACGCGACGAACAGCCCCAGCACCAGACCCGCCGTGATGAGAAGTTCCCCGAACAGGCTCACCGCGGCGGCCAGTTTGCCGCCCGTGCGCCGCGGCCGGGCCTGCGACGGGGAAACCGGGGCGCCGGCGGTCTGCTCGTCGTGGTCCGTCGTCGCTGCCACTCTTCATCTGCCCTAACTGCTACTGCGCGAGCCCGCCGCCATCGCCGCCACTACAGCAACGCATCCGGCTTGCCCTTGCTGCGCGGCCGTTCCTCGACCATCTTGCCCCACACGATCATCCGGTACTTGCTCGTGAACTCGGGCGTACACGTCGTGAGAGTGATGTACCGGCCGGGCTTGGTGAACCCCGAACCGTTCGGAATCGGGTTCAGCACGCTCGTGTTGCTCGGCGACGTGACCGGCAGGATCGACTCCATCTTGTAGACGTAGTACTTGTCCTGCGTCTCCACGACGATCGCGTCGCCCTTCTTCAGCCGGTTGATGTACCGGAACGGCTCGCCGTGCGTGTTGCGATGGCCCGCGAGCCCGAAGTTGCCGGTCGCCGCCGACGGCATCGCCGTGGTGAGGCCACCCTCCGCGTAGTGGCCGACCATGCCCCGGTCCAGCACCTTTTTCTTGCTGGTGCCCTCCGCTATCGGCACCACCACGTCCAGCTTGGGGATGTCGAGAATGGCGAAACCCTGCCCCGGCTCGAACACCCCCGGCGCACGCTTCCCGCTCGCCCAGTCGTCCTGGAGGCTGCTCGCCTCGCTCCCGGCCTGCGCGTGGGCACGTACGTTCGTCCACCACAGCTGATAGGTCACGAACAGCAGCATCAGCACGCCGGTCGTGATGAACACTTCGCCGATCGCACGGCTCGCCATCACCGCCATGCCCGGCTTCTGCGCCCGTGCGGCCTGCCGCGCCGCCATCCGCGAAAGAGGCGCTCCGGCCGCCGCGGACTCGGCGGGCGCGTCCTCCGATGCCTCCTGCGGGCCCCCAGGACGGCCATGGCGGGCCTTGGCGGCCTTCCGGCGCGCCGCACGCCCCCCGACCACCGAGGCGCCCTCAGAGGCGCCTGTGGCCCCTGTGACGGCCGAGGCCGCGGAAGTCGAGCCCTCATCGCCTATTCGCGGCGCCTCGGGACGCAGATCGGGCGGCAGATCCTTCAGCCGGAGCGCCACCGTCTCCTCGTCGATGGGCGGAAGGACAACGGTGGGCGGTGCGGGAGCGGCCACGGGCGCCGGGGCCGTAGGAGCCGCGGCGGCCGAAGGCTCCGCAGGCGCCGTGGGAGGCACATACGGCGCCTGCTCCTCGTACACCCCCACCTGCCAGTCCTGCGCGTACCCCCGCGACTCGTACCCGGACTCGGGGCCCGGGTCCCGGTGCTCCGCCGCCCCCCGCTCAGCCGAGGCGTCGTACGGGCGCGCGTGACTGCGCCGGCTGCGCCGCCCGCGCGCGCGGACCGGCGGCGGATCGTTCCGCTGCCCGGGGAGCGGGTCGCTCAGCGGGTCCGCCAGGCCGTCCACCGCCGCCTCGAACGCGCCGGGCACCTCGTACGGCTGCTGCTGCCCGTACGAGGTTGCCTGGTCGCCGGTGTCTCCGTACGCGGAGCCGGACTCGCGCTCGGGGCGCAGGGCGGTCACGCCGTGGCCCTGCCCACCACCGGGGCGAGCCCGGACGACCTCGCCACGGCACCCGGGTCGCCGCACTCCGCCAGCCAGTTGGCCAGCATCAGGTGGCCGTGCTCCGTCAGCACCGACTCGGGGTGGAACTGCACACCCTCGACCGGCAGCTCACGGTGTCTCAGGCCCATGATGATGCCGTCGTGCGTACGCGCGGTCACCTCGAGCTCGGCCGGGACCGTCTCCGGCTCCGCCGCGAGGGAGTGGTAGCGGGTCGCCGTGAAAGGGCTCGGCAGGCCGGCGAACACACCCCTGCCGCCGTGCTCCACGAGGGACGTCTTGCCGTGCAGCAGCTCGGGCGCACGATTCACCACACCGCCGTACGCCACCTGCATCGACTGCATGCCCAGGCAGACCCCGAACACCGGCACCCCGGTGGCCGCGCAGTGGCGGACCATCTCGATGCAGACGCCGGCCTCCTCGGGCGTACCCGGGCCCGGCGACAGCAGCACACCGTCGAAGCCGTCCTGCGCGTGCGCCGTCGACACCTCGTCGTTGCGCAGCACCTCGCACTCCGCACCCAGCTGGTACAGGTACTGGACCAGGTTGAAGACGAAGCTGTCGTAGTTGTCGACAACGAGAATCCGGGCGCTCACTGGTCGTTCACCGTCACATCGTTGAAGGGGAGAAGAGGCTCGGCCCACGGGAAGACGTACTGGAAGAGCACGTAGACAACCGCCAGCGCCAGCACGAGGGAAAGCAACGCCTTCACCCACGCGTTCCCTGGCAGATGCCGCCAGATCCAGCCGTACATGCCGTCCCTTCCGTCGCCCACGGCACCCGACTCGCGGCACCGGACTCACGCCGTACCTCACCAGATTAACGGCGCAACGCCGCGGGTTTCCCGGCCTCCACAGGCTGTGTGGAATCCAGGTGCGCCCAGACGATCAGCCGATGACTGTGTCCCCACTCCGGATCGCACGTGGTCAGGGTCAGATAACGGCCCGAACGCGTGTACCCGCTCTTACGTGGCACAGGATCGATCACCTCAATGTCCGTGGGCACGGTTTTGTAAGGCCCTTTGTCGATCCGATACGTGAACCACGTCGTCCCGTCCGTCAGCACCACCGCGTCCCCCCGGCGCAGCCTCGGGAAGTCCTTGAACGGATCGCCGTACGTGCGACGGTGGCCGGCGACCGAGAAGTTGCCCTCCTGGCCGAGCCGCGCGGTGGTCGCGTAGTGACCGAGGCCCTTCTTCAGGGTGCTCGTCCTCGTGCCTTCGAGCACGGGCTTGTTCCACGTGAAACCAAGCCGCGGGATGTACATGATCGCGAAGGGCTTGCCCGAGGTGTAGGGCCCGGGGGGCTTCGGGCCGCTCGGGCCGGTGGGGCTGCTCGGGCTCGTGGTGCTCGCCGGGGTGGCCGGTGTCGACGGCGGCCCCTGCGACACCGCGTCGCCGCCCTTGGACCACTGTTCCTGTAACTGGTGGATCTGGTCGTCCATGACGCTGTCGGCCTTCACGCCCGTCCAGAACAGCACGTACACGACGAAAAGCACGATCACCGTGCCCACGGTGACGCACAGCTCGCTGACCGTCCTGATGATCACGCGCCCCGACACAGGCCCCCCAGCGGTGAGCTACCGGCTGCTTCAGCAGCTGTCCCAGCTACTCCACAGGCTTCGCGTAGTGCAGGTCCACTGTGCCCGAGTAGCCGGGCAGAGTCACCGTCCCGTCCTCGTCGACCTGCCAACCGAGCCCGTAGACATAGACGTACACCATGTAGTTCTGGATCGCCTTGGACGCCGTGAGCGAGCTCCTCAGCTTCTCCGGGTCACCGATAGCCGTGATCTTGTACGGGGGCGAGTAGACGCGTCCCTGCAGAATCAGGGTGTTGCCCACACAGCGGACCGCGCTGGTGGAGATCAGTCGCTGGTCCATGACCTTGATGCCCTTGGCCCCGCCCTGCCACAGCGCGTTCACCACGGCCTGCAGATCCTGCTGGTGGATGACCAGATAGTCGGGCTGCGGCTCCGGATAGCCAGGGAGCTTCGCGGTGGCGTTCGGCGGAGCGTCGTTGAGAGTGACCGTGAGGGCCTCGCCCTTGAGCTTCTGGGTGCCCGCGGCCTTCTCCAGCGCCGCCAGCCTGGCGTCCTCGGCCACGGTGCTGCCGTCGTCGCGCTCGGCGAGCGCCTCGACGTCGTCGCGCAGGGTCGCGTTGGACTCGTCGAGCCGGCCGTTCTTGTGACTGCGCTCCTGAATGAGGTCCGAGAGCTTCAGCAAGGAGGAGTCCGTGCGGATGTTCGTGCCCTTGGCCGTGTCGAAACTCGTGAAGAAGATCAGCCCCGCGAGGGCGAAGACCCCCGCGGTGAGCACCCGCACCGGGCGGAAACGGCGGTTACGGGACGGACTGGAATCCGTCCCGGGAGAGTCGGCAGAATTGCTCAACGTACCCTTATCTCCTTCGGCGCCGCGGAAGCACTACGCTAACGGACGCCCGGGGGAGTGCTGAGTGTCCCCTTGTACGCTGCTCCGGAGCCCCAATCAGTTCCCTGCGCGGCCACGCAGCGCATCGACAGGAGAGACCCTCGTGCCGAAGTCACGTATCCGCAAGAAGGCCGACTACACGCCGCCGCCCGCCAAGCAGGCGACAGCCATCAAGCTGAACAGCCGCGGCTGGGTCGCACCGGTCATGCTGGCCATGTTCCTCATCGGCCTGGCCTGGATCGTCCTCTTCTATGTGACCGACGGCACGCTGCCGATCGACTCACTGGACAACTGGAACATCGTCGTGGGCTTCGGCTTCATCGCCGCGGGGTTCGGTGTCTCGACTCAGTGGAAGTAGGGCTTTGCCCAGGGCTTTCCGCTGAGTTATCCACAGCCGTGGTTGATTTTCCACACCCCACCTGGGGAAAAGACGACGATCTGTGGATAACTCATCGAGCGTTGACACCGGTACGACTGACACACTGGCAATCGCAAGCCTGTTCGCCCCCTGTCTGACCTGGGAAAACTCCGGTCGGTGACAGGGGGCACAGTTGTTCTCGCACACTGTGCACAGGCGGCGCCACGGACTGTGGACAACAGGCACTCAGTGACAGGTCACGCGGGGTCAGGGGAACCTGGTGATCGTGGGGGCGGCTAGATGAGCTGGCCCGTGCGGATCAGGGTCATGACGACCACCGCCACCAAAACCACGCCGCACACGCCGTACTGGACCAGGGCCCGGCGCTCACGCGGGGCGTGGACCATGGCGTAGCCGATGACGACTCCGCCGACCAGTCCGCCGATGTGGGCCTGCCAGGCGATGTTGCTCATCCCGAAGGTGAAGATGAGGTTGATCACCAGCAGGGCGATGATCGGACGCATGTCGTAGTTCAGGCGGCGCATCAGCACGGCGGTCGCGCCGAAGAGGCCGAAGATGGCACCGGATGCGCCGAGCGAGGGCTGGAGCGGGGACTCGAGCAGATACGTCAGTGCGCTGCCCGCGAGTCCGGAGACCAGGTAGAGCGTGAGGTAGCGGGCGCGGCCGAGGGCTGCTTCCAGAGGGCCGCCGATCCACCACAGGCTGAGCATGTTGAAGATGATGTGCATGGGGCTGGCGTGCAGGAACATCGACGTCAGCAGCCGGTACCACTGCCCCTCCGCGACGCCCTCCATCGAGCCCAGACTCGGTACGAAGGCGCTGCCGATGAGTTGGAAACGGTCCGTGAACTCGTCTCCGAGCGACATCTGGAGCAAGTAGAGGGCGACGTTGAGGCCGATGAGGATCTTGGTGAGAAGCCGCGGGTCGGCCGTGATGGTGCCGCCGGCGAGGGTGCGGGGGGTGGTGGCGTCCGGCGCGTGTCCTGTGCCGGAGCCGTTGCGCACGCATTCCGGGCACTGGAAGCCGACGGAGGCGCTGACCATGCACTCGGGGCAGATCGGGCGTTCGCAGCGGGTGCAGCGGATGCCTGTCTCGCGGTCCGGGTGTCGGTAGCAGGTGGGCAGGGCCTGGGCGTCCTGCGGGCCCTGTGGGCTGCCTGGCGCCTGATCCATGAGATCCCCTAAGTCGGTCAAATCCGTCGTCTTGTGCAATGCAACGCACCGCCCCGCCCATCCTTACGGATGAGCGGGGCGTTTGGTTCCCTGCGGAAGGGCTACCGGGCTCAGCTCTCGCGGGTCTCAGACCTTGCTGGTCTCAGGCCTGGCTGGTCTCAGGCCTGGCGGGTCTCGACGACGACCGACTCGATGACGACGTCGTTGACCGGGCGGTCGGTGCGCGGGTTGGTCGCGGTGGTCGCGATGGCGTCCACGAGCTTCTGGCTGGCCGCGTCGGTGACCTCACCGAAGATGGTGTGCTTGCGGGTCAGCCAGGCAGTCGGCGAGACGGTGATGAAGAACTGCGAACCGTTGGTGCCCGGGCCGGCGTTGGCCATGGCCAGCAGGTACGGCTTGTCGAAGCGGAGGTCCGGGTGGAACTCGTCCTCGAACTGGTAGCCGGGGCCACCGGTGCCGTTGCCGAGGGGGTCACCGCCCTGGATCATGAAGCCGCTGATCACCCGGTGGAAGATTGTGCCGTCGTAGAGCTTGTCGGTGGACTTCTCACCCGTCTCCGGGTTGGTCCACTCACGCTCGCCGGTGGCGAGTTCGACGAAGTTACGGACCGTCTTGGGCGCGTGGTTCGGCAGGAGCCGGATTTCGATGTCGCCTTGGTTGGTCTTCAGGGTGGCGTAAAGCTGCTCGGCCACGGTCTGCCTTCCGTTGTCCTCTTGTGACGCCCCGATCCTCGCACGGTCCACGAACGTCCGTCGCCCGACGCCCTCCTCCGAGGGAAATCCGGCGCTTTCGCTTGCGCGCGGCCGCTCCCAGGAAACCGGTCGAGTGGGTACGGGACGGGGGCGCGAGGCGACGATCCGTGGCATTGTCGACCACAAGCTCCCCTTGCCCTGTTTGCAGCGCTATTACATGTGATCGTCATCCGCTGTCTCATGTGCTCGGTTCGGTGCCCTCGGTTTCGCGTGACCGGCCCGTCCATGACCCGGATGCCCGCCCGCGCATGCCTCGCGGCGTATTGCGGGGCATGATCCGTAAAAGGGTGGAGAGTCGAATACCGTACGCCACCGAGGAGGAGGAGATCCCGTGACCCGCATTGAAAGCGTGCGCGCCGCTACCGGCTCGGCGAAGGACAGCGTCCTGCACGCCGCGGACGTGGTGGCGCCCTACGCCGACACGGCCAAGGACAAGGCCACTCTGTACGCACACGAGGCACGCGTACGGCTTGCGCCCAGGGTGTCCCAGGCTGCGGAACAGGCCCGTGTCCAGTACGGCGCGCATCTCGCGCCGCGGTTGGAGCAGGCCCGTACGCATGTGCCGCCGAAGGTCGACCATGCCGCCCATGAAGCCGCCGTCCGTACCGCCAAGGCCGCCCGGCAGGCCGCCGAGTACACCGCTCCGCGTGTGGAGCGGGCGGTCGCGGCGGCCGGTCCCGTACGAGAGGAGGCGGCGGCTCGCGGTGCCGCCGCGCTGGCCGCGCTGCGGGGTCAGGTCACTCCGCAGGAGATCAGGAAACTGGCCCGTAAGCACCAGCGGCGGGCGCGGGCGGGCCGGCTCGCCAAGGGGCTGGCCGCGCTGGGCATCCTGGCGGGTGGCGCCTTCGCCGCCTGGAAGTGGTGGGACAAGCAGGCCAACCCCGACTGGCTGGTCGAGCCGCCTGCGGCGACCGAGGTCCCGGAGACGGGCCGTCTGACGTCGGTGGACGGCACCGGCCAGTCGGTTCTGGACCCGGAGGTCCAGGCGAAGGAGGCCGAGTCCGAGTCGGCGGATGACGACGAGAACCGCCGCTGACGGTTTGTGTGTGGTGGTTCGTGCGCGGTGTCACCTGTGATGCCTGCGTGTGATGCCGCCGTGGGGCGGGAGGCCTGAGCGCTTCCCGCCCCACAGCCATGTTTCACGTGAAACATGGCACCGCGACGATGTCCGCGCGTCTCGAGCGGTGTTTCACGTGAAACACCTCAGGCGACGGCCAGCCGCGGGCTCACCCTGAGGCTGCCGCCCAGCCCCTTCAGCGCCGGGGCCTGGCGAATGCCGTGGTGGGCGGGCCTGTTCCGGTCGGCAGCGAAGACGAACAGGCGCAGGACCAGGAAGCGTCCCATGCCGGCGAGGCCGGAGGCACTGAGGTAGACGATCTGCTCGGTCAGCATGCCGGGCGAGGGCTGGACCAGGTGCAGCACCAGCATCGCGAGGCAGGTGACGACGTAGGCGGCGGTGGCCGAGCCTGCCGACTGCCAGTGCTGGCGCCATCCGGCGCGCTGGCCGGCGCCGAAGGTGAAGCGGGCGTGGAGTTCGGTGCACAGGATGGTCGAGGCGACCGTGATCAGCGCGTTCGCCAGCGCCCAGGGCATCGTCACGGCGAGCAGCGCGACGGCTCCACTGGAAAGGAGCCCGACGCCACCGCCGCACAGCACGAATCGCGCGAAGGAGGAGAGCGGTCCGGGAGCGGCAGCGGCGCCGGCTGTCGCCGTCACTCCGGCCGTCACTCCGGCCGCCTCTGCGGACAGCGCCGCGCCGGTCGTCCTCGGGTTCGACGGGAGCAGCGACTTCACGGCGGTTTCCTTCCGGGCGGCGGGCTGTGAACCTCTGTGGATCACGGGGATCGGCTGGGTCCAACGATGCCGTCGTGGGCTCGGGGAAACGATGACGTGTACTCCCGGAACGGGGGTGTAGCCAGCCCTACCTTCGGGGTCCGGGAGGCGCTACGGACCGGACGGGGGAGTTGGCCGTATGTGATCGGTGCCCGCGCCCGCTGTTCCGGCGCGCCCATAGCCTTCTACGTGCTCGTAGAAGCACTGGTAGAAGCACTCGGTCGCGGATCAGGAACGCGGATCGGTGACGCGGAACATGAAGGAGTGGACGCCACGATGGTGTTCAAAAGGCTGCTCGGATCGCTCGGTGTGGGCGGACCCACGGTGGACACGGTCCTGGACCCTGGCCCGGTCCGCCCCGGGGGCACATTGTCCGGGCAGGTCCATCTCCGGGGCGGCGGGGCCGACTTCGACGTCGAACAGATCACGCTGGAGCTGGTGGCCAGGGTCGAGGCCGAGCACGCGGAGGGCGAGAGCGAGGGTGCCGTCGCCTTCGAGCGGTTCGTCGTCGGGGGCGGTTTCCGGCTGGCCGAGGGTGAGCAGCTCAGCGTCTCGTTCGGCGTGGTCCTGCCGTGGGAGACGCCGATCACCGAGTTGTACGGGCAGGGTCTGGGCATCGTCCTCGGTCTGCGCACGGAGTTGTCGGTCGCGGGCGCCCGTGACAAGGGCGACCTCGACCCGCTGGCCGTGGCCCCGCTGCCCGTACAGGAGGCGATTCTGGAGGCCCTCGGCCAACTCGGCTTCGGTTTCAGGTCCGCCGATCTGGAGTACGGGCGCATCGGCGGCACCGGCCAGCGGCTCCCCTTCTACCAGGAGCTCGAGCTCACCCCGGCCCCGCAGTACGCGCACGCGGTCAACGAGATCGAGCTGACCTTCCTGGCCACGGCGTCCGGCATGGAAGTGATCCTGGAGGCCGACAAGCGCACCCCGTACGGCGCGTACAGCGACCACGGCGGCCTCGGCGGCTCTCACACCTCTCACGGCGACGACCCGCTGGCCCGCTTCACCGTCTCCCACGAGGTCGCCGCCCACCAGGACTGGACCGCACTGGTCGACGGCTGGGTCCGGGAACTGGTCGAGCACCGGCGGGACGCATACGGGCAGTACGGGCTTCAGGGGCACCAGTACGGGCAGCATGGTTCGTCGGGGCCGGGCATGGGGACGGTCGTCGCGGCGGGCGCGGCCGGGCTGGCTGTCGGTGTCGTCGGCGGGATGGTGGCGGCCGAAGTCGTCGACGAGGTGGGCGACTTCTTCGAGGGGGACGACGAGGGAGAAGAGGAAGAGGGCTAGCGGGAGGGCGACGGGCAACGCCAGCACGGCGATGTGCGCCGCCCTGGTCGTTGCGGCCGACGGCACGATCGACCCGGCGGAGCGGCAGCGCGTGGCCCACCTCATCGCGACGAACGAGGGGCTGCGGAACTTCCCCTCCGACGATCTGCGCCGCCGGTTCGACGAGAACATCGGCAAGGTGAGCGTGCTTTAGAAGGTCGCCATCATCGGCGGCGCCCCTCACGGCCACGCCCCTCCGCACCTCGGAGGGGCGTGGCCGTGCGCGTTCCGGCCGGGTTGACCGAAAACAGCGCATCTCACAGGAAGCCGTACGGCACTACGGCCCGGACCGAGGTGCCCTGATTCCTGTCCTCGACCTCCTCTCGAGCCTCACCGCCACCGCAGGGCCCAACGCCACCCTCGCCACCTGCCAGGGCCGGCGTCGTGGATCAGGCCTGGCACAACACGCGCCGTGAGCACGGGCGCACTCGGGTGCCGACCCTTGCAAAAAATGCCCTCCGGACTGCGTTTCCGCAGTTCAGAGGGCATTTCGGGGGTGGAGCCTAGGGGAGTCGAACCCCTGACATCTGCCATGCAAAGACAGCGCTCTACCAACTGAGCTAAGGCCCCGAAAGGGAGGCGTCCGCCCAGAACAACCAGGTACTGGTGGGCGCCGCAGACCAGAGTACCGGTTCATCCCCGGTATCTCGCAAAAGGATTGGGGTCCCCGTGGACGACCACTCTCCGTAAGATGCTCGACGTGGTTCGCGACAGCGAACCGCGGTATTTGGGGAAGCGATGGGGAGACGCAATGGATGCCGCACAGCAGGAAGCAACCGCAAGAGCGCGGGAGCTTCAGCGGAACTGGTACGGGGAGCCGCTGGGGGCGCTCTTCCGTAAGCTCATCGACGATCTTGGTCTCAACCAGGCTCGTCTCGCGGGGGTACTGGGTCTGTCCGCGCCGATGCTGTCACAGCTGATGAGTGGCCAGCGGGCCAAGATCGGCAATCCGGCAGTGGTGCAGCGTGTGCAGTTGCTGCAGGATCTGGCCGGCCAGGTCGCGGACGGCAGCGTCAGCGCCGCCGAGGCGACCGAGCGGATGGATGAGATCAAGAAGTCGCAGGGGGGGTCGGTGCTCAGCAACACCGCGCAGTCGACGACGAGTTCGGGGGCGCCCACGGTCAAGCGTGTGGTCCGCGAGATCCAGTCACTGCTGCGCTCGGTGGCTGCCGCCGGGGACATCATCGAGGCGGCTGACACTCTCGCCCCGAGCCACCCGGAACTGGCAGAGTTCCTCCGGGTGTACGGCGCGGGCCGCACGTCCGACGCCGTGACGCACTACCAGTCCCACCAGAGCTGAGCCGCCGGCCCGGCCGCCGACCGGGGGTTCGGCGGCCGGGCTACGGCTCAGCACACAGGGGGGCGGGGGAGACGGAGAACACCTGGGGGAAAACAGGTACGGAGACAGGTTCTGGAGGAGCGGGGTGACAGGGGGCTCCGGAGCGGGGTAGGAGGAGCCGTACCACCCGCCGGTCCGGAACCGACCGAGCGGGGATCCGAAGGGGGATCGACGCAGAGCCATGGGTGAGGTCTTCGCCGGCCGGTACGAACTGGCCGACCCGATCGGGCGCGGGGGAGTCGGCGCCGTCTGGCGCGCCTGGGACCACCGACGCCGCCGGTACGTGGCCGCCAAGGTCCTGCAGCAGAGCGACGCCCACTCACTGCTGCGCTTCGTGCGCGAACAGGCGCTGCGGATCGACCACCCGCATGTCCTCGCCCCGGCCAGCTGGGCCGCCGACGACGACAAGGTCCTGTTCACCATGGATCTGGTCGCCGGGGGCTCGCTCGTCCATCTGATCGCCGACTACGGCCCGCTGCCGCCCACGTTCGTCTGCACCCTGCTCGACCAGCTCCTCTCGGGCCTGGCCGCCGTGCACGCGGAGGGTGTCGTCCACCGGGACATCAAGCCCGCCAACGTGCTGCTCGAGGCGACCGGCACGGGCCGCCCGCGGCTGCGGCTGTCCGACTTCGGTATCGCCATGCGGCTGGGCGAGCCCCGGCTGACGGAGACCGACTACGTGGTGGGCACGCCCGGTTACTTCGCCCCCGAGCAAATGCTGGGCGCGGACCCGGACTTCCCGTCCGACCTGTTCGCCGTGGGCCTGGTCGCCCTGTATCTCCTGGAGGGCGCCAAGCCGGACTCCAAGGCCCTGATCGAGTACTTCGTGGAACACGGCACGCCCAGCGCGCCGCAGGGCATACCGGAGCCGCTGTGGCAGGTCGTGGCCACGCTGCTGCAGCCGGACCCGCAGGCACGGTTCCGCACCGCCACAGGCGCGCGCAAGGCCCTCGCCCAGGCCGCCGAACTGTTGCCCGAGCCGGGCCCGGACGACGAGCTGATCGAGATCTTCGACCAACTCGGCCCCCTGCCGGGAGGCTTCGCCCCCACCGGCCCCCTCAAACAGTCCCCCGACGTGACCACGAGCGGCTCGCGCGCCGGCACGGCGACGGGCACGGGAGCAGCGGGCGGACCGGCCTCGGGCGCGGGAAGCGGCGAGCCGGACGGCATGCACACCGGCTCACACCACGGCTCACACTCGGACTCGCACACGGGCACACACACCGGCCCGGGATCGGTCCGCCGTTACGACCCGTACCGCGAACCGAACTCGGACGGCACGCCCACCGGGCCCGCGACCGGCGGTACGCACACGGGGCCGGGGCCCAGTCCGATGCCGGGTTCGGCGCCGGGGCCGTGGCCCGGTCGGACACCGGGGCCCGTGCCCGGCCCTCCGCCGCCTCCAGGAAACGTTTCCCCACCGCCCGTACCAGGCCCGGGGGCCGTACCCTCCATACCCTCCATACCCTCCAGACCCGCCAAGGCCCCCGAGCCCGCAAACTCCGGCTCCGCCACCGACCAACCGTGGCAGCCTGCCGGCGCCACCCCGACGGGGCCCGGAGCCGACTCAGCGGCGAGCCGCCCCGCCCCGCAGTCCGCCCAGCGCAACGGCATCCCGCCCCGCCCGGACACCGCGCCGCCGCGCCCCACTCACCCGCCGGCGGCGGTCCCGCCCCAGCCGTCCGGCATGTCGGACACGGGCAGCTTCCATCTGCCCCCTCCCCAGGTCACCGGCGCCGCCACTCCCCCCGCGGCCGTCCCGCTCCCGGCGCCCGCCGCGCCCCACGTACCCCCGCCCTACGAAGTACCGTCCTTCGCGGCCCAGCCGTTCGAGCCCACACCGGCGCTGGCCCTCCGGCCCCACCCAGCCCATACGGCCCACACGCACCGGACCGCCACCCAGGCGCCGACCCAGACGCAGACCCCGACCGCGACCCCCACTCCGAGGCTGCCGCAGGACACGTACGCCTCCTCCTCGTACGCCGAACGGTCGCCGCAGGTCCAGCAGTCCCCCCAGGCGGTGCCGCAGCGCCGCGCCCGGCGTCGGCGGCAGCGTCGTCCCGGGCCGTCCGCGAAGGTGGCGATACCGGTCCTGTTCCTTGCCCTGGCCTGCTACGCCGTGGGTTTCTGGGCCCTGTTCCGGATCTGAACTACACGCGCCAGGACCGGCGCCGGGCGATCACCGTCCACAGCCCGAGCCCCAGCACCAGCAGGCTCCCCGTGCCGATCCCGCTCACCGCGACCACCCGCATCGCGGGGTCACCATCCCCGCCGCTCCCCCCGCCGTGGCCGGCGGCGACGCCCTGGTCCTCCCCCGTGACGTCCGCCCACCCGGCGGCCGCCTCCCGGTCCCGGTCCGTGACCGCGAACGTGTCCCGGGGCACGGACTGCCCCAGGTACGCGGGCGCGTCCTGCGCCGCGCCGGTCACCTGCACCCTCAGCGTCAGCCCGTACGGCCCCGGGCCGAATCGTTCCGTCATCTGCTCGCCGAGATGGACGACCAGGTAGTACGAGCCGGCGAACCGCATTCCGCTCACGCGGTCGCCGGAGCCGTAGCGGTTGGCGTACGCGACCGGTGGCAGCGGATCGAGGGCGGCCGAGGTCTGGCGGCCGTCGTAGAGGAGGCTCTCGTCGTCGACGTACCCGCGCGCGGGGTTGTAGAGCGACATGACGAGCGCGGAGCTGACGTGCCGGCCGCCACCGCCGGCATCGACGCCGGAACTGCCCAGTTCGGCGACCGCGTACAGCTGTTGCCCCCAGTCGACCGGCACCCGGTAGAACAGCGTCCGGCCGGGCGTGATGTCGTCCCGCCAGACTCCCTTGCCCACCGGGGTGGCCGTGGCGAAGCCCGCGCCTCCCGGGCGGCGGACCGCGTCGCCGGTGAGCGGGTCGGGCGAGGCGGAGCCCCAGGCCTCGTCGGACCCGGGGGACTCGGGCGCCACTGTCGAACTCTTGTTCACGAGGCTGGGCTCCGACACATACGTCAGCTCGAGGTCCCAGTCGTCGGACGACGAGCCCGGCGAGTCGATGCGCTCCACGACGACGTAGTACGTACCCGCGCTCTGGCAGGCCGTCGTCTCGCCGTCGGTCACCCGGGACGCCCAGGCGGCGACGGGGTGCGGGCTGCGGGACGGCCCGAAGCGCGTGCTGTCGTAGGAGCAGGAACGGGCGTCGGTGTCCTGCACGGACACCTTGACGCCGTCGGTCGAGGCCACCGTCGCGCCCTGCCGGGGGACGGCGGTGGCGGAGACGTACGCGTTCGACGTGGCGTCCAGTGCCAGGCGGAAGTACAGCTGTCCGTTGACGGGGAGGGTGCTGCGGTAGACGCCGCCGGGCTCCAGGCCCGCGGCGTCCGTGGTGCTCGCGGCCCCCTCGACGGTGCGGGCGCCGTCGGCGAAGTCGTAGGCGTACGGATCCGGCGCGGCGACCGCCTCGAAGCCGGATCCCGGGCCCGCGCCCGCACCCACCACCGCGCACAGCACCGCCGCCACGACCGCGCCCCGTACCGTGCGCCGCCCCATCACGCGCCCCCCTCGTCCTGTTCGCCGCCCCGGCCGTCCGCGAGGCCCTGCCAGGCCGGGCACGATCTGTGCCCGGACCGCCGCCTCATCCTGCCCCGCCGACCGCCCCGCCACCGCACAATTCGCACGACCGCCCGAAACAGGCGCCCCTGAGGCACCCCGATTTGCCCCAGCAAGGTTTTCCTTCACGCCGGTGAACCACGCCGTCGCGGACAACACAAAACCCCGACCGCGTCGGCGGCCGGGGTCTGTTCACAGACTGCTGTCGATACTCAGGAACCCGTGGGCACGGAGTCGGTCGCCTCCGTCCACAGATCCTGCTCGGCGCGATCCGCCTGGATCTGGCGGTACACGAGGAGCCCGCCGATGGCGGCCAGTGCGACCAGGAGAAGCTTCTTCACCGTGCGACCTCGTCTTTCCTTGACGTAGGGGACCTCTGGCGCCCGACTATACCCTCCGGCCGAGACCGATCGGTGACCTACGCCGGTCGCCAACTCCCGCCGGGAGCAACGCAGTAGAAGTGGACGACACCGCTCCGATCGGAGGGTGATCACATCTCCACGTTCAGTGATTTTTCGCCACAAATCCTCTCTTCTGCTCCCAGGGTTCCCCTTTTCTGCTCCATTGCACCCATCCGAGTGGTGTTCATCAGAAGATCGACGCGCCATGGGCGTTGGTCCACCACTTACCGGCCGCCATACACATCATGAGGAAAGTACGCAAATCGCCCAACCCGAAAGTGAGGGGCCATGGCCCAGAACAAGGTCATGAAGCTGTGGAACGTCGTCGTCACCGCCTTCCTGGCGCTGTGCACGGCCCTCGGCCTGATCACGACGACCGCCAACACGGCGGTAGCCGAGAGCCGGCCGGCGCGCAACTGCACCGCATCCCCGGCGCTGCCACCGACAGCCGACTGGGCCTGGTCCTACGCCCGGTCCCTGCCCCCCACGATGAAGCAGCGCATCGGAGCCGAGGCCCACGGCTCCTCCCCGAGCTGCCGCCACCGCTCACCCGCGGACACGGACGCGGACACGGAAGCCGCCCCGGAGACCGACACGGACGCGGAGAGAGCGCCCCAGCCGCTCTCCTGACCCTCCGGCGCCACCCCGCACCCCTTCCCCCTGACCCTGCAGCGCCTCCCCTCCCCCGTAGCGGCGAACTTGCGTACAAAGCCACAAGGAGAAGCACCAGGACAGACGAAAGACCCCCAACCATCACTGGCTGGGGGCCTTTTCACTGTGGGGCTAACAGGATTTGAACCTGTGGCCTCATCCTTATCAGGTCGATCATGGGGGGCCGTCGACGTCGGCCAAGTACTCCTGCACATCGGCCGATCGTCCGCTGAGGTCCGGTGTCGGTCGCCGTTGTCCGCGCCTGTTGGTGTCAGCCACTGATGTCAGCCCACCCTCCCGGCCTTGACGAAACCGGGCTCTGTCCCTCCAAGACAAGGGTGCACGCCATGGACGTAAACGAGCACCTGCGAGGACACCAGGCAAGTTGGACGCTTCACTGATGATTGCTTAATTGGAGAGAGATCCGTACGGCTGTAGCTACACGGGGGACCGTCTTGGCTGGCCAGTCAGGTCAAAGCGGAGGTATTGTAGTAGACAGATTGTCTCCGGCTAGGGCCCTGATCAGGGCTTTTCTAGTAACTACCGTAGACAGAGGGGGTTTGGCCCCGGCGCCAACCAGGACCAAACCCCTTGCCTTAGCGAGTCCGGTCGAGCTGAAACCGACCGGACTCGCTGCGTTCACAGCTCATCACGTGTCGCCTCCGACCGGCTGCCTGTCGGGTCAGGAAAACCAACCCGCTCGCTCGACGATCGTGAACACCAGTGCCACAGCCGCCAAGCCAACCTGCCACTTCTCTGGGCCGGTCCACCTGCGTCGGCGCGCCTTAGGGCTCTCGTTCATCTAGCCACATCCTTCTGCTCTCCAGACCGACCCGCCATGGGCCGGAGACGGTGAACTCGTCTCCCCCAAAGAGCAGTTCCAATGAGAGCTTCGCGATGTAGCTGCGCTCATCTTACCGGTCACCTTTGACAACATCGGAAGTCACGTCATTTCCGCAGGTCAGGCGCATAGAAGTAAGTGGCGATACGTCAGGAACGGGTGCAACCTAGCTCGCTTTAACGAGGCTGAGTCGCGGCAACTTGACCAGGATCGATCTGTTTGCGGGCGAGGGCGGTTTCACGTGAAACATCCCAGCAGGATCCAACCGCGCCGCAACTCACCACTCACCCCAAGCTTCCATCCCGTCCGCCGTCGACCCACACACCGTGGAGCGGGCGTGGTTCAGGGCGTCAAGGTGGAGCGCGCCACTGTACGAACGACCTTGACGCCCTGGGCCTCGTCTGCTCGGCTCTGCCTGGGTCGATGGTGGTCGGGATGGAAGCTCCCCACGTACACCACTACGGACCGGCACTCGCGAACGGCGCCCCGTCCATCCCAGAGTCTGAGCGCCCCCGCCGGAGGCTCTCTCTGACCGCAACCTCGTTCAGGCCCGTCCGAGGACAACCTCTTTCCCGTCCACGCGCAGCCTGTGGGGTCCGGCCGGCCTCAGCCGTGGCGCACCTGCTTTTTGATCACAAAACGTCTTGCCGGGTACATGGCGGATCATGCGTACCTGTTGCGGGGTCATGCTGTGCCTGGTCTGGGGCCTGGTGCTGCCGGGTCGTGGTGGGGTGGGTGTCAGGCTCGGTCCCGGTGCATCGGCCTATGGCGGGGTCGGTGTGTGAAACGGGGAGCACCCTGGGGCAACGATGGTGGCGCGGGGCCGTGGCCGGGGCGGCGCGGGCCGAAGGCAGGAGCGGAGCCCCGAGCCACGAGTCCCCGCGCTGGCCCGCAGTGCGGGCCGGTGGGGTGTGCGTCCTCGTGGCGGCGACGACCGGAAAGCCGGTGGGCCAACGCGACCGGGAGGCCGAAAGCCGAGGGCACCCGAACCCCTTCGAGTCCCGTCGAACCGTGGGCCGAAAGCCGGGGCTAAGGCGGTAACCCCTGAGGCTGGTGAAGCGAGAGAGAGCCGAGCTTCCCCGTGGTGGCGTGTTGGTGTGTTCTGTTCCATCCCAAGTGCGCCACGGCTGAGGCCGGCCGGACCCCACAGGCTGAGCTGTCCCTCACGGCCTCCCTCCGCCCGCATGGGCGGAGGGCTTGATGAGGTAGAGAAACCTGTAACAGGTCTCCTAGGCTGCGGCGCTTCGCTCGGCCAGATCGCGCAGCGAATCCGGGACGCGAGGTTCGGACAGTTGGATCAGGTCACGGATGACCTCGCGAGCCAGATGGTGATCGTGGATCTGTTCGGGCGTCAGAGCCTCGGCTGCCAAGAGTGCGGCTGTGGCCTCACCGACGTGTCGCCGCTGCGCGTGTGCTCGCGCCACGTCAAGCAGGAAACGCGCCTGCCGCTCAGGGGATAGGCCTGATGGGACAACCTGCTGGGCCACTTCCAGGGCAAGGCCGGCGTCTCCCAACTCCACTGCCGTACTCACAGCGTGGATCTCGACGTTCGTCGGCCCGAACTCCGTATCGAAGTCGTTCCGGTCCTCGCCCAACCGTGCCGCGATCTCTCGCGCCCGGTCAATGTGCGCATGGGTCTGCCCGCGATTGCCTTCCCTCGCGTTGATCACTGAAAGAACCAGGTTCATGGCACCCAGGAGGGACAGTTCTTCCGGTGGGCATGCGGGTGCTGCTGCTCTCGGCTCCATGACGGCTACAGCGGATTTCGCTGCCTGCTCGGCCTGCTCCATGTGTTGCTGTCGCATGAA
Source organism: Streptomyces sp. NPDC047042 (assembly GCF_040644035.1). NCBI lineage: Bacteria > Bacillati > Actinomycetota > Actinomycetes > Kitasatosporales > Streptomycetaceae > Streptomyces > Streptomyces sp. NPDC047042. The sequence goes on along the minus strand of NZ_JBEYVP010000001.1, from coordinate 223,856 downwards.
GGCGTGTGCCATGCGAAACAAACTTGCGACAACTTCCAGTGGTTGACCTGCAAGTTCGGCCGCCTGTAGGGCTCGGTCAGCCGCGATCCATGCCGCATCCGCCTGGTCCTGCCGAGTGAAGCTCGCTGCGGCCACCTGATACGCCTTGGCTAGCAGCGAGTGAAGTTCTGCCCGCTCGCCGGCCGGTGCATGGCGTACTGCGGCTTCGATGCGCGGGAGTAGCTTCGCGAGATGATCGCTCATCGCTGCGTACCGCGATGCGTGTGCAAGCGCCCATGCCTCGTCAACGTCCCGCCGGAAATCGGAAAGCGATGGAGTCGGCTCGGCTGGTGGCTGGTCGAAGAGGCTGCCCAGTGCTGGGTGACCGGTGAGGGCTACGCGAAGACCGTCAAGGTCATTGCTCGGTGGCAGATCCGGCGGTTCGGCTTCCTCCGCTGGGACAGCAGCATCGGGCCGTAGTTCCTGTACGGACACATTGAGAGCGTCGGCAAGAGCTTGAAGGACCGACAGTCGCTCGACGGGCTGCACGCCTCTTTCCACCTGCGATACCCAGCTTTCGGAGCGTCGCATAGCCGTGGCGAGATCGCTCTGCGCCATGCCGGCAGCGCGTCGCAGCTCCTTGACCCTTCGACCCATGGCCTTGGAGTCGGAAGCTGTCACTTCTCGACTCCGGTTGGGTACTTGCCGGCGTACGGCTGGAGGCGATCGACCTCGGTCCTCTCGACGTACTTGGCCCGTTCGGTCAGGAAGTGGCGTGTGTGCGGCTGGCGCTCGTGCTCCTCGAACGCGTCTCGATCGGCGTACAGCTCGAAGAAGATCCGCTCGTTGGGGGCGCCTTCGACCTCGTGGCACGCGTAGATGAGTGTTCCCGGCTCATGCGCCCGGATTCCTGCAGTCGTCTCTTGCATCAGTGTGTCGAACGCTTCGCCTGCGCCATCCCGCAGAGTGAAGCGAACAAAAAGCCCATAGTTGGCCATTTCATCCTCCTTCTCATCGCGTCCAGTCTCGCAGACCCAGAGTTCTGCTACTAGTCGCAGTTTTTCTGTTTACTCGCAGTTTCTCTGTGGGTATGGTCGTAGTGAAGCTGCTACCCGGAGTGTTTGGGTGGCTCAACTGCCATACATAGGAGACGCGTTCATGCCGTCCTTCAAGATCGACCTTTCGACCGCCATCGTGATCGTGGCGACCGCCCCTGAGGCGAAGATCGTCGACAAGCGCACGGGTGAGCGGGCCGTGGACCGGGATTCCGGTGCGGGCCTGTCCACGGTGGGCCTGGTCATCTCCGACGAGGGTGAGGGCAACCTCTACAAGGTCACCGTCCCGGAGACCGGTTACCCCGAGGGTCTCCAGCCGGGCACGATCGTGCGGGTGACCGGGCTCAAGGCCCGTGACTGGGAGAACGAGTTCAACGGCCAGAAGCGTCACGGGATCTCGTTCCGCGCCATCGCGATCACGGCGGTGGCCTGACCATGACGGATCTGGTGACCTGGCTGGAGGTCGGGAGTGCCGCCGCTGGTGCGGGTGGGCTCGGCTACGCGAAGGTCCGCGCTCCTCGCGTGTACTGGTCGCTGGTCGGCCTGCCGGCCACCTGGTCCCGGTTCACCTGGACCTACCGGTCCACGATGGATGTGTGCGGTCTGACCGTGCAACCGTCGCGGATGCGGGCGTTCGTGACGCGCAACGTCGCTCGTCGCGAGGTGCGTCCGGTTCCGCCGAAGGTTCGCCGGGTCTTTCCGACGTCGACCGGGCTGCGGATCACCCTCCGTCTCCCCGCCGGCCTGGAGCCTGCCGACGTCACGGCGTCCTCGGAGCGGTTGCGGCACGCGTGGGGCGGTCGCTCGATGACCGTGCTGGAGACCAAGCCGGGCTATGTCGAACTGCGGATGACCGGGTGGGACGTCCTCAAGCGGGTCAAGCTGCCGCGCAAGGCGCAACCGAAGGACATGGTCGTTCCGGTCGCGCTGCGGGAGGACGGCACAGTCTTCGTTCGGGACTACCGCAAGGTCCCGCACGCCTTGACCCTGGGCGCGACGCTGTCGGGCAAGTCCATGTATCAGCGCAACCTGATCAAGGGGCTGGCCATGCTGCCGGTGGGCCTGATCGGGATCGACTGCAAGCGCGGGGTCGAACAGGGCGCTTACGCGCCCCGTCTGTCGGCCCTGGTCACCACCACCGAAACGGCCGGCCACCTGATCGATGCCCTCGTCAATGAGATGGAACAGCGCTTTGACCTGCTCGCCGATCACGGTGTCACCGACCTGTGGGGCCTGCCCGACAAGGTACGGCCGGTGCCGCTGGTCGTCCTCGTCGACGAGATCGCAGAACTGTTCCTCGTGGCCTCCAAGAAGGAAGAGCAGGCCCGTGACCACACGGTCATGCAACTGATCCGAGTCGGTCAGATGGCCCGTGCGGTCGGCATCTACCTGGAGATCTGCGGGCAGCGCTTCGGCTCCGACCTCGGCAAGGGCGCCACTGCCCTGCGTGCTCAGCTCACCGGCCGCGTGGTCCACCGCGTCAACGACAAGCAGACGGCAGAGATGGGCTTGGGCGACATCGCCCCGGACGCCGTGGTTGCCGTGACCGCGATCGCTCCGGATCGTCCCGGCGTGGCCGTGGCCGGCGACACCTCCGGCGGCTGGTCCCGCATCCGCACCCCGCAGACCACCCCCGACGAAGCAACCGCCGTATGCCGGGAGTTCGCCCACCTCACCCCGGATCTCCCGTTCCTGGCCCCGTTCCGACCGACCGTGCGCCCCGTGCCGATGCCGGCCGACGTCCCGCCGCTGATCGTGCCGCGCCCGGTCACCGACTAACACCCCCTGGCTCCACCCCGGTTGGCGTGACCGCGTCGCGCCAGCTCCCTACCCCCGCCATGCCGAAAACCCGGAAGGAGCACCACCGTGGCCGCACGCAAGACCACCGCCCCGAAGCCTCCGCCGAAGGAGTGCGCGCCGTGCAAGGGCACCGGAGAGGTCTCCCGCACGGTCCGCGTCGGCCGCAAACAGCGCAACGTCGGCCAACAGGCCGGTATCTGCCTTGCCTGCTTCGGCACCGGCGAAGCCACCGACTGAACCCCCGCCGGGCCGGGCGGCCGGACCTCGTTCCCCGCCCCGCCCCGGCCCACATCCCGCAAAGGAGGTGAAGACTCGTGACCCGATCGATCCGCCCGGACGCCGTACTTGTACAGGCCGTGATCGCCGGTGCGCTGTCCTTCGCCCACCTGCACGACCTCGCCGCCGCTGCCGGGCAATCCGGTTGGAAGGCCTGGGCCTACCCGATCAGCGTCGATCTGCTGCTCGTGGCGGCATGGCGCCGGCTGCGCTCGGACGGTCCGTCCCGGCTGGCCTGGTGCTGGTTCCTGATCGCCCTGGTCGCCTCGCTCGGCGCCAACGTCGCCACCGCCGGCTTTCTCGACCTCCAACACCCCCCGGCCTGGCTCCGCTTCGGCATCGCCGGATGGCCCGCACTCGCCTTCCTCGGCGGAACCCTCCTCGCCCACTCACCGACCACCGACCACACACCCCCACCTGACCCCGAGCCGCTGCCCGCACCCGTGGCCGTGCCCGTGGTCGACCGCCCCTCGGCACCCGAGACGGCACCGGCGATCGCCGAACCGGTGCCCGCCCCGGCCTTGCCCGCCCCGGTTGCGGTGCCTCCGGCGCTGGTCGACCACGCACGGAAGGTCGCCGCCGACCACCGCACCCGCACCGGTGCCGACATCGACCCCGACACCCTGCGCGCCCGCCTCGGCGTCCCCGCCCTCATGGCGGACGCGATCGCCGCCCAACTCACCTGACAGACAAGGAGATCCACACCATGGCGCGACCGAACCGCTTCTACGACGTGATCCGTATCGGCCCCGTCCGGGTCGGCACGTTCAACAACGGACGCGGCCAGACCAAGCACACCGCCGCCTGCACCTCGCCCTCCTGCGGTTTCTCCACCGAGCACAACGACCGCTCGGCTGCCGAACTCGCCGCCCGCACCCACCGCTGCACGCCCTGACCCCGGAAGGAGAAACAGTCATGCGACTGCCCGACGAACAGCTCCGCGCCGGCCACATCCCCGCCGACCTGTACCGGCAGATCCCGCCGGGCAGCGACGTCCGCCAGGTCGTGATCGTCCAGGAAGCCCCGCGCTCGTACAAGGGCCCGATCCTGCTCACGCTCGCGATCACGGTCGGCTCCGTCGTCGTCCTGCTCGTGATCGCGTTCGTCGTCCAGATCATCGCCGCGTCCGTCGTCGCGGTCCTGTCGGCGAGCTGCGGCATCGGCTACACGATCACCCGCAAGCCCAAGCACAAGAAAGCGCTCCGCAAGTAACGCCCGTCCGGGACGGCCTCTACGGCCAAGTATCCGCCGCCCCGGACGGCCTCACCCTCCTGATCCAACGGACCCGAAAGGGAAGCCCCATCATGCCCCAGCGCTCCTCGAACCTGCCCGTCTGCCGCGACTGCGACGGCTTCGCCACGGTCGCCATCACCACCGGTACCCGTCACCGCGGCGGCTCCCGCGTGACCGTTCCGGTCGCCTGCCCGGCTTGCCGCGGCACCGGTCACCTCGTCCCCGCGTCCGCCCTCGTCCGCGCCGGGCGGTGACCGCGTGAAGAGCCTCGGCATCTCCGCCCACATCGAGACGGACACCCGCTTCCGCGTCACGCCCTTCGCGGGCCCCACCGACTCCTTCGTCAGCCTCCGCATTCAGGGCGACTTCATCGATATCGCCCTGATCGCCTCCCTCGGCACCTCCGAGTCCTTGCGCGGCCTGGCTGCCGCAGCACTCGAAGCCGCCGGGGCCCTGGACGCCATGACCACCGACATGCCGGAGGTGTTGGCGTGACCGACACCGCCACTGCGGCGGGTCTCGACCCGGCCACCCTCGCCGATGTGCTGAGGGTGGCCGGTTCGGCTGACTACGACCGCTGGAACGAACAGATCCGCCGCACCGGCGGCTGCTCCGACCCCATCCGCCTGACTGGCGCGACCAAGACCATCGACCCCTCCACCCGGACCGTGCTGCACGCCTACAGCACCGACACCGAGCCGGGCGGCATGCTCCGTATCGCGTGCGGCAACCGCCGTGCCTCGCGCTGCCCCGCCTGCGCCTGGACCTACGCCGGCGACACCTACCACCTGATTCGGGCCGGCCTCGTCGGAGACCCCGTCAAAGGCACTCCGCACACCGTGCGCGAACACCCCCGCGTCTTCGCCACCCTCACCGCCCCGTCCTTCGGTGCCGTCCACAACCGCCCCGCGAACCGGCCCTGCCGCTGCGGCGTACGGCACTCCGACGAGGCGCCCGAACTCGGCACCCCGCTCGATACCGCCACGTACGACTATCCGGGCGCGGTGCTGTGGAACAACCACGCATCCGACCTGTGGCGCTACTTCACGATCTACCTCCGCCGCGAGATCGCACGCCGCGCCGGCCTCACCCAGAAGACGGCTCACGAACAGTCCCGCCTCGCCTTCGGGAAGGTCGCCGAATACCAGAAGCGCGGTGCCGTCCACTTCCACGCCGTGATCCGCTTCGACGGCCCGGAAGGGCCCGACTCCCCGCCCCCGCCCTGGGCAACCCTCGACCTGCTGACCGACGCCATTCATGCCGCTGCGGCCCGCGTCCAGGTCGACGTACCCCCGGCCCGCCACCAGCCGGACCCCGACCAACCCGCCCGCACCGAGCCGGCCCGCACCCTGCGCTGGGGCACCCAACTCGATGTTCAGCCGATCGGCGCCTTCGGCCACGGCGAAGACATCACCGAACAGGCCGTTGCCTCCTACGTCGCCAAGTACGCCACCAAAGCGGCCGAGACCACCGGCACCGTCGACCGTCGCGTCGGCAACAAGGAAGCCCTCGTCCTCCTCGGCGTGCCCGACCACCCCCGCCGGCTCATCGAAGCCTGCCTCGACCTCCACGCGCTCTACCCCGAACGCAAGCTCCGCGACTGGGCCCACATGCTCGGCTTCCGCGGCCACTTCTCCACCAAGTCCCGCCGCTACTCCACCACCCTCGGCGCCCTCCGACAGACCCGAGCCGACTACCGCGCAGCCCAACAACGCGAAGCCCTCGGCCTACCCGACCCCGACGACCACCCGGAGACAACCACGCTCACCCTCGCCCACTGGACCTACGCCGGCCACGGCTACACCCCCGGCGAATCCTGGCTCGCCGCCAACATCCACCGAGACATCCAACTCAACCGCGAAACCGCCCGCGAAGCCCTCGCCGATCTGCACGACCTGGAAGGAGTCGCCGCATGACCACCATCGCTCCCGTGCTGCTGACCGTGGATGAGGTCAAGGTGTGCCTCAAGGTCGGCCGGACCAAGGTGTACGACCTGATCCGTACACACCGCCTGGTCTCGATCAAGGTTGATGGGTGCCGTCGTATCCCCGCTGACTCGGTCTCGGAGTTCATCCGAGGGCAGATCGAGAGGGCTGCCTGATGGCCAAGCGTCGACCCAACGGCGGCGGCACGATCACCAAGCGCTCCGATGGCCGCTACCAGGGAGCCGCGTACGTCACCGACACCGAGGGCAACCGCGTCCGGAAGTACATCTACGGCGCGACCTGGGACGAAGCCGCTGAGAAGCTCGGCAAGCTCCAAGAGCAGGAGCGCAACGGCATCCCAGTGCCGTCCCGGTCCTGGAGTCTCGGGGAGTGGCTGGCCTACTGGCTTGAGCACATCGTGAAGCCGGATCGCGAGCACAACACGTACGTCAAGTACGAGTCCAAGGTGCGGCTCTACCTCGTTCCTCACCTCGGCAAGAAACCCATGGTCAAGCTCTCGCCGGCCCAAATCCGTACGTGCATGGCCGCGTTAACGCGGGAGAAGGTTCCCGCGGCTACCCGGTTCGAGGTGCTGCGCACGCTACGAAACGCCCTCAACCGCGCCATGCGCGAGGAGCTGCTCACGCGCAACGTCGCGCTCCTGGTCGACATGCCCAAGGTCAGCAAGGACAAGGGAAGGGCCTGGAGCGCGCGTGAGGCGATCAGCTTCCTGCGGACTGCCCGCGCTCATCGCTTCTACGCGGCCTGCGTCCTGGTGCTCGTTCTCGGGCTCCGCCGCAGCGAGGTACTGGGCCTGCGCTGGCAAGACATCGACTTTGAGAATCGGCAGTTCACACCGGTCAAGCAGGTGCAGCGGGAAAAGGGCGTGGGCCTGATCCTCAAGGACCTCAAAACGGAGTCCTCGACGGCCGTGCTGCCGCTGCCTGAGTTCTGCGCTCGTGCCCTGGAAGAGCGCCGGGAATTGCAAGATCTGGAGCGGCAGATCGTCGGTGACTCGTGGGAGCAGGCGCCGGATCATGACGTGATCTTCTCGTCCGAGCGCGGCGGGCTGACGGACCCGGTGGGCTTCTCCCGAGCCTTCAATGCCCTCGTGAAGCGGGCCGGCGTGCGTCGGATCACAGTTCGGCTCGCCCGGCACACCTGCGGGACCCTGCTCGCCTTCCTCAAGGTGCACCCCAAGGTGGCTCAGACGATCCTCCGGCACAGTCAGATCAGCATGACCATGGACGTCTACACACACGTGGTCGGCTCCGACCAACGGGAAGCAACCGAGATGCTCGCCGAGCTGCTGGAAGATCAAATCATCGGTTGATGTCAGCCGTGGATGTCAAAGACCCCCAAGCGTGATCGCCTGGGGGTCTTTGTGCTGGTGGGGCTAACAGGATTTGAACCTGTGGCCTCATCCTTATCAGGACCCGACTCTAAATAGTGGATCTTCGCAGGTCAGTCGAGATGCAGGCCAGTGGGCTATCTACATCGGTCTACACCGTCCAGCACCCTAGGACCCCTGCCTGACGTACGGCCTTTCCGGGGTAGTCCCGGGGTAATCCGGGGTATCCGTCGCGCCAGGTCACGCCACCAATCGCAGCCGCCGCTCCGGCTCCCGGTCCTCCAGCGCGACCAGCACCTGGCCGGCGTAGTCCGCCGCCGCGTGTGTGTACAGCCACGTCACCTCGCCCGCGCGCTCATGGCCAAGGATCTCCTGGGTGACCGCTTCCGGTACACCGCGCTCGTGGAGCCGGGACGCGTACGTATGCCGCTGGTCATGGAACTCGGGCCACCACTGCTTCTTGACCTTCTCCTTCGTCTGCTTCCGCCCTGTCTCCGGATCGACCTCTCCCACCTTGATCTTCTTCGTACGGACGCGCGCGACGCCGGCCTTCTCGATGGCGTTGATCCACTGCCGGTAGTAGGTGGTCCTGCGGAGCGGAGCCCGGTAAGGCTCGTGCGTCACCCGCGACACCGTGTTCCGGCCCCGGAACACCAGCTCCTCCTCGCAGAGCCCGTCCGCCTCCGGGTCGGACCGGGTTGCGACCGATGGGTCTTGGGCCATATGGAAGGAGAGCACTCGCCAGGCCAGGCGAGTAAGCGGCACGGTGCGCAGGCCTGCGTCGGACTTGGGGTATGGCTTGCGCTTGATCTTGCCGTTCCGCTCGACGAGGACTTCCCGTACGTGAATGCGCCGACCGACCAAGTCGACGTTGCAGGCTCGGAGACCGGCGATCTCTCCCCAGCGCAGCCCTGTCTCCTGGGCGAGGATCTGGACCGCGCGCATGTGCCTGGGCAGGTGCCGACGGACGAGCTGGAGCTGCTTGTACGACGGTCCGCGCCGGTCGTCCGGATGCTGCTTCTTGATCGTCGGGAGCTTCACCCCATCAGCCGGGTTGAAGGCAATGCGCCGGTCGAGCTTCGCGGCCTGGAGGAGTTTGTCGAGAATCTGGAAGGCTTTGGCGACCGAGCTGGCGGCGAGCGTGCCACCGTTGCCGTCCCAGATGCTGTTGACCCAGTTCTGGATGTCGAGCCAGGTGAGGTCGAGCAGCACCCACGCACCGAAGGCGGGCTCCACGTGGTTCCGCCAGGAGCGCAGGTCTCGGTCCTCCGAGTTCTCCTCCAGCCGCGGCGTCTGACTGGGCCACCACATCTTGTGCCAGGCGCACAGGGTGATCTCGCCGCGCGCCGGGTCGATCCACCGACGCTGCCGCATCTCCGTACGGGTCTGTTCCAGGAACTCGACCGCCTCGTCGAAGGTGTCCTTGGTCTTGCTGCGGTCGCGCCCAGACGGGTCGGTGTAGCGGGCTTCCCATGATCCGGTGTGCTCGGTCGTCGGCTTGCGGTTCTTGCCTGGGTACTTCTTCAGGCACGGTGGGCAGCCGCAGCGCATGGAGGGGTTAGGCCTCGGGTTGTTGCTGGCGGCCCGTGTGGAGGCCGTCTTCTTGCGCACCATGGTGCGTACTCCTGATCAGAGTGTGGGTGCGCCGGCGGTGACCGGGGTGAGCGCGACAGGCAGCTCGATGGGCTCGCCGCAGAAGCAGTGCAAGCCGGCGCCGGGGAGGTCGGGTGCGCCGAGGTCGACCGTGAGGATCGCGTGCAGTTCTCTGATCAGGTCGTGGGGGTGGGTGCCCCTGGATACGAGGATTTCTACCTCGTCTGGGTCCCAAATGGCGATCGTCGGGAGATTTTCGACCACGGAGATGCGGATGCACACAGGTGTCCCCCAGGCGAACGACGTTGCAGAGTGCCGCTACGGGAGGACAGCGGGTGACCGATGCTACCCACATGTGTGCGCTTTGAGGAGATCGCTTGTCATATTCGGGATTGGTTTGTTTTCGGCCAAATCAATCCGGACAAAACCTCCCATCGCCTAGTGAATTGGGGAGCCAAAACAGGACGCTCCCGTTTAGGCAACCCTTACTAATCGCTACGACGCGCGACTGACCGTGAGTAGCGCATCGGCGTACCGCAGGACGTCACGCTGCTTATCCACGGGCAACTCACGGTAGACGCGGAGCAGTCGAGACTCCCGCGCCTTGTCGGACCCGCCGGGCACGGCACGCCCGACGGAAGCGAACACCTCCGCCGGCGTCACCGAGAGGCCCCAGGCGTCGCGGAGGACTCGGACGAGATCGCGGAGCGTCTCCGACTTGATCTTGGACGTGCCTCGCGTACGTCTCATCCAGGCGTTGAGGGTCGCATAGGGGACACCGGACTCGACGGCCAGATCTTTCGGCGTCTTGTCTGGCTTCTCCTCGACGAGGCGCTGGAGTAGTGCCGCCAGATCCTCGCCCTCATGGGCGGGATCCTCGGCGGGGCCTTGCTCGCCGGGGCCGTGCTGGTGGCTGGTCACACGAGAAGGATCGGGTATCGCCGTCTACATCCGCAAGTAGATCGGAGATCGATGACCTGTATTTGACGCCCCATGGGGGCATCTACATGACCCCTATGCGCCCCTGTGCGCCGGAGTAGCACCCCTACAGACCCCCCTTGACTCGATACGCATACACACGTAGATTGTAGATATCGCAGGTCGCAAGGACCTGCGGACCCATCAATTCGGCCACAGTGCCGGAGGTTCACCATGCGACGACTGGAAAAGGGTGCCCCACTGCGGGCCGCCATGACGGCGGCCGAGCTGGACATCCCGCGCCTCGCCGCCCGCACGAAAGAAGTTGACCCCGCAGGTCAGGGGCTCTCCCGATCGATGATCGGCTTCATCGTCGGCCGAGGGAAATCGGCCCGCGAGGAGTGCAGCGACCACGCTGCCGGCCTCGTCGCCGCCGCCCTCGACAAAGAGGTCCACGACTTCTTCGCGGACGAGCCCGTTTTTTTGACCACAGAATCTACATCTACGCGTAGATCGAAGATTCCATCACAGCGTCCTCTGCCGGAGCGGCTGATGGACCAGCAGGAGCTGTCCGGCTTTCTGCGGAAGTCCATGAGCTGGATCGACAGGCAGATCCAGGAGGCGACGGAGCGCGGCGAGATCTGGCCGGGGCTCTTCTACGTCGGCCGGTCGCGGCGGTTCGACCCGCACGCGGTTCTGGCCGGCATGCAGCGACAGCCCGTCGGCTGAAACCCAGTGGGGCCGCCCCGGACGCGACCCGGAACGACCCCAGCACACCCGAAAACCCCTACGTCAAAGGAGATCTGGCTGTGTCTACACAGGCTAACGCCAAGATCAGCGCCACGGGAGGCCATGCGACGGCCGCCCTGGTGGCCCAGGCCGCCGCGGGTGACCGCGACGCCTTCGCCACCCTCTACAACGAACACCGAACCCCGGTGTACCGCTTTCTGCGGACCCGCGGTTGCAGCGAGCAGTTGGCCGAAGACCTCACCCAGGACACCTTCGTCCGCGCGCTCGGCCGCATTGGCACCTTTGCCGAGCGGCCGGCCAGCGGCGGCATCGGTGGCTGGCTGTACACAATCGCCCGAAACCTCCACGTGGATCACACCCGGGCGGGCCGCACCCGCCACGAAGTGCCAGTCGCGGAGATCTTCGAGAGCAACGAGCAGTGCGTCAGCGCGGAGTCGAGCGTCTTGCGTCGGCTGGAAGCCGCCGACGCGGCCTCGACCGTGCGGGCTGCTATGGGCTCGCTCATCCCCTCGCAGCAGGAATGTCTCCGGCTTCGCTTCCTTGAGGAGTTGTCGCTCACGGAGACGGCAACTCAGCTCGGTCGGGGGACCGGTGCGGTGAAGACGCTCACCGACCGTGCCAAGACCGGACTGCGCGCCAGCCTGCGCCGTGCCCGCGCTGCCGAGGGGGTCGCGGCGTGAACAAGAACCTTCCCCACGCGGTCCAGGTCATCCGTACGGCGATGACGTCCAGCGGCACCGACCCGTCGGCCGCCATCGCCCACGCCCTCGACATGGCCGGCCTTCTCACCAACCCAGAGCGCACCTTCGGCGCTGTGCTGCAGCGCAGGATCGCTGCCGACGCCGCTCGCGGGCACCAAGAGCAGTCCGTCTCTCCCGCTCGAGCTCAGCAGCCTCAGTCGCCCGTGAAACGGACGGAACTGGAGGAGCAGGCTCTCGTCTGGGACGAGTCCTGTGCGCGGGCCCAGCTGATCGCAGCTGGCATCGAGCGGCAGTTGATCGAGCACCCGGCGTTCCAGAGCGTCCAGGTGGACGGCGATCGGATCCAGGTCGCGCTCCACATCGTCCAGCAGGCTGAATGGGCCGCGTGGCGTCGGCACTTCGGGATCCGGCATGACCGGGAGACCTCGCTGCCGTACATGGTGGCCGGTGACGGGGTCCGCGACGGGGTCCGCATCTCGGTCGTGGCGTACGACCTGTCGCAGGCTCAGGCGCACGCGAAGGCAATCGCCAAGGCGCCGTTCGAGTTCGAGGGCATCGTCTACGATCTCGCGCTTCCGCAGCGGGACGGGCAGGGCGACGTCTGGTTCTACCAGGGTGTACGGACGGCGGACGGGATGCCGCTGCTGTCGATCGACGGCCGGCCGGAACGGTGCACGCTCGGGAACATCGTCCGTCTGGCGGGCCCTCTGACGCCCGTCACGGGCACCCCGTCACCGCAGGTCACGCCCGTCACGACGGGCACCCAGGGCGGTGAAGTCTGATGGGCAAGCGGTCCCTCTTCCTGTCCACCGCGGCCGAGCAGGTCCGCCAGTTCAACCACACCTCCCGCGCAGCGACGGAGAACTGGGAGTTCCCCAGCCACTCCTACTACGCGCTTGGGAACCTGGCCCAGCTGACGAGGATGCTCCCGCAGGCGATCGAGCAGTCGATCCGGCCCGTGATGCACACCTACGAGCACGGCCGGGTCCTGATCGACAGCGGCGGCGACGCCGACCAGGCCGTACGGGACTTGGTTCAGGCCCTCAACTCCGCCCTCGCCCACGCCGGGGAGCTCGCATCGGCCATCGACCGCATGCACGCGGCGACCTCGCCCATGGGCCTGGACACCGCTGGCCTCCCGGATTTCCACGAGGACGGTGAGGTCGCGTGAGCAAGTTGATCACTCGCCGCGAGTACCTCCTTGCCGCCGTGACTCAGTACGGCCGCCCGGTCACCACTCAGCTGGCTGAGCGGCTGATGAAGGGCTCGCCCTGGCCGACAGCCGGCCGCAACACCATCCGCAAGGACCTGCGCGGTTTGGCCATGCACGGCCACCTCAGCGCTGACGACGCCAGCCAGGGCCGGATCTACCAGCTCACGGCGGCCACCGGAGAGGACGGCGCCCAGTGATCTCCAAGCTCGCCATGCTGGCGAAGAAGACGATCGAGGCCGCGTGGCTGAACGGGCCTTCGTACGACCTGGCGACGCAGGCCGCCGAGACCCTGGAGTCAGCGCAGCTGCTCCAGTCGCCTGAGACGGCTGCTGAACTGGGGCGACTGCGGGTCGAGTTGGCCCAGCGGACGCAGGACCTGGCCGACACGCACGCTGACCGCGAGCAGCTGCGAGCGCGGGCCGCCGTGTTGGAAACGACCCCGCTAGCGTGGGCCGAGCGGCTCGACGCGAAGTCGCTCGACAACTTCCTGATCGCGCTCGGTACGGCCACAGAGCACAAGCCGATGCACGAAGCGCTCCCTCTGATCCACGAACTGATCGGCGGTTTCCGCTCGGCCGTGACGGACACCGAGCCGGAGCCCACACCCAGCTTCTTCCGCCCGGGTCGGGCTTACACCAGGGACCTCCCGTTCCGAGCGCCGGAGGACCGGCCCAACTTCGACTGCCTCGGCGTCGGGACGCACCCGACGAAGGCCGTCGTGAGGGCCTTCGGGTTCGAGCAGCCCGGGGCTGGTCGTCCGTGGGTGTCCGCTAGTCAGCGTATGGAGGAGTGGGGCGAGGGCTGGATCGATCTTGGTCCGATCCGCTCGGACCGGCTGATGCAGACCGCGGCTCCCGCCCGGGTCCTCATCGAGGAGGGCCGGGACGAGACCCCCGCGCTCACCGTCTACAGGGCGTCGTGGGACTCAATGACCCTCGACCAGTACACGACGGAGACCGAGGCCCGAAGGCACGCTGAGGACCACGCCCGTCGCGACCTGAGCAACGCCGCCTTCGACTGGATCGTCGGCGAGGAGGACGGCGTCGCCGAGCTCGTCGCCACGGTCGACGGCGAGGAGAACCCGACCGGCTACACCGTGACCGCCCTGGAGATCGCCTCCACGTACGACCCGGACGGTGACGAGTGAGCGCGTACAGCAACGTCTACAAGGCCCTCACCGGCGCCCGGCCCCTGACACCCGGCGAGGCCACGCAAGTCCTTTCAGCTCTCCGTCAGGAGACCTGCAAAGAGCTGGCGGACTCTGTCGAGGAGCAGGTCTCCGGCAAGTACACCCGCGCCGCAACGGACACCGATGGCCAGTTCCGGCTTAAGCGCCGCAAGTACGCCGCCGCCATGAGTGTCATCACGGCCTTCCGTGCCCTCGCCCGGACTTCCCAGCCCAACCTCCCGCACCAGCGCGACAACCGGAGCACTTCATGAGCACCTTCACCTTCGCCCCGGCGACCCGCGAGACCGCCAAGGCCCGCATCGCCCTCCAGGGCCCCGGCGGCTCCGGCAAGACCAAGACCGCCCTCCGCATGGCCGAGCGTCTCGCGGACGGCGGGCCGATCGGCGTCGTCGACACCGAGCGCGGATCCGCCAAGAAGTACGCCATCGTCCCCGGCCGGCCGGACCTCGGTGGGCACGAGTTCGGTCACATGCCGATGGCGTTCTGCTCGCCCGAGAACCTCATCGCGGCCGTCCGCGCCGCTGAGGAGGCCCGCATCGCGGTCCTCGTCCTCGACTCCTGGAGCCACTTCTGGGCGGGCAAGGGTGGTCTCCTCTCCCGCGTCGACCAGGAGTCCAAGAAGCCCGGCCACCACGGCGGTTCGTACACCGCGTGGGCGCCGGTCAACGACCTCGAACAGGACATGCTCGACGCGCTCCTCAACTTTCCCGGCCACGTCATCGTCACCATGCGAACGAAGAACGACTACGAGATGGAGGGGAAGAAGGTCACGAAGGTCGGCGTCAAGACCGTGCAGCGTGAGGGGTCTGAGTACGAGTTCGACGTCGTGATCGACATGATCGAGGGCACCGGAACGGTCACCAAGACCCGGTACGAGCCGCTCTACAACGTCAGTGTGCATCACCCCGGCGAGGCCTTCGCCGAGGTGATCCTGGAGCAGCTTGGCCAGGGCGTCGACCCCGTCCAGGTCATCGTGGACGAACTGGTCCGCAAAGGCCTGACGTACGACAGGGCGGTGGAACTCCACCGCCAGGCGCACGGCCGTCGTCTCCTTGGAGCCGACCTGCTGCACCCGAAGACCGGCGAGCCCGCGAAGCTCGGAGACGTCATCACCGAGTATGGGAAGGCCGTCAAGCCCGTCACGGA
Source organism: Streptomyces sp. NPDC047042 (assembly GCF_040644035.1). Lineage (NCBI taxonomy): Bacteria > Bacillati > Actinomycetota > Actinomycetes > Kitasatosporales > Streptomycetaceae > Streptomyces > Streptomyces sp. NPDC047042. Next base: position 208,727 of record NZ_JBEYVP010000001.1, on the reverse strand, counting down.
CACCCCGTCGACGCCGTCGCCTCCGGCCGCCGGGCAGAACCAGGGCACCCCGCAGAGCACCCCGCCCAACACCGGGCAGGAGCAGGCCCCGACGCCCGTCACGGCCCCGCAGATGCGGATGATGCACGCCTGCTTCACCAAGGTCGGCCTCGGCGCCAAGGACTCCCGCGAGCAGCGGCTCCACGCGACCGCGCTGATCATCGGCCGCGAGACCGGCTCCGCGAACGAGCTGACGAAGGACGAGGCGCAAACGCTCCTCGACACACTCACCAACTACGGCGAGCGCGAGAACGGTCCGGCCGACTTCGCCGACATGGTCCAGGGCCTAGAGGCCGCTGTCGCAGGAGACCTGTCCGGACGGGACCAGCTCGCCCCTCAGTCCGCCTGATTCACCACTGACTGCGGGCCCGCCCCGACCCCATGCGGGGCGGCCCCGCACCCCCAGAAAGGAGGTGCACCACAGTGGTGAACCCCACCATCGAACAAGCCGAAGCGATCGACGCGTACGGCGACGGACTCGACCTCGTCCTCCAGGCCGGCGCCGGATGCGGCAAGTCGTCAACGCTGAAGATGATCGCCCGGTCCGACCGGCGGCGCCGGATGACATACGTCGCCTACAACTCCAGCATCGCAGCCGACGCCCGCCGCAGCTTCCCCTCCAACGTCATGGCCAAGACCGGCCACGGACTCGCCTTCGACCAGCGGTACGGCGAGCGTCTCCAGCGCCCGCGCCAGACCGCGCACCAGGCGGCGCAGGCCCTCGACGTCCGCTCCATCCTCGGCATCATCGGCGCGACCCCGACGATCCCTACGGACCTCGGGCACCCGAAGGCCATGACGTCCAAGATCATCATGCGGATGGCGCTGGACACGGTCGAGCGGTACTGCCACGGCGCCGACGACGAGATCACGGCCAAGCACATCCAGCGCTACGACGGCCTCACGAAGAAGAACGCCCGCGGGGAGCTGGAGAAGCTGGTCCTCCCGGTCGCCCGCGCGGCCTGGGAGGACCTGAAGAAGGACGACAGCGTCCTCAACCTGAGCCACGACCACTACCTGAAGATGTGGGCCCTCTCCCGGCCGACCATCCCGACGGACGTGGTCCTCCTCGACGAGGCGCAGGACACCAACGACGTCCTCTCGCGGGTCCTGCTCGACCAGGAGCACGCACAGCGCATCGCGGTCGGCGACTCCGCGCAGCAGATTTACAGCTGGCGCGGCGCCAACGACGCCTTGCGGACGTTCGTCCGTGAACTCCACTGCCCCGAGCTGACGTTGAGCCAGTCATTCCGGTTCGGCCCGGCCATCGCCGCCCGCGCCAACATCTGGCTGAGGCTGATCGACGCCCCCCTTCGGCTCACCGGCTGGGAAGCCGCCGAGTCGACCATCGGCCAGCTCGAAGCCCCGGACGCGATCCTCTGTCGTACGAACGCGGGCGCTATGGGCATCGTCATGGAGGGCCTCGCCGCCGGCCGGAAGGTCGCGCTCGTCGGCGGAGGCGGCGACATCAAGCGCCTCGCCTGGGCCGCCGAAGCCCTCCAGAGCGGACAGCCCACCGACCACCCGGAGTTGTGCGGCTTCGCGTCCTGGGACGACGTCCGCCAGTACGCCGCCGAGGAAGACGGCTCCCTCGAGGTCCTGGTGAAGCTCATCGATGAGCACGGGCCCGGCCGAATCACCGCCGCGGCGGACGGACTGATCTCGGAGCAGCAGGCCGAGCTGGTCGTGTCGACCGCGCACAGGTCCAAGGGCCGCGAGTGGCCGGCCGTCCGCATCCACGCAGACTTCCGGGCGCCGAAGCCCGACCAGGGCACCGGCCTCGTCATCCTGCCTCGCGAGGAAGCCCGCCTGGCGTACGTCGCGGTGACCCGGGCGCGCGAGCAACTCGACGACACCGCCCTCGACTGGGTCCGCACCGTCACGGCGGTGAGCGAATGAGCGTCGTGGAGTGGACTGGGCGCGCGCGAGCCAGGACGATGCGCTGCTGGCGCTGTGGACAACGTGCTGAGCACGTCCTCTACGAGATCCGCGACACCGAGGCCAACACCAGCGGTACGGAGCGGTTGTGCTGCAACTGCGGTAAGAGCAGCCACGGTTGGGGCCTGGAGCACCGGTTCTGGCTGGGCGAGAAGCAGAAGGAACTGGTCCGCTCCCTCCTGGTGGCCCACTGGCTCGCCGACCAGATCGTGTGTTCCGCCAGGCGCCGCGCTGATGAGCAGCTCAGCCTGTTCGGGACGGTGAGCGCGTGATTCCTCACCGCCCCGTTAAGGGCGTCCCTGTCGGCCGTCGGCGGGACTGGATCCCGGTCACCACCTTCGCCGTGCCCACGGTGTGGATGGCCACCGCTGACGGCCTGGTCCTCATCGACCTCGTGGCCGTGGAGCTGGCGGCCAACGGCCTCCGCAAAGGCCGGAGGCTCACCACCGACGAGGCCCAGTACACGGCCAGTCTGCTGTTCGCCCGAGGCATCCCGTACTCGCTGATCGCCAAGCGCATCGGCGTATCTGGGGCGACGATGCAGCGCTGGTTCCCCGAGCAGGCCGTGCCCGCGCCCGGGCTGGCTCGCAGCGGCACTCGCAAGCCGACGACATCCCCGCCCGCCTTTGTGGCCTTGTGACGGCCGTCAGCGACGCCCGTCACGTACCCGCCACCAGCCGTATTTCGTTTGATCTTGACCGACCGTACGGAGGACCCGTCATGGATCGAGACTGGGAGCTGAAAGCCCTCTGTCGCACCGAGGACCCCGAGATCTGGTTCTCGAAGAAGACCTGGCCCCGTGCCAAGAAGCTCTGTCTGGACGAGTGCATGGTCCGCGAGGAGTGCCTGGAGGCGACCCTCGCTCGGGAGTCGCAGACGGCGGCCACCATGCGCGCCGGAATCATGGCAGGCCTCACGGGCGCCCAGCGGGCCAAGCTCGCGAAGTCGCGCCGTGGGCCTGCCGTGAAGAGGCCGGAGCCGGAGAAGCCCAAGGTCGGGCGCCAGCTCGCGCCCTGCGGCACGAAGTCCGCGTACGAGCGGCACCGGCGCAAGCGAGAGCCGATCGACCAGGCGTGCCGGGACGCGAACAGCCGGAGCGCGGTCGCCTACCGGGCCACCGGGTCGACAAAGGTTTTCAGCGTCCTCTGAGCCCCGGTGGCCCCGGCGGATGCGACCGGCCGCCGGGGCCACCGGCCACACCACCCCCTAGGAGACATGCACGTGGGCAGCCGCCTGTACGTCGAGGTGCTCGACTACGCACCGACGACGCTGACGCACCGCGAGAAGCTCGCGCTCTCGGTGCTGGCGGACGACGCCCGCGACTCGACACGGGTCACCTGGTCCTCCGTGGAGTCCGAGAAGATCCTCCGCCGTGCGCAGGTGTCACGCCCTCAGATCTACGAAGTGATCAAGGCGCTCGTGAAGAAGGGCGTCTTGGAGAAGGTCGCGGCCGGCCAGAAGAACGGGACGGCCAAGTACCGGATCCTCCCCCTTCAGAGTCCGCAAATCCCGGACGCTGACGACGACCACCAGGGTCCGGATTCCCCGGACACTGAAGCGGCTCAGGGTCCGGAAACTCCGGACACTGGACCCGAACTTGAGGGTCAGGGATTCCCGGACACTGAAGCGGCTCAGGGTCCGGGTTTTCCGGACACTGACGCTGAAACCCAGTGTCCGGAAAACCCGGACACTGACGACTCTCAGTGTCCGGAAACACCGGACGTCAGTGTCCGGGAATCCCGGACACCTACTCACTCTCCTCTCTCTACAGGACCTCTCTCTTCTGGCGAGCCTCCGTCGTCGACCGAAGGTCACGACAGCGCATCAGACGAGGTCCTCGAGGGAGAGCCCGTCGACGACGCCGAGGCCGTCGACTCCGACACCCCGGTCACCGCTCAGACGATCGTCGGCGAATGGCTGGAGCGGTGCACCGTGCGCCCGCCATCTCGCGTCATCGGCCAGCTCTCCAAGGAGATCCGGATCCTCCTCGAGGAGGACCGCATCCACCCCGACTGGATCCGCCGCGGAATCGCCACCTGGATGACCAAGGGACTCCACCCATCGACGCTCGCCAGCGTCGTGAACGAGGCCATGAACACCACTGGGCCCGCCAGCGCCTCATCGGCACGCCAGCAGCCCGCCAACTCCCTGTACGACCAGGCGACCGGCACGACCGTCTTCGACCGCGCCCGTGCCCGCATCGCCGCCCGTACCGCCGCCCAGGAAGGACAAGCCCCGTGACCCAGGACGAAGCAATCCTGTTGCTCGAGTACGTCGCAGCGGCCTGCCCCGCACAGCGCGTCGGGGAGTTCACCCCCGACGTCTGGGGCGAGATCCTCGCCCCGTACAACCTGGACGAGGCCCGCGCCGCCGTCCTCGTCATCGCCGGCCGCGAGCGCTTCATCGCCCCGGCCGACATCATCACAGAGGTCAAAGCCCGTCGAGCCGAGCGCATCGAACTGGCCAACATCGTGGTCGACGGTGACCCGACCCAGACTGGTGCGGAGTCTGCCGCCACCCTCCGGGAGATCATCCGAGCCGCTGGAGACGGCCTCACAGGCCCCACCAGCATCGGCAGGGCCCTCGGGACCGCTGAGCGCCTTGCACTGCCTCCTGGTGCCGATCATGGCCCGTACGAGGGCCGTGCAGCCGCAGCCCGGGCCGCCATCGGCAAGATGCCCGCTGGACGCGACACCACCACGGACCCCCGTAGCCGCACATGCCGGCACTGCGCTGCGGCCCCCGGCACCAGCTGCACCACCAGCAGCGGCCGACGACTCCGCGACGTCCACAACGTCCGCCGGGAGGACATGAAGCGCACAGCCGCAGGTCTCCCGCTGCTCGACCACGACCAGGAGCAGGCCCGGATCAAGGCCGCCTCCGCTGCCGCCCTCGCCCGCGACAACCAGAAGCAGGAGGCCGAGGCGTCATGACGACCCCGACTCGCCGCCGCATGCCGTACCGGTTCGCGCCGATGGCCATCCCGTGCACCTGGTGCCACGCACGCGCTGGTGCCTTGTGCACGAACCAGCGCGGCACCCAGGACCGGCGCCAGGACGTGCACGCCGTCCGGCAAATCGCCTGGATCAGGGTCATGTCAACCGGGTGCCCGGAACGGATCTGCCAAGCACCCGCCAACCAGACCTGCACCATCACCCCCGACGCCCACCAGGCCCGCATCCTCGCGGCCAACACCCCACCCCTGACCGCGCCATGAAACGAACCCTCCCGTGCAGAGACTGCCAACGCCCCATCCTCTGGACCATCACCGAGGCCGGGAAGAAACTCGCCGTCGACCCCGACCCGGACCCCGCCGGCAACACCGCCATCTGGCGCGACGGCACCGGCGCCTGGCGCTCTCGCCGCCCCAGCGAGGACCTCCCCCTCACCGGCTGGGAACGGCTCCACATGCCCCACGTCGGAACCCTCTGCCCCGCCCACGCCGAGCAGCTCGCCCTCCCCATCGGAGTCGTGAGCCTCGACGCCCACCGCCGAAAGAAGCGCCCATGAAGTGCGCCTACTGCCCCCGCCAACTCCGTACGCCGGAGTCCCGGGCCCGCGGCTACGGCCTGGTCTGCGGCCGCAACCTTGGCCTCATCCCGAAGCCGACGCCCCGTCAGGCCCCCGTGACGACACCCGTCAAGCCCGTCACGACGCCCAGCGTCCACCGCGACCAGACCGCCATCCCCATCCAGCCCCAACTCCCCACGGAGACCGAGTGACCGACCCCGTCGTCACGGAGATCGTCGTCATCCACAACCCCCGACCGCCCCGGTACCACCACACCGACGTCGACGGAGACCGGCTCCTCATCACCACCGCCGACATCCCCAACGTCGGTCCCGGCGTGATGTTCAGGACCGATCCCAACGGCTCCAGCGTCCCGCTCGCCGAGATCCCCAACCTCATCAACCGCCTCCGCGAGATCGCGGAGACCCAAACCCCGAAGGAGTCCACCCCTTGACCGGACCCGAGCACTTCCGCCAGGCCGAGAACTACCTCTGCGCTGCCTCCTTCACCCATGGCCCGGGCGGCGCCCCGGTCCACCCGGAAGCCGCAGCGCAGCGCACCACATCGCCATGGCCCAGGCGCACGCCACCCTCGCCCTCGCCGCCGCGACCGCCATGCAGGCCGGGGTCGACGGGTGCGAGCCCGGCATGAGCAGCCCCGAGTTCCAGGCCTGGCACCAGGCCGCCGGAGTCAAGCCCACCATCACAAAGGAGAACTGACCTTGCTTCCCACCCTCACCGGAGTCGGCCGACTCACCGGCGACCCCGAACTCCGCTTCACCCAGGCCGGTAAAGCCGTCGCCAGCATCCCCCTCGCCTTCAACTCCCGCCGCCTCAACCAGCAGACCCAACAGTGGGAAGACGGCGACGTCTTCTACATCCGCGGCACCGTCTGGGAACGCCTCGCCGAAAACGCCACCGAGACCCTCTCCAAGGGCATGGAAGTCCTCGTCACCGGCGACCTCCGCACGGAGAAATGGGAGAAGGACGGCCAGAAGCACGAACGGCCGGCGCTCCTCATCCGGAGCATCGCCCCGAACCTCGCGTTCTCCGTGGCCACCGTCTCCAAGGACGCCGCGAGCCAGCAGAACAGCCAAGGCGGACAGCAGCAGGCGACCCAGCAACGGCCCCAGGGACAGCAGCAGCGCCGCCAGGGCCCCCCGCCCGCCGACGACCCCTGGGCTGTCGACGCAGCCAAGGGCTACAGCGACGAACCCCCTTTCTAGGAAGCCCACATGAGACCCGGCACCCTCCTCATCGCAGGCGTCCTCGCCACCGCCCTGCTCACCAGCTGCGACCGCAGCACGGACACCGACTGCGAGAGCGCGGCACTCCACCCCTCGCCCGTCGCCCAAGCAGCCCCGGTCGCACCCGACAAGCCCAGACCCCGCCCCAAGACGTCCAAGCCGAAGACCATCAAGCCCAAGACCACGGTCACCCCGAAGCCGAAGCTCAGACACCACGACTTCGACCTCGACACCTGCGACGACGACTGATGGCCGCACTCCTCCGCCTTCCCGGAGGCACTCGAGACGCCACCGAACTCGTCGAAGCCCTCCTCGTAGCCGCCCAGGCCCGCGAGGACACCGCACCCGAACTCGCCGCACGCTGGCGACACCTCGCCCACGACATCGGCGACGGACTCGACGCCCTCCCACCACCACGACAGGAGCACGACCTGTGAAGATCTTCTACGACACCGAATTCATCGACGACGGCCACACCATCGACCTCGTCAGCATCGGCATGGTCCGCGAAGACGGAGCCGAGTTGTACGCCGTCAGCAGCGAGTTCGACGTCCTCAAGCTCCAGGCCAACCCCTGGCTCGTCGAGAACGTCTGGTCCTCCCTCCCCACCTTCAAACACCCCGGTACCCTGCGCTGCCACTGCGGCCCGGGCCACCTCGACCTCAACAGCCCTACTGTCCGGCCCCGCGCGCAGATCGCCAACCTCGTCGAGGACTTCATCCTCACCACCCCCGACCCCCAGCTCTGGGCCTACTACTCCGCGTACGACCACGTCGCCCTCGCACAGCTCTTCGGCCCCATGATCAACCTGCCGCGCGGCATCCCCATGCAAACCGATGACCTGGTCACCCTCGCCAAGCTCGCCGGACTCACCCCCAAGGACCTCCCCAAGCAGACCGACGGCCACCACAACGCCCTCGCCGACGCCCGCCACAACCGCGTCGTGGCCCAGCACATCGACAGCATCACCAACCGCTGACCCACGCCCACAGAGGACAGGGGCCCCACGCAGGGACCCACCTCCGGCCAACACACCGGAGAAACCATGTCCATGATCAAGAACCGCAGGAACCAGGAACCGGAACCGGTTCGCCCCTGGGTCGCGCGCCTGTTCCGCCGCCCGGCGCCCGAGGCCCGGCTACAGCCGCTCCGCAATGGTGAAGCCCTCGCCGCCATCCTCCGGCAGGCCGAGGCGCTCCGCACCGCGAAGAGCAATGCTGAGCGCTGGAAAGGCCACGCCGACTCCTTCGCCAAGGATCTCCGGGCCGCCGTCGACACGCTCGCTGACCGGACCCGCGAGCGGGACGACTCCTACCGCGAGTGCGCGCAACTCCTCGCCTGGATCACCGCCCTCCACCCCGCCAACGCCGTGATCGCCCCGGCACACGACTCCGAGGGCTCGCAGGACTTGTACATCGTGGCCGGCGGCTGGCAGCTGTCCTGGCCGATCCCCGCTCAGGACGCTGACCTGTTCCGGCACGTGGCTGTGGTGGATGTGACGGACCCACGCGCTCAGTGGGACGGGCATGGTCCGGTGCAGCGGGACGAGCGGATCCGAAATCACGTCCGGCTCCTGGTGCTCGACGCCGTCGCTGACGGGTCGCTGACGGGCGTCACGGGCGAGGTGCGCAGTGCCTGAGCCCACCGCCGACCCCCGCGCCCGCAAGCTCGCCGAGACCCGCCTCCGGATTGCTCACGAGCCCTACGGCACCACAGCGTCCTTCGGCCGCCTGCGCCCCGACGAGCAGCATCTGCTCATCGAGGAGGCCGCCACCTGGCTGCGCGCTGCTGTCGAGGCCGGGATCGCCCCGCCCGCCGCGGAGCAGCCGACCGACGAGACGTGCGGGAAGTGCAAGAAGCCGTTCGGCCCGGACGACCGCCGCGTGCGCCGCGGCGACCAGCCGGAGACGGCGTACTGCCGTGCCTGCGTCGACTTCTGCGCCGACACCGAGATCGCCGACCACCGCTGCGTCATCTGCGCGTGACCACGAGATCGGCCGCCCCCGTCGGACTCGGGGGCGGCCCTGGCCACCATCCCACCGCACCACCAGGAGCAGCATGACCCTGTCCATCGCCTTCGTGGACTGCGAGACCACCCACCTGTCCGCCGACATCGGCGAGGCCTGGGAAGTCGCCGTCATCCTCCGCGAGGACAACGACCCCAGCACCGACACCGAGTACCTGTGGGAGTTCTCCATCGACCCGGAGACGGTCGACACCGAGGCCCTGCGCATCGGCCGTTGGCACGACCGTCACCAGCTACCGGCGCGAACTGACCAGGCTGCGTTCACGGGTTCCGTCCCGGCCGTCCCCATGACCAGGGCCGACGCGGTCAAGGCCATCGTGGACGTGCTGCGCGGCGTCGTTCTCGTCGGCAGCAACCCCGCCTTCGACGACCGCTTCCTGCGCAAGCTCGTCGGCCCCGGCAACGCCCAGTGGCACTACCGGCCGTACGACATCGTCCAGCTCGCCGCCGCCAAGATCGGAGCACAGCAGGCCGGCCCGCTCCCCTGGTCGTCGTACGCGCTCTCCCGCGCGGTCGGCATCGAGCCACCCACGGCCGAGGCCGCGCACACCGCGCTCGGCGACGCCCGATGGGCCCGCGACGTCCACGACGCAGCGACCCGCCGACAGCCGTACGAGGTGACCGTGGAGGGACGCGCACAACACGCCATGGGCCTGTACACCAAGACCGCCGTCGAGCTGGAGGACGTCCGCCACAACCTTGGCGTGAACGAGGCCGCCGTACAGCGCGTTTGTGCCCTGCACAGGAAGGCCACCCATGGCGATAACTGCGTACATTGCACCGCCTTCGGCCTTGCGTACGACAACACCTGGCCGTGCGAGACGATCCGCGCTCTTGCAGGCTCGTCGCAGCCCGTCATGACGGGCCAGACCCAGTCCTGTCCCGGGTGCGGGTGTACTGGCCACACAGGCTTCTGCAACGCCTGCGGATGTCTCGACAGCCGCGAGGCCGACGAGAAGACCGTCGCCGTATCGCGCACCGAGCGCTCCCACTGGGGCGACATCGCCGCCGCGCTCAACGCCGCCCACGACGCAGGCATGCCCGTCTCCATCGACCTGGACGGCACCCTCACCGACCTCAACGCCTGGTCCGTCGTCTGGGACCCGGCCACCGAGCGCTGGACGATCGCCGGATACGAGGACGAGGGGGACGTCGACCTGGACGAGGACGACGAGGAGGACAGCGACTCCGACGGCGACGTCTTCGAGCTGATCTCCGAGATCGCCGGACGCCTCACGGACGCCACTAACGAGGGCGAGTACCACGCCGTCGGCCTCATCGCCGACCTCGCCAACGGCCGTACGACGGTCGCCGACGCGCGCACCGAGCTGGCCGAGATCACCTTCCGGCACATCTGATGACCGCCCACCCGCTCGGTGTCGAGGTGGCCTGCGACGGCCCAGACGAGCAGACGGACTGCCCGGCCAGCGCCGCGATTCCCCAAAAGGTCTTCTCTCTGACCGCTTCGGAGGTTCGCGCCGACGGACGCGCCCTCGGGTGGACCCGCCGCCGTCGTGCGAGGCGCGTGGTCGACCTCTGCCCCGCCTGCCAGCCCACCTGACCCTGCCCGGCCGCCCGCGAGCAGTGCGGGCGGCCGGCACCCTCCCATCCCACCACCCAGGAGCACCATGTCCGGCCCACCCTGCGGCAACAACCCGCACTTCCAGATGAGCCCCGGCGACCGCGAGGCCGTCGACGAGTTCCGCGCATACCTCGCCACCCGAGCACAGGAGAAACACATGTCCATGGACGACCGGCCCAAGGCACTCGACGCCCTGCTCGCCCACGTGGCTGACAACCTCCCCGACGAGGAGGCCTCGACCGCCCAGGCCCGCGCCGCCCTCGCACCACTCGAGCAGAAGGTCCGCGAGCTCGAGGCCCAGAAGCGCGCCAAGATCCGCAGCGACGCACTCCTCGAAGGAGCCGACGCCGCGCTCACACTCGACTTCACCCAACTCCGCCGTGGCGAAACGGACTTCGTCAGCTTCGAACACGCCTGGGACCTTGGGACCATCGACGCATCCAACGTCCTGCGCCGCCTGGCCCGGCCCAACGACTTCGACGAGCGGCTGACCAAGCCCGAGGCTCCCGCCGACAGCATCGACCGCGTCCCGATCTCCCGCTCCATCCGCTACATCGTGAGGGGCACCCCGGAGGTGCCGGACGAGTACAACGAGACCCGCACCATCGCCCCCACCGAGATCACACTCACCTACCAGTCCACGGCAGAGAGCCAGCTCGGCCGCATCCACGCCTACGTCAAGGGGTGGTGGATGCACGAAGGGGCCCGCGTCCACGCGGAAGCCGTGGGCCGGCACTTCACCGGCGACCCCGCAGGCTGGCCGGAATGGCTCGCGGCCGAGGCCCGCCAGCACGACCCGGGCACCCCGTCATGACGGGCGTCATCGCCTACCTGGCCTGCGTCATCGTGGTCGCCGCACTCCTCTGCGCCCACCACGACCAAGGCCCCCCGCCCGGCGCCCGCATGCTCGCGCGTGCCCTCCGTGGAGTTCGCCGATGAGCGCCCACCGCCGTACAGCCCGCGCCCTCAGCTTGGGCGCGAGCGGTACGGCGGCCACCACCGCCTACCTCGCCCTCACCCTCCCGTACGCCGCCCTCGCCACCTTGTACGTCACTGCCGTGCTCGCCTGGTTCGCCCGCTCCTACTACCGCGCGCACCACCGGACGCTCGCCGAGGAGGCGTGGGAGGAGGCGTACGTACTCGGGGAGCAGCCTGCTCCGTTGAATCCGTGCTGCGCGCTCGCTCATCACAGCGGGGGCGCGGCACACGACCGGCGGTGTACGGACGAATTCCACCGCCTCACCGCCGACCTCGCCACCGAGCCCTGGAGCAGCACGTGAGCCGAATCCCGCCCGCCCGGACCACGGCCGACCGAGCCCGCGTCCACATCAAGGCCCTCATCGACGAGGCCAAGCACCAGACCGGGAACTCGCCCATGCCCGCCCAGATGTTCTTCTCCGGCATGCTCTCCGGCCTCGCCGCCGCCGTGGAGGTTATCGACGGCGGTACGGCCGAGGGCTCCATGGAGGCGATGGTGCAGCGCCTGTCGGCCACGATTGGGCAGGCGTACCTCGACGGCCAACTCCCGCCCCAGCAGCCAGCGGCCGACACCGACCACCAGCTCTCCCCCGAGGAGGAGAGCTGGGGCGTGCAGGGCTGGATGGCGCTGGACCTCCACCAGGCCCTCGGCTGGTCCCTCAACGGCGTCGAGCACCAGGGCCGGAAGTCGTGGTCGGACTGGTGGGCCGAGCTGCTCGCCGAAGTCCGGATCCTCACACGTACGGATCGGCTCCGCGATGAGCGCACTGACCGGACCATCGGCGAGGAAGGGCCGGCTGCAGAACGTCGTACTGCGGCCCGTGCCAACATCCACAAGCAGCTGGACCGCATCGGCCGTCGCGGCATCATCGGCGCGAGCGCGGCCGAGCTGCTCCGGAACCAGGTCGAGGCCGAGATGCGCGAGGGCGACACCGCTCGCGCCGTCGCGGCCGGGAACCTTCGGCACGTCAAGACGCTCGTGCCCGAGCTGGAGCAGGCCCAGGCCGCCATCGCCCGCGTGCGCCGCCTCAGCGAGATGACCATCGAGCACTCCGTGCGGGTCGACGCGCGGCACCAGGCCCTCGATACCCTCCAGGCCCTCGACGGCGTGTCCAGCCCGGCCGACGCGATGCAGGCTGCCGGTACCCCCGTCATGACGGGCGTCACCGCCGGACTTGCTCGTAGTGGCGGGGCGGACGTGCAACGCGTGACCGCCCTGTACGAGCAGTGGGTGAAAGCCGGGCCGCCACCCCTCGGCGTCTCGGTCTCTCGCTGGTGGGACAGGCGCCTCGTCGAACTCCGTACGGCCGTCCTTGGAGACGATGCCGAGCAGCAGACGTGCGGGCCGGAGTGCTCGGAGATGCACACCGAGACCGGACGCTGCGAGATCGCGAAAGGACGCCGATCATGACGATCGCTGTGGACTTCGACGGCGTGATCCATCAGTACAGCCGCGGGTGGACGGACGGTACGATCTACGACCCGCCCATGCCCGGCGCCCTCGACGGCCTGCGCCAACTCATGGCCCAGGACGCCGTATTCATCTTCACCAGCCGCAACACCGAGCAGGTCGCCGACTGGCTCTTTGAGCGCGGCGAGTTCAGCGTCACGTGGGAGCCGCCCGGCGAGGTCGTCTGCGAGTTCTGGAACGACCGGAGCCGCATCCTCGTCACCAACCGGAAGCTGCCCGCCACCGCGTACCTCGACGACCGGGCCGTTCGCTTCACCGACTGGGACCAGGCCCTCACCGACCTCGCCCGCTGAGCATGCGGAAGGGGCGCGCTTCACGTCTCGCCAGACCAGCGCGCCCCCGGCAGTGATCACCGTAACCCGAGAACCCCAGGAGTCACGATGACCACCGCCAACCACCTCCACCACGTCATCAACCACTGGACCGACCTCCAGCAAGCCCTCGGGACCAACCGGGCCGACACCTGGCCCCCCGTCATGGGCATCGCCCGCCTCCACGAGCACCTCCGCGCCGACGACGACGCCCGCGAACTCCGCGCCCTCGAGCGCTCCCCCGACCAGATCGGCGCCACCGCCGCACCCCTCCGCATCGCCATCCTCGACACCATGACCGCCATCGATCGCCGCCTGGTCGACGGCGCCGACGTCATCGCCGACCACGTCCAACGACCGGCCGCGTCCAGTAAGCCGCGGTGCGCCGGTCCCGGAGACGACATCGCCCTCGCCCTGCGCACCCTGGTCCTCAAGGACGAGGTCGACGCCCGCCGCTGGTCCTTCACCGACCCCCGGCGGAGGACAGCGCCCTTCGCCGCAGCATGGCTACTTGCCCGTCATGACGGGGCGCCCGGGCCCTTCACCAAGCTCACCCCGCTCCACCTGGACGCCATCGCCACGGCCGCCCGATGGGCCGCCGCCCAGATCGATCAGGCCCTGGAGATGACCCGCCGTACTCAAGTCCTCGAGCGGCCGTGCCCGCACTGCCGAGGAGTCCTGCGCATCGAAGGCGGCGACGGCCAGGACCCCGCCGTACGATGCCGCGGCTGCGGCCGGACATGGACCGGCACTTCTGCGGCCTGACGGAGCGTGACGGGCGTCATCCCACCCAGCCGACACCCACGATGTCGATCCCGTCCAAGGCCGCGCTGAACGCGATCCACGACCGGGGCCCGAAACGCTCGGCGATCTCCCACCCGCCGGGCGCCGGCCACGCTTCCCGCGCGACCAGGGCCGCCGCGATCAGCTCCATCACCTCGCGGCAGCCCTCCTCCGGGAGACCAGCCAACGTCTCCTCGACCCGGAGCCACAGCTCCACCCTGTACGACACCGCGCACCCCCGTGCTCGTGATCAACGGAGGCAGCACCGTACGACGGTCACGCGATCCGCGTGCGAGCCTGTGGATAACGTCCTTTGTGATCCACAGGGATGGTCCCGTAAGGCCAGTTCAGACGGCATGTGAGCCCTTGTGGATAGATCAGCCGTTCGACTACGGGGCCCACTGATCCGGGCCACCACCACGCCACTCGATCCACGGCACCTCCGGCACATCGGCCGGGTCGATCTCCAGGCCAGCCCGCCTAAGGAACTCGGCGACGTCGACCAGACCGTAAGCCAGGCCCAGAATCTCGCCATCCACACGCACTCGCCGACCGCCCGTCAGCGACGGCGGATGCACGACCACACGAATCGTTCCGGCCATGCCCTCAGGATCATCCGGGCAGTACGCACCCGCACCCTGACCGGTCATTCGACAATGGCCGCACGATAGGGACTTTCGCAGGTCAGGCATCCAAATGCGCTGACTGGCGGAGAGGGAGGAAGGCAGTAACACTCGTAATCATGGACGCAGGAATCGCAGGCATCCTTGGCGCTATTGCCGGGGCAGCAGGGGCAACGGCGACCGCTGCCATTGCTGGCTTCTACGGTCTCGCACAGGCTCGCCTTGAAGTACGGGCCGAGCACGAAAGAATCGTCCGCGAAACGCGAAGAGGTGCCTACGCAAATCTAGCGGAAGCACTTTCTAAGGCGAATGATGCGCTACAAGAATCCGAATACACAGCTCGCGCCTGCAGACAAATAGACCAGGCCCACCGACGAGAGCTGATCGAGAGCTCAATGGAGAAGCTTCTCGAAGCGGATACCCCCTACGGAGCGTTGTCGGCACACCAAGCGCTGGTCAGTGTCGAAGGCCCGCCACCGATCAGACTTGCTGCTTCGAATGCCACGAACTCAACAGCGCAGTACCGGCTTTCAATTACGAAGCTCCAGACGGCTCTCCAGAAGAGTGAACCTTTTGAGGGCGCAGTTGCTGCGGCTTTGAAGAATCGTCTCGCGGCCATCGAAGCTGCGTACAAATTCGAGACCATCGCCGCCGATGAGCTTGCCAAAATCACCGAGAGGGCTGTGGCGTAACATCACAGACCGCGCTATCTTCATACCTGGCAGATGCCCCCCGTAGGGCGTCACCTCCAACGAAGCGAGCCCCAGCACGGAGACTCGAACTCTCCCGCCGGGGCTCTGACCAACGGAGAGTGACCTCCTATGGCTGAGCTGCACCCTAGTGCGCGCACCCGCCCCAGCACCATCCACCCACGCGCTGTCACGGCCCTCGCGGTCACCGCAGCAATCCTGATCTTCCTCCTCACCGGCGTCTCCCTCTGGCTCTCCTACGAGCACCTCCACGACGTCGGCGCCCGCCACGGATTCGCCAGCGACCCCATCCGCGCCTGGGCCTGGCCCGCCACCCTCGATCTCTTCTACGCCGCCGGCGAAGTCCTCATCCTCCGCGCCGCCCTCGCCCGCCGCCTCGACTGGTGGGCAATCTGCCTAGTCGTCTTCGGCGCCGGCGGATCAATCGCCCTGAACATCGCGGGCGTCGGCGAAGGAGCCCAGGCGCTGGACTACGTGGTCGCGGCCGTCCCGCCCGTCGCCTCACTCTTGGCGTTCGGCGCCCTCATGAACCAGCTCTACCGACTCCTCGTCACGGTCGACGACGCTGAGATGACGCCCGTCACCGACGACCAGGAGCCGGAGCAGCAGCCCGTGACGGCCCCCGTCATCCCTCCCGCGCCCACCGAGGCACCCTCGCCCTCGGCCGTACCGCACCCGCCGGCTATCCCCGTCGACGTGCGCCCGCTGCCGATCGTGCCCCGCCCGGCCCCCACACCCGCGCTGCAGGCACCCGCACCGATCGCATACAACGACCCGCGCTGCGCCGTGATCCGTTCGCTGTACGACACCGTGCCGCCAACCCGCCCAGGCACCAAGACGATCAGGCTCGCCCTCGTTTCCGCAGGGTTCGAGGCCCCGTCCGACGGATCCATCCGGGGCCAGCTCCGAGCCGAGGTGGAATCGCGCGAGCCACACCTCGCCCAGCTCCCGCCCGCGCCCGTAGCCATCGGCGCGTAGCCGCTACTTGCCATGGCCGTCGTATTCGGCGTGCTCTGTGCTGCGTGCGCGCTCCTCGCGCTCGCCGGTCTGGCCCTCCTGGCCCTCCCCGACGTCCCCAAGATCTCCGGGACCGTCGCGCTCATCCTCACCATCGCGGCGCTCGCCGTCGCCATCCTCCACTGAGGACCCATGCCGTACGACATCCCGATGCCCCCACTCGACATCGCCACCTACGGACTCGTCTCCCTCGGCGGCGTCACCACCGGACTCTCCCTATTCGCCTGGGACTTCACCCGCTGGTGGACGAGCCACAAAAAGCGGCTCACCCTGAAAGCCCTCCAGGCCCTGCTCCCCCAGATCCTGTGCCTGGCGTACGGAGCGCTCCTGGTCCTGTCCGTCGGCGGGATCATCGGTGCCATCGCCGACTGGTCCCTGTGGGGCACGAACCAGGTCGGCCGCGTCGTCCTCATCTACGGCCTCGGCGCATCGACTCCGAACGTGACGAGGTCCAGTCAGCTCGCACTCACCCCCGGCGGACACGCCGCGGTCATCATCATCACCGTCGTCACCATCGCGGTCTGCACCAGGCGCGGCTTCCGCTGGGACTACGTCCGGCAGATCTTCGCTGGGATCAGCCTGGGTCTGGCGTCGAACGTCGCCGGGATCGTGGGTTTCATCGTCGCGCCGACGGTGTCGTGGGTCGGCGACTACGTGGCAGGGATCCTGTGAAGCGCCGCCCGGAGGATGACGAGCTCCTCGAGGAGCAGACCGAGGCGGAGGAGGGGGAGCGCGATGAGCCGATCGGTCGCGGCCCCCTCGTGGCCCTGATCGTGGTCGGCATGCTGATCGCATGGCGTGTGGTCGTCGTCTTCCCTTGGATCGCGTACGTCGTCGTCGGGATCCTCGGCACACTGGGCTGGCATAAGGTCCAGGCCTGGCGCGAGGGGCGCAGCGAGGCCGCCGGAGGCGACGGAGAGGCTGAGCAGCCGGACGTCCTGGAGGCGCTGCGGCGTCTCGTCAGGGACGACAAAGGTGTCCTCCTCACCGTTCTACGCGACGACTTGGGACTCCCCGACACGAAGGCTGTCAAGGCTCTCCTGGAGGCCGAGGGCATCCCTTGGAAGGCCAGCCGTACGCGGGAGGGGAATGGGCCGGCTGTACGTGCTGAGTCCATCCCGCCCGTGCCCTCCCCCGTCGCGGACCCTCATGGGGGCGGTTGTTGTTGCAGGTCAAGCGGCAACAGCAACGGCAACAGCGGCGCCGGGGAGGGGTCGGAAGAGGGGTTGCGTGTAGATCGCACGGACACCGGCTTGACGATCCACAAGATCAAGAGGCGGCCCTTCGGCCACTCCGGCAACGGGCAGGTGAGTGGCCGATGATCTGCCGCTTCCTCGCCGCCGCCTACGACTACTGCGCCACCTGTGGCTGGTGGACCAAGGACTGCGGCCACTGACCCTCTCCACCCTGGGCCCCGTCGCGGAGATTCCCTCCCGAGACGGGGCCCCGTGCGTCACCATGGGCTATGCCGACCTGCATCCGGGCCTCCGGGGAAGACAAGAACATGACGCTGGACGAGCTCGCGGCCTTCGTCGAGGACGCGCGAAAGGCCGGCGTCCCCGGCGACCGGAACATCCGCGCAGACCTGTCGACCAGCGGAAAGATCAAGATGGTCGAGGCCGCGATCAGCGACGATGGTGACTGACGTCAAACGGCTAGCAGTCGTCCGTGACCAAGACGTTTGAAGTACGAGTCGCCCAACTTCAACAGGGCTGAGCAAAGTTCGTTCGACCATGCCCGCGATCAAGTTCTCAAATCATGAGTCGAGAACTTACGAGGAGTAGAGCTATCATTTGATTTAACCGACGCGGTCAAGTTAACCGCGCGGGCGGAGGACCGGCCCTGGTTGCCGCCAGAGCCAGGCCCTCCTACGCAGTTCAGGAGCCCGGTCGCTTTTCTAGAGACCGGGCTCGCTGTGTGTCCAGCGTGCCGATCCCGACCGTGACCCCTCCCAGCCTCACCTGGCCAGGTAGAACTGCGCCCCGCAGGCGATGACGCTCACGAACAGTCCGATCGCGGCGACGGCGAACGACCATCTCTGATGATCTGTCCACCGACGGCTCTTTTCGGGCTCGGTACACATCGTCGCTGACCTCCCTCCTCCTCGCCGACCCGCCAGTTGCGAGCCGGGCACAGGAGTCCCCCTCAGACTTAAATACGAGGAGTAGCTCGGTCCGCCTTAAAGCATACCGGTACCGCTGACACCCAAGACCAAATGTCAAGTCACCGCAGGTCAGAGGAGTATGGCTGATCGTCAAACCGCCACGTCCAGCGAAGAGGTCCACAATCGGGGGCCCAATTTCGGGTGATTCCCCGATCCGTCATGACGGCTCTGACGGCCGTCACGGGCGAACGCAGCGTCACAGAACGGACACAACCACACAGCAGCCCCGCAGTGGCCGCGATGATGCCCCCTCAGCAACCGTGTCCAGGGGGAACCATGCGTATCCGCACCACCGCCGTCACCATCGCCGCGCTCGCGTGCGCGCTCACTGCGTGTTCCAGCACCACGAGCAGCGACAAGACGGACTCGAAGCCCGCCACGACGGCGACCAAGAAGGCGATCACCCAGGAGCAGAAGGACGAGGCCCTCGCTGCGGCCGGCATCCCGAAGGAGCCGACCGGCGCCGACCGCCAGGCCCTCCTCGACACCCTCGCCGCCGTCGCGCCAAACGTCGTGAAGTACGAGGACAAGGCGGTCGACGCCGCGCGCAACCAGTGCTCCGCGCTCACCGGCGGGGCGGGCAAGCTGGACTGGCTGGCGTCGCAGCGCTTCACGTACAAGGACGTGACCACGACCGAGGCGCAGGGCGCGAAGCTCAACGCGGCGCTGAAAAAGTCCGGCTTCTGCAAGGTCTGACCGCGCGTGACGTAGTTGCATTCCGGGACACCGTGATCCATCCTGGGCGCAAGTCCGGCGTGCCCGGACACACATACTCCTAAAAAATCACCAGCGCCCTCGAGCGCACCAGGAGGCCCGCCACCGCGCGGGCCTCCGCCATGTCCAGGGGGTGACCGCCCATGGGCACCGCCAAGCCGGTCACCGACGAAGAACGCGAACGCGTCCGCCAACTCCACGCCGAGGGCAAGGGCCGCAACGAGATCGCCGAAATCCTCGGACGCGGCGGCCGCACCATCAGCACCATCGCCAAGAGCCTCGGCCTCTCCTTCTCCCGGGCCGCCGAAGTCCAGCAAGCCACCGAGATCCGGAAAGCCGACCTCGCCGACCGCCGCGCAGCCCTCGCCCAACGCCTCCAGGACGTCGCCGAACGCGAGCTGGAGAAGGTCAACGCCCCACACACCTACTTCGACTGGGGCGGCAAGGACCACGACTTCGACACGTACGACGCTCCCGAGCCGACTCCATCCGACAAGCGGGCGCTCCTCGGCGTCGTGGCCACCGCCGTGGACCGGTCGCTGAAGCTCGCACCGCCGGAGCAGGACACCGAGGGCCTGGCCGCCGTCGACGCCTGGCTGAAGGGGATGATGGGCGGCACCTGAGGGGGCGAGCATGTACGACGCCCTCGTGGGCAAGCAGCTCCGCTCCACCCAGCTCGCCACCGCCCGCGGAAATCTGTGGGAAGGCGCCGTCCGCTCCTCGAAGACGATCAGCTCGATCATGGTGTGGCTGCGCTACATCCGTACCGGCCCCCCGGGCGCGCTCCTCATGGTCGGCAAGACCGAGCGCACCCTGAAGCGCAACATCATCGACGTCATCGTGCAGATGGTCGGTGGAAAGCGCTGCAAGTACAAGGCCGGTGTCGGTGAGGTCGTCATCTTCGGCCGCACCATCTACGTGGCCGGCGCGAACGACGAACGGGCCGCCGACAAGATCAAGGGCCTCACGCTCGCGGGCGCCTACATGGACGAGGTCACGACCTTCCCCGAGTCCTTCTTCTCGATGCTCGGCACCCGCCTCAGCGTCGAGGGCGCGCAGTGGTTCGGGACCACGAACCCCGAGGGCCCGAACCACTGGTTGAAGAAGAAGTTCCTCGACCGCGCGCGCCTGCACATCCAGCGCGACGGTTCCGAGGTGGTGTCGGAGGACTCGAAGGCTCTCGACCTCCACCGGTTCTCCTTCAGCCTCCACGACAACCCGTACCTGCCGCCGGCCTACGTCGCCAACCTCAAGATCGAATACCAGGGACTCTTCTACCGGCGGTTCGTCCTCGGCGAATGGTGCCTGGCCGAGGGCGTCGTCTACGACATGTTCGACGAGGCCAAGCACGTCGTCGACATGATCCCGGACATCCGGCACTGGATGTGCGTGGGGCTGGACTACGGCACGATCAACCCCTTCTCCGCGGTCCTCCTGGGCGTGGGGACGGACGACCGGTTGTACGTCGCCTCCGAGTACCGGCACGACTCCCGCGTCGAGCGCCGCCAACTGACGGACGCCCAGTACAGCGTGGCCGTACGGAAGTGGCTGGCCGAGTTCCGGCACCGGGGGCAGCAAGGCGTACAGCCACAGTGGATCTTCGTTGACCCGAGCGCCGCGAGCTTCATGACGCAGCTCTGGTCAGACGGCGTGCAGGGCGTGGCGAGGGCCAACAACGAGGTCAAGGACGGCATCCGCAGCGTAAGCGTGGCGCTCGGCTCCGACCTGCTGTACGTCCACCGATCCTGTGCTGGCCTGCTCGCCGAGCTGCCGTCGTACGCCTGGGACGAGAAGGCCGCGAAGGCCGGCGAGGACGCCCCCATGAAGGTCGACGACCACTCGGTGGACGCCCTGAGGTACGGCCTGCACTCCACCGCGCACGAGTGGCGCCACCTCGTCCGAGCAAACCTGGAGGTAGCAGCGTGACGGTCCGCCTCGGCCCGGTCCCGGGCTTCCCCCGCTGGACGGGCGTCAAGGCCGTCATGACGGGCCCGACAGGCATCTGTGACGGGGCAATCGTGATGAACGTCAAGGTGAGAGTGACCAAGCGCGCCCGAGTATGGGCCCGGTGGCGCGCGTGCAGGAAGGGAGTCCCCGGTGCCGCTCCCTGAGAAGTCCATCCCGTGGCCGCCGATCGACCCTGCGGTCATGAGCGACATGGAGGACTGGTCCGCTTGGTTCTCCGCGTCCCCGGAGCGCCTGTCGTACCGGTACCTCAACCGGCACCGCGACAACGCCCGGTACGGCCCGCCAGCCAACCGGCCATCGCAGTACCGGGGCGGTCTAGTCGGCAAGGTGTCCCGGTTCTTCTGGGGCGAGCCCACTCCTCTTGGGGAGAAGCGCTCGCACCTCCATATGCCGCTTGCGAAGGACATCGCCCGCACAAGCGCTGACCTGCTCTACTCGGAGCCGCCGGTCCTTAAAGCGTCCAACAAGGAGACACAGAAGCGCCTGGAAGCGCTGATGGACGCCGGGATGAAGCGCACGCTGATCGGTGCTGGCGAGACCGCTGCGGCTCTTGGTGGGGCGTACCTGCGAGTCGTTTGGGACGACCGGATCAGCGACCGTCCGTGGGTCTCCCGGGTGGATGCAGATGGCGCCGCACCGGAGTTCGCTTACGGCGACAAGCTCATGGCAGTCACGTTCTGGACGGTCCTTGCGGTCGACGGGCAGAAGGTTGTCCGCCACCTCGAGCGGCACGAGCCCGGAGTCGTCTTCCACGGCGTCTACGAGGGCACCGACCGGGTCCTCGGAAAGAAGATCGACCTCAAGGCGTTCCCACAGACCGAGCGGCTCCAGCCCTTCCGCGCGCTGCCGATCGGGAAGAAGCTCGCGGCCGAGTACATCCCGAACAGCATGGTGGCGGCCGACTGGCGGGACCTCCCCGGCGCGGCCGGCCTCGGCGCCTCGGACTACCAGGGCGCTGAGGGGATGCTCGGCTCGATCGACGAGATCTACACGAGCCTGATGCGGGACATCCGCCTCGCTCGCTCGCGAATCATCGTTCCTCAGGGGTACCTCCTCAACAACGGGCCTGGGAGCGGCGCGACGTGGGAGGACCGCGAGGTCTACGCCCAGATGAACGTCCCGCCGACCGCAGACCAGCAGATCACGCTGAATCAGTTCGTGATTCGCTATCAGGAGCATCTGTCATCCGCCGGGGACCTGATGCAGAGGGTCATCCGCAACGCCGGCTACTCGGGGAACACCTTCGGTGACGACTCGTCTGGCTCGGCCGTCACCGCTACCGAGATCAAGGCGCGCACTGCCCGTTCGATGTCGACCCGTGGTCGGAAATCTGAAGCCTCCGCCGTCGGGATCGCCGGGAGCGCCGAGACGATCCTCATGCTGGAGGCGTCCGGGATGTTCCCGGGGGTCAAGGGCGTCGAGGTCGAGAGGCCGGAGGTCGTCTTCCAGGACTCGATCCAGGAGGACATCAAGACCCTCGCTGAGACCGCGGCCTTGATGAAGCAGGCCGAGGCGGCGTCCGTGCAGACCATGGTCGCGCTGCTGCACCCGGACTGGGATGCACGGGATCAGAAGGCCGAGGTCACCCGCATCCTCAAGGAGAGCGGGCGCCTGGTCGAAGACCCCGTGGCCCTGGGCGCGGACCGCCCCGTCTTCGGTGACGAGACCGGCGACGGCGAGGCTGCGGCGGACATCGAGGCGTAGTCCAGGGGGTGCCCGATGCCGGTCAGCCCCGATATGGCTGAGGATCTCGCCGCCGCAGTCTCGACACTGTACGAGCAGGCCGAACTCGCGCTCGTTGAGAAGGTCACCACGGCGCTGGCGGAGGGCATCGACAGCCCGTTGTGGGTGCAGTTGAAGCTGGCAGCGCTCGGCAACCTTCAGTCGGCGATCAACGAGATCATTGCGGCTCTCCAGGCTGATGCCAGCGGCGCGATCCACCAGGCCGTCGCAGAGGCGTATGACCGGGGACAGCAGGCGGCGGTCGTCGAGCTGGGCGCGGTCGCCACTGGGCCCGCTCTGGCCGCTGCCCGGGCTCTGCCCTCCGCGCCAGCCGTCGACCGGCTCGCGGCGGCTCTGGCGCAGGAGACAGAAGCAACGCACCTGCGGATCCTGCGGACGGGACTGGACGTCTACCGGCAAGTCGTCGCGGAGGCGTCCTCGGCTCCGCTCCTTGGGGCCACGACCCGCCGTGAGGCCGCTGGCCGTGCTCTCCAGGAGTTCGCACAGCGAGGCGTGACGGGCTTCGTCGACCGGTCCGGCCGGGCCTGGAACCTGACCTCGTACGTCGAGATGGCCACCCGCAGCGCGGTGGGACGCGCGGCTGTGGAGGCTCACACCGACCGTCTGGGTGCCGCCGGGGTCGAGTTGGTCATCATCTCGGACTCGCCGGAGGAGTGCGAGCGCTGCCGCCCCTGGGAGGGGAAGGTGCTGCGGCGCGAGGGCACGAGCGGCGCGGACGAGGTGGAGATGGAGCACGCCACCGAGGACAACCAGATGGTCACCGTCCGGGTGGCGGGCTCCCTCGAGGAGGCCCGGGCGCAGGGCCTCCTCCATCCGAACTGCCGGCACAACGTGTCGATCTACCTGCCTGGCGTGACCCGACCGCGGCCTAAGCCGCCGAGCAGGGCGACGTACGAGCAGACGCAGCGCCAGCGGTACTACGAGCGACAGGTCCGAACCTGGAAGCGCAAGGCTGCGGCTGCGATCGACGACAAAGCGCGCGCACGAGCGAACGCTGGCGTCCGCGAGTACCAGAAGCGGATCCGCGAGCTGGTTGCCGAGACCGGACTGCCCCGCAAGAGCCACCGCGAGCAGATCGACAGGCCTGCGCAGCTGGCCACCGTCGACCGGCCCGCCACCCCAGCTCGCACTGCGGTCCGCTGACACAGACTTCCGGCCGCCGCACGGCGCCCGGGAAACCCGAAACGGGAGAACACGCATGTCCAAGAAGACGCTTCCGCACCTCACCACAGGCCTCTCTGGGGCCGGTTGGATCCACCCGTACGGTCACGCCCCTTTCTCGCCGGTCCTCTACGCGGATGGCGGCGCAGGGGACGGCGGCGGATCCGGATCCAGCGGGCAGTCCGGCGCCGGTAACGAGGGTGGTGAAGGCGGCCAGGGCGGCACCGGTGACGGCGGCGCGGCTGGCGGCACCCAAGGCCAGGGCTCCAGTCAGCAGAGCGGAGCAGAAGGCCAGGCCGGTTCCGGGGCGGGCAGCGAGCCCGACTGGAAGGCCGAGGCCCGCAAGTGGGAGAAGCGCGCCAAGGACAACAGCACGGCCACTGAGGAGCTGGAAAAGCTCAAGGCTGCCCAGCTGTCCGAGCAGGAAAAGGCCGTCGCGGCGGCGGAGAAGGCTGGCCGCACGGCCGCAGCCTCCGAGGCCCAGGCCGAGATCGACAAGCGGGACGCCGAGCTGCGCGAGCTGAAGGTGGAGGGCGCGGTCCGTGACCGGGCCAGCACCCAGGGCGCCAAGCCAGCGGCCCTCCTCAACAGCCTCACCTTCCGCGCTCGGATCAAGGCCCTTGACCCCAGCGACAAGACGTTCGGCGCGAACCTCGACGAGGCCATCAAGGCCGAGCTGGAGGCGCACCCCGAGTACGCCGTGCAAAGAGCCGGCCAGTCCGGCGGCGACTTCTCGGCAGGCACCGGGGAGCGCGGTGCGAAGCGCTCCGGATCGCTCTCCGGGGCGATCTCGAACCACTACCAGACCTGATCATCAGGGAGTAACCCATGCCCGTGACGCTCGCTCAGGCGCAGCTCAACACGGCGGCGGACATCGACTACGCCGTCATCGACAACCTCCGCCGCAACTCGTGGCTGCTGAACAACTTCGTCTGGGACGACACCGTCACCCCGGGCACGGGCGGCGGCTCTCTCACCTACGGCTACACCAGGCTCCTGGCCCCGTCGAAGGCCGCGTTCCGCCGTTTCAACGAGGAGTACGTCCCGAGCCAGGCGACCCGCGAGCGGAAGACCGTGGAGCTTCACCCGCTGGGCGGCAGCTTCAGCGTGGACCGCAAGCTCGCGCGGCTCGGTTCCGCCGCGACCAACGAGATCATGTTCCAGATGGCGCAGAAGCTCACGTCCGTTCGGACGCGCTTCCAGCAGGAACTGATCAACGGGGACACCGCGGTCGACGACGCGGGTTTCGACGGCCTGGACAAGGCTCTGGTCGGCCAGAGCACGGAGTACGTCCCCCTCTCGGAGGGCGTGACCACCGGCTACCTCGACTGGTCTCCTCAGACCATCGTCACCGAGGACCTGGCCATGTCGGCCTTCGACGCCTTCGACGACTTCCTGTCGAGGATCATGGGCTCGCAGACCGGGTCCGGCGACACCAACGCCGACGGCTCCATCCCGGCTGGCGTAAAGGCGATCCTCGGCAACACGAAGTCGATCGCCCGGATCAAGTCCCTCGCCCGCCGCGCGAGCCAGTTCACCGAGGAGAAGAATGCCCTCGGCCAGCTGATCGAGCGGTACGGCAACTGGGTCCTGGTCGACCTCGGTGACCGCGCCGACGACTCCGGCCCGATCATCCCGATCCGGTCTGCCGACGTCGATGGCGGAGGCGCGGGCGGCGTCATCACCGGCCTCACCGACATCTACGCCGTGAGCCTCGGCCTGGACGCTTTCCACGGCGCCGCGATGGCCGGCACCCCACTCGTTGAGACCTTCCTGCCCGACTTCACCCAGCCCGGTGCGGTCAAGTCGGGCGAGGTCGAAATGGGCCCTGTCGCCGCAGTCCTCCGCAACACGAAGGCGTGCGGCGTGATCCGCAACGTCAAGGTCAGGTGAGCAATGTGACGACCAAGTACAAGATCGAGGCCCCCGTACGGTCCTTCACCGGCGAGTCGGTGGGCGTGTACTTCCAGAAGGGCACCGGCTACGTCACCGACGGCGACAAGGCTGGGCGTGCGGCGCTGGAGTACTTCCGGCGCCACGGCTACGGCGTCGCCCCGGCCGACGAGAAGACCGAGGAGGAGCGTGTCCAGGAGCTGGTCACCGGCACCTCGGCGCAGCGCCAGCCGCTGGTCGACGACGAGACGTTCGACCCAGCCAAGCAGAAGGCTGGGGACGTCCTGGCCTACCTGGACAAGGCCGACCTCGACGAGGCGACCCGCGTCCTGGACGCGGAGGCCGCCGCGAAGACGCCGCGAGTCGGCATCACCAGCAAGCGCGAGGAAATCCTCGCCGCGAAGGCGCCTGCGGCTCCGGCCGGGGATGACCAGAAGGGAGCCGGGCAGTGACGCTCCTCGGCGCATTCAAGGGGAACCCCCGCAACGAGTTCGGCTGGCTCAACTCCGCTGGCCGCCCGGACCCGGAGGCCGTCTTCCACCGGACGAACCTCCCGCGCGTCGGCCTGGACGACATCCCGGCCGCCGCCACCGGCGTGATGTGCTCCGTCGCCCTGTATCTCCAGGACGGCGACCTCATCACCAACCTCACGTTCATCAGTGCGGGTACGGCGGGCGGCACGCTCACCAACCAGATCGCCGCGCTGTACAACGGGGCGGGCGCGCTGCTCGCGCAGTCCGCGGACAAGACGAATGAGGCCTGGGCGGCCGACACGGCGAAGACGTTCGCGCTGGCGACGGCGCAGCGGATCACCAAGTCGGGCATCTACTACGCGGCGCTCGCCATCGCCGCGTCCACGGTGCCGACGCTGGTCGGCTCGGTCGGCGCGAAGCCGTTCCTGACCGGCGAGGGCAACCTCTCCCAGACGTCCGGATCCGGCCTCACGGCCACAGCCCCGGCGACGATCGCCACGCCCGCCTTCAAGCGGGCCGTGCCGCTCGTCATCGCGACCTGATCAGGAGGATCGGACATGCCTCTCACATCAGGTGCGACCGTAGCCGTCTCGGCTTCCGGCGAGCTGACATCAGCACTCGACCTCGGTACGGGGCGGGCATCACAGATCCTGGCCCGCAGGATGACCCTCGGCAGCGGTACGGGGGCGGGCAAGGCGGACCGTATCTGGTCCGACCGGCGCACGCTCGCCGCCTCTGCTACCGAGGACCTCGACCTGGCCGGTGTGCTCCTCGATGCGTTCGGCGCGGCGGTCACCTTCGCCCGCATCAAGGGCCTGATCATCGCGGCGGCTGCGGGGAACACCAACAACGTGGTCGTGGGCGCGGCAGCTTCGGCGCCCTGGATCACGCTGCTCGGGGCGACGCACACGCTGACCCTGCGGCCGGGAGCCTTCGTGGCGGTCGGGACGGGGGCGGCCGACGCGATCGGGTACGCGGTCACGGCCACCACGGCGGACCTGCTGAAGGTCGCCAACTCGGCCGCTGGAACCCCGGTGACCTACGACATCCACATCATCGGCGCGTCCGTATAGCCGACCAGTCCAGCGATACGGGAGGCCTTCGGGCCTCCCTTTCGCGTTCCTGAAGGGAGACGCGATGGCGAACATCGTCTTCAACATCGCCCTTGGGCGGCTGGCCTACCTGGCTGGGCTGCCCGCCACCAACGACGCCTTGATCATGGTGCCGATCGAGACGAGCGGCATCGTCGGCGACTCGACGATGCGTGACTACGACGACCTGGGCGCACTCCTCGGAGGCGCGTCCAACGAGCAGACCACCATGGGCAGAAAGACGCTGGCCTCGGTCACAGCGACGGTCGACGACACCAACGACCGCGTGAACATCGACTGCGCAGACGTCACCTGGACCGCAGCCACCGGCAACGCGATCTCCGCAGTGGTCATCTGCTATGACCCGGACACCACAGGCGGAACAGATGCGGACCTGATCCCGCTGACGAAGCACGACGTCACCATGACGCCGGATGGCAGCGACTTCACGCTGACCATCACGGACTTCGCACGGGCCAGCTCAGCAGCCTGATCCCCGGGGAGGCCGACTATGGCACGACTGTGGACGTGCGGCTTCGAGCTCCAGTCGGTCACCGCCGGGGTCGAGGTCCTCTCGGTCACCGGGACACCGACGATCTCGACCACCGTCCACCGTGCCGGCGCTGCTTCCCTACGGATCAACCCCAGCGCGGCCACGCAGTATGTCGAGCAGCAGATCGACAGCGGCACGGTGAAGCGGACCCTGCACCGGTTCTACCTGCGGATCACCACACTGCCGTCCGCCGACTGCAACATCTACGGCATCGGCCAGTCCGGCTATTTTCCCGGGCTGCTCCGGCTCAAGACGACCGGCGTGCTGACCCTGCGGGACGGCTTCACCGCAGCCGACATCGGCACCGCTTCCGCAGCCTTGACCACCGGTGTCTGGTACTGCATCGAGCTGGACTACACCGACACCGCAGGCACGGCCGGCTCCGTCACCGGGGCCTTCAAGGGCTACGTGAACGGCGTCGAGTTCTCCAGCACGGTGTGCTCCAACATTAACGGCTGGAGCCGGGTCAGGGTCGGCGCGCAGACTGCGGTGTCCGGCGACTTCCACATCGACGACGTGGCCGTCAACGACACCACCGGCAGCGCGCAGACGGGGCTCCCGGGCCCGGGCAACGTCGTCCACCTGAAGCCCAACGCGGCCGGCGACAACAACCTCTTCGGCACGGCAGTGGGCGGGACTGCTGGCGCGGGCAACAACTACACGCGCCTCAACGAGACCACCCCCGACGACGCGACCAGCTACAACGAGACTGCGGCGACGGGCACGACAACGATCGACGACGTCAACCTGGACTCGTCAGCGTCTTCGGGAATCGGCGCTGGGGAGCGCGTCGCGCTGGTCCAGGTCGGTGCCCGGATCGGATCGAACGCGGCGACGGCCGCCTCCCTCGTTTACCGGATCAAGAGCCAGGCTGCGGGCACCGTGCTGGAGTCCGCATCGGTCAGTGTCGCGCTGAACGGGTGGGCCAGCCAGAAGGCGGCGGCTCCGTACGTCTACCAGCTGACCAGCTACACGGATCCGCAGGCTGGGGGTGCGTGGACGCAGGCGCTTCTTGACACTGCGCAGATCGGCTACCGCACCAACGTCAGCCAGGCGACGACGCGGCGCGTGAGCTCTCTCTGGGCGCTCGTCGAGACCATCCCCGTCACGACCGCCGCGCTCGGCACCGCCTCGGAGGCGGGCAGCGGGCAGTCCCTCGCCAGGAGCAAGTCCCGCACTCAGGCGCTGGCATCCGAGACGGACGCCGCGCAGCCGCTGGCTCGCCGCAAGACGCTGGCCCTCGGCACTGCTTCGGAGACGGACGCCGCGCGCCCGCTCGCGGCCCTGGCCGGGGTGCCGTTCGGATCACTCACCGACGACTTCAACGATGGCGTCGTCGACCCGGCGAAGTGGCCCGACAGCTACGACCTGGGCGGGTACAGCGAGGTCGGCGGCCGGGCCCGCGTCGCCTGCACCACCGCCTACAACGCCTACGCGTCGGCTGAGGCGTACAGGCTGCGCGAGTCGTCGGTCCACGTCCGCATGTGGCCACCTGCGGCCGGAGGCGCGACTGCGGAGGCGTGGGCACAGCTTCTGGTCCAGACGATCACTCTGGGCACGGACGCGATCTTCGAGGTGTCCGCGATCACGGGCAACCTCATCATGGCGGTGCGTACCGGGTACTTCGACCCGGGCCAGGTCGCGATCACCTACGACGCGACCGCGCACGCGTGGCTGCGGATCAGGGAAACCGGCGGTCAGCTCTACTGGGATACGTCGCCGGACGGGGCGAGTTGGACCAATCGGCGCGCGGCCACGTCTCCGGGGTGGGTTGGGGACACGACGCTCCAGGTACAGCTCATCTCGCACCGCGACGGCGGCACCGACGATTTCGCCGAGTTCGACTCCTTCAACTCGGCGCCCGGGCAGTCGGCGGCGCTCAGCGTCGCGGCGGAGACCGACACTGCGCAGGCCATCGTCGGCCGCAAGGCGCTGGCCCTTGGCCCTGCCGGCGATACGACCACCGCTCAGATTCCCGGCCGTACGAGGGCGCGCGCGCTCGCACAGGCAGTGGAGACCAGCATCGGGCAGGCGCTCTCTCGGTCGAAGCGGCGTACGGCTGACGCATCCGGTGAGGGCGACGCTGGGCAGGGCCTGATCCGCCGGAAGGCCCGGGCGCTCGCGTCGGCGGTTGAGACCGACACGGCTGTCGCGGTCAGTCGCTCGAAGCGGCAAGCCCTGGGTGTGGCCGTGGAGACCAATGCGGCGCAGCCGATCGGCGGAGCGGCTGGCCTCCAGCAGGCCGAAGAGAGCAGCACGGCTCGCCCTTTGGGTCGGTTGAAGGCCACCACTCTCGGCGTGGCTGGTGAGGTCGGGGCAGTTCGCCCTCTGGGCCGGGCAAAGGTTGCCGGCCTCACCGTGGTGGCCGAGACCGCGACCGCACGGCCGCTCCCGGGCGGTAGGAGCCGGGCCCTCACACCGGCTGAGGAGACGTGGACAGCGCGCCCCCTCGTCCAGTCGAGGGTCCGGCAACTCCCGCCGGCTGTTGAGGGATGCGAGGCGCTCGGCTTGGTCGGCGGCTCCGTAGCCGTCCTCGGCCGGGCCTCGGAGACGGACGAGGCTCGGCCCGTCATCGGTCGCAAGACGCAGGCCTCGACCACCGCCTTGACGGTTGAGGCCGCGCAGCCGGTCACGGGCCGCAAGACACAAGCACTGGCCGCAGCAGGCGAGATGAGCGAGGTCCAACTCCTCGCCGCTGGCAAGCGCGCGCCCTTGGTCGCCGCGGTCGAGGTCGCCGAGGCGCAGCGGCTGCTCGTGCCCGGGGCCATCGCTCCTGCGGAAGAGACCAGCACGGCCCGACCGCTCGTCGGCGGGAAGCGGCTTGGCCTCACTCCGGTTGCGGAGGTCACGGAGGCGCAGCAGCTGGGCATGCAGTCCCTGCTCGCTCTCGGGCGTGCCCTCGAGCTGGCTGGCACGTTGCCCGTCGGGCGCCGGAAGGCCCGAAGCCTACCGACGGGGGCCAGCCTCGATGCGGCGCAGTCCCTGCTGGGGACGAAGACCTGCGCGCTCGGTAAGGCGGCTGAGGTATCCCAGGCTCTGATCGGCCCGAGGGTGCGGCTCACGCAGGCGATTGAGCACGGCCAGGCGCTCGCTCTCGTCGGTCGACGCCAGCAGCCGGCCGACCACCTGCACCCCGGCACGTCTGGTCCGGTGCTCACCCCGAGCACGTCCGGTCCGGGGCTGTCGACGTCCAGCAGCGGCCCGCGTCTGGCGGCCACCACTACGAGCGGAGGCTGACGATGCCCGATGTGGGAGACCTCGTCACGGCGAGTCTGACTGTGGATCCGGCGGGCGTCACGACGGGCGCCAGCCTTGTCGTGACGCGTCCTGACGGGTCGGTCGTGACGCCCGTCGTGACGGGGTCCGACGGCGGGGCGACCTGGACAGCTCCCGTCAGTTACACACTGGCCGGCATCTGGCGGCTGTCGTGGACCGTCACTGGGACCGGTGCCTCCGTACAGCACGAGGTGGTGTCCGTCGCGCCGGCACCTGCGGTCATGGCGGACGTTCGCTCGTACGCGACGACCACCCAGCTCGCGAACTTCCTGCACGCGGCCCCGCCGTTGGACGCGGTGGAGCTGTTGGAGCGCGCAACGCGGCTCCTCGACTCGGACTTCCTGCAGCCCGCGGTGTACGACATGGACGACGACGGCATGCCGACCGACCCGGTCGTCCAGGCCGCCTTCGCTGAGGCAGTCTGCGCACAGGTTGAGTTCTGGGGCGAGGTCGGCGTCGAGACGGACGTGTCCGGACCGCTCCAGGGTGTCGTCATCGGCTCGGTGCAGCTCCAGTACGGAGCCGGGGCGAACCGGTCCGGCCCGGACTACTACGCGCCCGGCCTGAGCCGCGCGCTGGCGAACATCCCGAGCGACAAGCTGCGGTGGATCGTCTTCACGGGCGGCTGCTGATGGGCCGCATCCCTCCCCGGTACCTGATCCACGAGATCACCGTGGAGCCGTACGTGGGCGAGTCCAGCACCGGGTCCCTCTACGGGGCGTCGACTGCGGTCCCGTGCCTGCTCGACGAGCAAACGCGCGCTGTCCGTACGCCCGGGGGTGAGCAAGTCACGTCCACGTCGACGGCCTACGCCAGCCTCGCCACGGTGGCCCCGCCGCTGTCGCGGGTGACCCTCCCGGACGGCCGGACGACCACCGTGATCCAGGCCAAGCGGCGTGACGGCAAGCGACTCGGCACCCCCAACCACCTGGAAATTCAGCTCGAATGAGGTGATCTGTGTGCCCAGCTACCGGCTGCGCTTCAACGCGGACCTGGCCACACGAGCGATGCGGGAGGGAGCTGCGCGGGGCCTACTCCTCGCCGCTGAGCACGTTCTTGGGGAGAGCACCAATGTGGTCCCGCTGGACGAGTCCCCGCTT
The DNA here is from genome assembly GCF_040644035.1 of Streptomyces sp. NPDC047042. Lineage (NCBI taxonomy): Bacteria > Bacillati > Actinomycetota > Actinomycetes > Kitasatosporales > Streptomycetaceae > Streptomyces > Streptomyces sp. NPDC047042. Next base: position 176,357 of record NZ_JBEYVP010000001.1, on the reverse strand, counting down.
CAGCGGTCCGGCACTGCGAGCGTGGACCCGGGATCGCTAACCGCGATGGTCAGTTACGACACGCCTTACGCAGTCCGGCAACACGAGGAGATGGACTACCGGCACGCGCCGGGCAGGACCGCGAAGTACCTGGAGACCCCGTTCAATGCGGAGCGGGACACCGCCCAGGCACTGATCGCGGCCCAGGTCAGGCGGGCGCTGCGGTGAGCGGGGAAACCCACGACGTCGACCTCCTGGTGGGCGTGGCCGAGCTGCTCGCGGCCGAGGACGTCGGCGTCTACTCGCCATCGGGCGCTCTGCCGGCGGACGGGACGGGCATCGTCCTCGGCCGCGTCCCGGACGGGCCGGACCGCGTGCTGGGCCTTACCCCGTACCCGGTCGCAGACGACGACTCCACGGACTCTGTGACCGGCATCCAGGTGCGCATGCGCGCGGGCACGGACCCCCTGGACCTGGTCCAGCTGGCCAACAGCGTTTTCACCGTCCTGCACAACCGCCTGAGCTGGGATGCGCGCAGCGTGCGCGTGGAGATCTCCTGGCGCGCCAGCCAGGCGTGGATCGGCCAGGACAGCCGCGGCCGCATGGAGCTGACCGGCAACTACTACTTCCGGACCGTGCGGTTCGGATCTCACCTGAACGACTGAGGAGGCCCCTGTGTCGACCCCCACGGAGGAGACCGAGCTCGCACGCGAGTGGCGGCTGGAGATCAACATGGGCACCGACGACGTGCCCGACTGGCAGCTCTGCCCGGGCATCCGCGAGTTCCAGCCGGAGTCCGAGCCCAACATCGAAGACGCTTCCGACTACGACTCGGACGGCTGGGCCGGCAACGAGAAGACGGCCCAGTCCTGGAAGGTCACCATCAAGATCCGCCGCAAGGCGAACAAGGACGTCAAGGTCTACAACCCTGTGCACGAGGCGATTCGGCTCGCGCACTACGCGTACGGCGACGCGAACAAGATCCGCCTCCGCTACATGAACCGCAACGGCCTGCCCGAGGCATACCAGGGCAAGGCGATCCCCAACTGGAAGCCCAGCGGGGGCGAGTACACGGCGCTCGGCGAGACGGACATCGAATTCACCGGCGACGGCCCGCTCACGCCGATCACGAACCCGCTGGCGCCGTGATGGCGGGCGGCGAGACGTTCGAGGCACTCGATGCCTTCCTCGAGGACTACCTGGACCTCCCCGTCAAAGGCGCTGACGGAGAGGTCCGCGTCTACCGGATCGAAGACCCGTCTGCTGAGGACGGCATCCGCATCGAGAGGGTGACCGCACTCGCTGCCCGACTTAAGGCTGGCGGGAAGGCCCCGGACACACCGGTCCTGGACGACCAGGAGGAGCGCGACCTCTTCCGCATGTGCCTCGGCGCCGCGTACGACCAACTGCTCGCGGACGGCGTGAAGTGGGCCGCCTTCAAGCACGTCGCGTTGACCGCGATGTTCTGGGTCGTTTCCGACAAGGAGACCGCCCGCGAGTTCTGGCGGACGGGTCAGCAGTCGGGAAAAGCGGCGAACCGGGCGGCCCGGAGAGCGCAGGCGAAGCCCGGTACCTCGGAGTCGGCTGCGGCGAACTTGACCCGGTCACAGGCCTCTACGAGTGGTACGAGGGCGGGATCACGTCGTCGTCGAAAGGGTTCAAGAACCTGACGTGGGAGCGGCTGCTCGGCCAGTGGCCGCTCATCGAGGCCGACCTCCACCAGACCTACGGGATCGACGTGGGCGACGGCATCCTCGAGCGCCGCAGCTGGAGATGGTTCCGCGCTCGAGTCTTCGGTCTCCTCTCCACCGAGTCTCGCCTGCACAGGCACTTCACCCCACCTCCCGAGAACACCCGCCGCACCCCCAGGAGGTGACTGGCCGTGTCGCTGACCGTCGGCGAGCTCAACGCGATCATGTCCGTCGACGACCGGACAGTGGACCCTGCCCTGCGTCGCGTGGAGCAGGCCATGCGCGCCTCGGGGCAACGCATTGGCACCGATCTGAGCGCGGCCGGGCAGCAGGCGGGACAGCGGGCCGGGACACAGCTCGGTCAGGGCCTGGTCCGTGGCGCGGACGGCCAGTGGCGCAACATGCGTGGAGAGCTGGTCGACGCGGTAACGGCTGCTGCTGCCGAGGCCGAGGCCGAGGCGCACCGAGCGGGGCGGGACATCGGCGAAGGCGTCACGGCCGGCCTCCGTGGAGTGCGTAGTGATGCGGCCCGCGCCGGTCAGCAGGCAGGTGACGCGCTCGGAGACGGCCTCACCGACGAAGGCACCCAGGGCGCTGACGAGGCGGCGCAGAGCATCGGTGACCGGCTCCGTGACCGCATGAAGTTGGCAGGGGCCGCGGCGGGTGTCGCGGTCGGCGCGATCCTGATGGATGCCCTCGGGCAGGCCATGGAGCAGGGGAAGATCAGCGGCCGACTCGCGGCTCAGCTCGGGGCCACCGGGGCAGAAGCGCAAAAATACGGTCACATCGCCGGGTCCATGTACGCCGACGCGGTGACGGAGGATTTCCAGGGCGCCGCCGATGCGATCTCGGTGACGATGCGCTCGGGGCTGCTCCCGACGGGGGCAACCGAGGCACAGATCGAGAGCCTGTCCACGAAGGTCAGCGACCTCGCCGGCTCCTTCGAGCTGGACATCGGGCAGGCAGCGAACGCGGCCGGACAGATGATCAAGACAGGGCTGGTCAAGGACGGCACCGAGGCCCTCGACGTCATGACGCGAGGCCTCCAGGTGATGGGCCCCAGGGCTGATGACCTGGCCGATACCTTCAACGAGTACTCGACGATCTTCCGCAACATTGGTCTCGACGCGACCACGGCGACGGGCCTGCTGAGCCAGGGCATGGCGGCCGGCGCACGCGACACCGACGTTGTGGCCGACGCGCTCAAGGAGCTGACCCTGATCGTTCAGGGCGGCGGCAAGAAGGTCGACGAGGCCTTCGGGAAGATCGGTCTTTCCGGCAAGGAGATGACTAAAGCGTTTTCTCAGGGCGGCCCTGAGGCTCGGAAGGCTCTCGACGAGATCTTCGACCGGCTCCGCAAGGTCAAGGATCCTGCGGACAGGGCGCAGTTGGCGGTCTCCCTATTCGGCACAAAGGCGGAGGACACGCAGAAGGCGCTCTTCGCTCTCGACCCGTCGAAGGCAGTAGCTGCGCTGGGTGAGGTGGGCGGCTCGGCGGACAAGATGGGCGACAGCCTGCGCGACAACTCGGGCGCGCGCCTGGAGGCCTTCAAACGGGGCATGCAGCAGAACCTCGTCGGGGTCTTGGGCGGCGAGGTGCTCCCACGTCTGCAGGGGTTCTTCGACTTCTTGTCGGACAACAAGCCTGTGGTCTACGGGATTGCTGCTGCCGTGACCGCGCTGGGCGTCGCTTTCTCTCTCGCCGCGATCGGTGTGTGGGCGATGAACTCGGCAATGCTTGCGAACCCGATGTTCTGGATCATCGCGGGAATCGCGGCGGTGGTCGCCGGGCTGGTCATTCTGATCGTGACCTACTGGGACGAGATTGTGGCCGCCACGTCCACGGCCTGGGGGTGGGTGGTCAAGAAGGTCACCCAGGCCAAAGACGGGATCCTCGCGGCAGTCTCGTGGCTCAGTCAGATTCCGGGTTGGGTGTCCGCCTGGTTCGGGCAGGCGAAGGACTGGGCGGTCAAGAAGCTCCTCACACTGGTGGCTTGGATGGTGGGGCTGCCCGGGCGCATGGGATCGGCGATCTCTGCGCTGCCGACAGTTCTGTGGGGCGTGACGGTGAAGGCGTTCACGTCGATGCGGGACGGCGCCGCCAAGAAGGTACTGAGCTTCCTCTCCTGGGCCCGGGGCATCCCGGGGCGGATCTCCAGTGCGCTCGGTTCCTTGAACAATCTGCTGGTCTCCAAGGGGGCAGACGTTGTTCGCGGTCTGTGGGCCGGCATCCAGGGCATGGGCGGCTGGATCAAGTCCCAACTGATCAGCTGGGCGAAATCGGTGATCCCTGGCCCGATCGCGAAGGCCCTCGGAATCAACTCCCCGTCCAAGGTCACGAAGGCACAGGGCCGGTGGATCGCCCGCGGTTTGATCGACGGGCTGACCGGATCGACGAAGCAGATCAAGGCGGCGTCCGGAAAACTCGCGGACATCATCGCCGACAGCCTCAAGCCTGGGAAGAAGCGCTCCAAGGCCCTCTCCACGCTGGGGAAGGGAACGAAGCAACTCCTCGCCCTGGCGAAACGCGAGGAGACTCTCGCGGCCAGGCTGAAGACGTCCACGAAGCGTCTGGACGACCTGCGGAAGGCCCGGGCGACCCTGGCGGCGGACGTCGCGAAGGGCGTGCTGGACTCCGCGAACATCACGTCGCAGGAGACCGGCGGCTGGCCGCAGACCGCGGAGTCGATTCTCGCCGGCCTGCGCGCGGACACGTTGGCCGCGCAGGCCTTCGCAAAGAACCTGGCGGCCCTCCGCAAGAAGGGCGTGAGGTCGGATCTGATTTCTCAGATCGCTCGGGCAGGGGTCGAGGGAGGGTCCTCTGCGGCTGCTGCTCTGGCCAACGCGAACAGCTCGCAGGTGAAGCAGATCAACTCACAGCAGGCCGCGCTGGTGAAGGCGGCAGCAGCGGCTGGCGCGACTGCTGGCGACGCGATGTACGGAGCGGGTATCCGCGCCGCACAGGGCCTCGTGAGCGGCCTCCAGTCGCAGCAGAAGGCCATCGAGCGGCAGATGCTGACGATCGCGCGAGGCATGTCGAAGTCCATCCGTGCGGCCCTCGGGATCAAGTCACCATCTCGGGTGATGGCACTGGTCGGTATGTACACAGCGCAGGGCTTGATCAAGGGCGTGGACGGGCAGCGGTCCGCAGTCAATCGGTCGATGGCCAGCCTCGTCGAGACACCGGCGCCGGGCTCGTGGGACATGGCATCCGCAGGTGCACGTAGGGCTGCCGCGAACAAGACGGTGATCGAGATCCGGACCGACCGAGACTCGGAAGGCCGGTACCTGATGGGTCAGATTCAGCGCGGCATCCGCAAGACGGCCGGCCCGGACATCCAGTACGCGTTCACCGGCAAGAGGAGCGGCTGATGGCGTTTCCTGAAGACGCGCTGGGCGTGACGCCCGAGCTCGGTATCGACGGGGTGTTCACCAGCGTCAAACCGCACACGCTCACGCGGGACATCGTCACCCATACCCGGGGACAGGGGAGTGAGAGGGACTCGGCAAACCCAGCCTCGTGCTCCCTCACTCTCAAGTCCCCGAACGGGCTTTACTCGCCTCGCAACCCGCGCAGCGAGTACTTCGAGAAAATCGGCCTGAACACGCCGATGAGAGTCAGTGTCATCGCGGGGCAGCAGCGCCTCCTCATCCCCGAGACGGCGCCGACGGCCCGCGTTACCACCCCGAGTGCCACAGCGCTCAACATCGCTGGAAACCTGGATGCCCGGATCGAGGTGACGCTGCTCCACTGGTGGCTGGGCAGCGAAATCGAGCTATTCGGCAAGTACCTGACGACCGGCAACCAGCGCTCGTGGCAGCTCTCTCTTGGCGTTGCAGGCGGGCTCAGCCTGCGGGCGTCCACGGACGGGAACGCGGTCGCCTCCTACGTGTCGACGGTCGCCGTGCCGGTGCCCTCGTCGGGACGGCTCGCTCTGCGCGTCACCCGCGACAACGCAACCGGCATCGCCACCTTCTACACCGCACCATCGATCAGCGGGACCTGGACGCAGCTCGGCAGTACCGTCACGATGCCAACCGGCGCGATCTACGCTTCAACGGCGCCGCTCACCATCGGCGACATCGACACCCTCGCCTTCGCCGCGCCCTACGGCAGCGTGCACGCGGCACAGCTCCGCAACGGGATCGGCGGCACTCTGGTTGCCGACGTCGACTTCACCGTCCCGGCGATCGGCGCCTCCAGCTTCGTGGACGCAGTCGGCCTCACCTGGACCCTCGCCAACGGGGCCGAGATCACCAACCGGCAGACGCGGTTCGTGGGTGAGTTCTCCGACTGGCCGGCCGATTGGTCCGGGCGGGCCGAGCTGATCACTGTGGAGGGTGAGGGCGTCGGCATCCTTGAGCGGATGTCCCAGGGCCGCAAGCAGCTGGCGTCAACGCTGCGGCGCCGTATCCCCGCCTACGCGCCGGTTGCGTACTGGCCCATGGAGGAGGGCGATGAGGCAACCACTATCTCAAGTCCGGTGGCCGGAGTTCGATCCTTCAAGCCGGTCGCACTCGACATGGGCGCGGACGACACGCTGGCAGGCTCGTCTCCACTACCGATGGTGCAGGTGGGCGCCAGCTTCGTAGCGCCCGTCCCTGCTTCCGCGCCTGCGGGCACATGGCAGGTGGAGCTGGTGTACCGGCTGAGTGCCCTACCGGTTGCCACCACGACGCTCTTCGAGGTGCGGACCACGGGAACCGCTCGCCGGGTTCGTGTGCGGGTCTCCGCCAGCGCCGTGACGATCGACGGGCTGGATGCTGACGACAGCAGTCTGTTCACCCAGTCGGTGACGCCGACCGAGTTCACGGGCCCGTGGGCTCGGCTGCAGATCCGGGCGGTGCAGTCGGGCGGGAATGTCACATACTCGGTTCGCTGGCTCATCATCGGTGGCGCCGGCTGGACCACCAGCGGAACGATCGCGGCTGTCCCTGGCCGAGTGGTTGATGTCCGTTCCAGCTTCGGTACCGGGCTGGACGGGATGGCCTTCGGGCATCTCGCTGTCTTCAGCACGCCGACCGACATCCCGTTCAACAGCGCGGACCAGGCTTTCGCCGGGGAGACCGCAGGCGACCGAATGGTGCGCCTGTGCCAAGAAGAGGGTGTGCCGTTCCGTCTGGCCGGGGCGCCCTCCGGCACCGTCCGGCTCGGACCCCAGAGGCCTGGCACTCTGCTGGGCCTGCTCCAGGAGTGTGCGGACACCGACGGAGGGATTTTCGGCGAGGACCGCGAACGGCTCGGGCTGCGATACCGGCCCCGCCTCACCCTCTACAACCAGTCTCCGGTGGTCACCTTGCCGTACGGGAGCAAGGGTGTGACGCTGGGCCGCCCCGTAGAGCCCGACTCAAGCACGGTCCGCAACGACGTCACGGTCCAACTGCCCACCGGGGGCTTTGGCCGTGCCGTGCTGGAGTCGGGCCGCCTGTCGGTGCAGGACCCTCCGGCGGGGGTCGGTCTGTACGAGGAGACGTACGACCTGAACCTCCGCACGGACGACATGGCGGATCCTCACGCGTACTGGCGGATGGCTCTGCGTACGTGGGACGAGGCCCGCTACCCGACCATCACGATCAAGCTTCACAGGGCCACACAGCTCATCAGTACGATCCTCGCCCTCGCTGAGGGCGACATGATCCGCATCACCGACTTGCCCGACTTCCTTCCGCCCGGGCCGGTGGATCTGCTCGTACTGGGCTACCAGGAGCGGCTGGGGACGCATACCTGGGAGATCGAGCTGGTGTGTGTGCCTGCGGGCCCGTACCGGGTGGGAGTGGTCGGGAGTACGGACAGCCGGATCGACGCGAACTCCGGCGGATCGCTGGTCGCAACGGCGGTGGGTGCCACCGACACGACACTGGCCGTGCATACTCGGGCGACGAGGCCGATGGCGCCGACGCCGTGGATCACGTCGTCCGGGCCCGCACCGAACTACTCCAGCGACTTCCCGATCCCCGTGGTCGTCGCGGGTGAGGAGCTGTCGGCAACCGCGATCCGCCCGTGGGGCTACGACACGTTCGGCCGATCGGTAGCGGCCGGCGCTTGGGGAACGGCGACGGACGGGCAGACCTGGACCCTCACGGGCGGCTCGAACTCGGACCGATCGGTGAACGGCTCGAGAGGCGTCGTGACTCTGGCGGCTGCGGTGTCGACCGTGCGCTTCCAGACTCTGCCCGGTGTGGTCGGGGACTGCGAGGTCCGGTGCCGTATGTCGGCGTCGGCGGTCGCGACGGGCAATCCGCTGCTGGCGGCGGTGCTGCTGCGGTATGTGGACGCGTCAAACTACTACCGAGCGCGGGTCCATTTCGGGCTATCCGGCGCGATGTACGTGTCGGTGAGCAGGGACACGACGCAGATCGGCACGGAGGTACTGCTGCCGTACACGTACATCGCGGCTTCCGAGTACGAGGTGCGCGTCCGGCTGACTGGGCATCTGGTGCAGATCCGGGTGTGGCCGGTGGGGTCGCCAGAGCCGGCGGTGTGGCATACGGAGCAGACGGTGGTGTCGTCGCCGATCTCCTCAGGTCTGGTGGGGCTCTCGGCGAGCGCGTTCACCGGCAACACGAATGTGTCTCCCTCGCTGCTCTTCGACGAGTTCGTGGTGCCGACTCCGCAGGCCTGGACGGTGGCCCGGGCCGTCAACGGCGTGTCCAAGCCCCAACTAGCCGGTACGGAGGTCCGCGTGACGCGGCCCGCCGTCGTCGCCCTGTAGAAGGAGACTGCTGTGACCTTCATCGAGTTCCCCGGGTGGCAGCCGGGCATGATCGTGACCGAGGAGCGTGCCAACAGTGCCGCCCTGGTCGGGCGGACGATCTTCAGGGCGACCCGGGACACCAACCAGTCCATTTCGAGCACGGGCAGTGGCAACCCAGACGTGGCGAACGCGCTGGCCTGGGAGTCCGTGCCGATCGATGACCTCGGGGGGTGGAGCTCCGGAGCCGCCACGCGGTACACCATCCAGCTCGCGGGCTACTACAAGATCCGCTCAAAGGTCAGTTTCAACGCCACGGCCACCCCCGGCACAGCGCGGGCGATGGGCATCTTCGGCAACGGCACCCAGTTCAGCGGCGGACACTTCCGGACCGCGCTCGCCGCGACCAACTCGGTCCACACAGAGGACGGCTTCGTGACCGCGCTCCTCGCCGTCGGGGACTACGTACAGATCGCGCCCGGCCACAGCACCGGGTCCGCTCTCGATACGGCGACCGGCGGCAGCCGGCCGACCATCGAGATCGAGTTCGCCCGCCCCGCCTGATCCACCCCCGGCCCCTCTCGCCCCGCGTCGCTTGGCGCGGGGCTTCTTCATGCCCTGGAGGCACGAATGGCTGTAGAGATCCATCCCGCCACCGCTCGGATGCTCGAGAACTTTCGGTACGACCACCTGCCCGCTCATCTCCAGGCAGTCAGTCGGCCCTTCCATGATCTGGCGCACCAGCTCGCGGAGACCCTGACTGAGCCCGAGGTGACGAAGGCGCTCGACGAGCTGTGGGCGGCGAAGAACTGGGCAGTCGTCGCCGCGAGCAACAGCTCCCTCGAGGGAACTCGGCCCGCGCCCGCCGTCGGCGACGTGGTGCTCTACCGGCTGACTCGCGGCGACGTCGCGCACATCAATCCGTGGCGTGCCGACTTTCACCGCAGCGGCTCCGCGGAGTCACGGCTCGGCTTCATCGGACACCTCGGCAATCACGTCCAGGAGGGCGACGTGCTGCCCGCAGTCGTGGTCCGGATTCACGACGAGGCCACCGTTACCTGCAACTTGCGGGTCCTTCTCGACGGCAGCGACACCTGGTGGGCAACATCACGGGCCGAAGGCGCAGACCCGGGCCAGTGGACCAGGAAGGGGGCCTGATGAGGCTGATCACGCGTGCCCAGTGGGACGCGAAACCGTCGAAGTACGACCTCGCGTACATCGCGTCCACGCAGGGCGTGAAGGTCCACTACGAGGGCACCTACGTCCCGAAGTCGCTCGCGGCTACGGACGCGCACAGCACCTGCGCTGGGCGGATGCGGGACATCCAGGCCTCGCACCTCGCCAACGCGAAGGAGGACTACTCCGACGTCGCGTACAACGCGGTCGTCTGCCCTCACGGCGGCGTGTACGAGGGCCGCGGGCTGCACCGACGGACCGGCGCCAACGGCACGAGCGCGCTTAACACCAAGGACTACGCGGTGTGCGCAATGCTCGGGAACTCCGGCCTGGTACAGCCGCCGGACGCCATGCTCGACGGCCTGGTCGACGCGATCCAGTGGCTCCGCAACGGTGGCGCTGCCGGGGACGAGGTCCTCGGACACCGTGACGGCTACGCGACCGCCTGCCCGGGGGACCCGCTCTATGCCTGGGTGCAGGCTGGCGCGCTCCGTCCGGGCGGCGAGGTGCCGCAGGGCGGTACGTCCGGCGAGGTTCCCGACGGAGGCCCCCTCGCCCGCTACCGGGTCACGATCAACGGTCTGGCGTACGGCTTCGGAGCATCCGGCTCGCACGTCACGACTGTCGGCAAGGCTCTGGCGAGGAAGGGCTTCGGCCGCTTCTACGTGGTCGGCCCCGGGCCCGACTGGACGGACGCCGATACCCGCGCGTTCCAGGCCTACCAACTGTCTCTCGGCTACAAGGGGACGGCGCCGCACGAGGACGCGGACGGCGTGCCCGGGCCGGTGAGCCTTCAGCAGCTGCTCGGGACGCTGCCCGGCAAGGCGACAACGACCAGCGCCCCGCCGTTCCCCGGCCGCTCTGCCTTCATCCTCGGCAAGACCAACCCGTCGGTGACGGTCCTGGACAGCGGGCTGGTCCGGCGCGGCTTCACTCGCCACCACGCGGGCGCGAAGTACCTGCCGGGCCCGCTGTTCAGCGAGAACACCCGCCTCAACGTGCGGGACTTCCAGCGCTCCGTGCCCGCACTCGCGGACGACGCGGACGGCTACCCGGGGCCGCTCACCTGGCGGCTCCTCCTCTCCTGAAAGGACGGCACCACCATGAAGGACAGCTCGAGGCGCGCCGTGCGGACGGTGCTTCAGACGGGGCTCGGCTTCGCGGTCGCGTTGCCGGCCATCGTGGACGCCTCCGGGGTGCCGGAGTCGCTGCCGTGGGTGGCTGGCGGGCTCGCGGTGGCTGGCGGCGTTGCCCGGGTCATGGCGCTGTCCAGCGTCCAGGCCCTGCTTCCCGGTTGGCTGCGTACGGACTCGGAGGTTCGGGAGTGACGGTTCCTGCTGCGGATGTCGCCGTCGAGTTGGAGCGTCTTCGGGGCACGGTTGCAACGGGGTTCGCCGAGGTCAAGGGCTCGCTGGCGGTACTGGTCGAGCGCTCGGCCCGGCACGAGCAGGACCTGACGCAACTTCGTGAGGCCACCGAGAAGGACATCGACGCCCTACGTACGGACGTCGAAGCACTGAAGCGGAATCGATGGCCACTGGCGGCCGTTGGCGCGCTTACAGGCATTGCTGGCGCCGCGACCGGCGTGGTCTCACTCCTCACCCGCTGAGACGGTCTGTCCCCTCTCGCCTACGGGCGGGAGGGGGCCTTTCGTCATGCTCCGATCGCAGCGAGCGCTCGGTCTGTGTCCGATAGGTCATCCAGGACGAGATGGGCGCCAGCGGCGCGCAGGTCGCTAGCTGGGGTGCGGCCTGTGGCAACGGCTACAACTCGGACGCCGACCTCAAGGCCTCCGGCGACGTCGGCAGGGGTGTCTCCCAGGAACACCGCACTTTGCGGACCCACTGCGGCCCGCTTGAGAGCGGCCCGCAGCAGCTCCGGGCGGCCTTCGCCATCCTCGGCAAACGCGCCTACGTCCAGCCGCATGTAGTTGTCCAGGCCGAACGCAGCGAGTTTCGTCTCTGCCGCCTGGCGCACGTTGCCGGTAACAACGGACTGCCGCACGCCTCGTTCCTCGAGGGCCGCGAGAAGTAGGGCGGCACCGGGGAGCGCGTGGCCACGCTCGCGCAGCTCTGCCGCGCGACGGACGTGCAGTGTCCCGAGCTCGTCAGCGAACCGTACGAACAGGTCGTCGCTATAAGGGGTGTCGTGCAGCCGCGCGGTCTCGCGCAGAATGACCCGCTCTGTCGACCCTGTGACAGATGCCTGTTCCCGCAAGACCACACCCGTCACATGCTCGAACGCTCTGGCCCACAGCTCACCGCCGAGTCCGCGCGTCGCCATCAGCGTGTGGTCGACGTCCCACAGCACCAAGTCCGGCACCGGCGCCTCCTCTCTCCAGAACAGCAGGGTCCCCATGCACCGGGCACCCTACGCTCAGAGAACGGAACAAGGAGCAGGCGCATGGTTGCAGCAGACCTTCCCATCGGAGACAGGATCAGGCACTACCGCGGCGGGCGCCGACAGGACGCTGTCGCTGGCCTGGCCGGTATCTCACCCGACTACCTGTCACAGATCGAACGCGGGCTGAAAGTGCCCTCGCTGCCCATTCTCTACGCGCTGGCCCAGGAGTTGGGCGTGCCGACCGCCGCGCTGCTCTCCGAACAACCACCCGCCGAGGCCGAGCTGACCGACACCGCCGAGACTGCGGTGGGCCGCGCCCTACTCGGCTACGGACCCGCGCGCAGCACCGCGCCGGCCCCCGCGTCCGAACTGAGGGATCGGGTGGAAGCCGCCTGGAAAAGTTGGCAGACGGCCGGCGACCGCTTTAGCAAGGCGGCCGAGACGCTGCCCGATCTGGTCGCCGACGTCGAGCATGCGGTGCGCGCCGCCCGGGCCGGAACCGACCTGGCAGAGCGCCGCTCCGTACTGCGGGCCGCGGCGGACCTGTACTGCCTGCTCCGGTCATACCTGCGTCGAACCGGCCGCGTCGACCTCGCCACCCTCGCCGCCGACCGGGCGATGCGCGCCGCCGAAGACGCCGACGACCCGCTCCGCATCGCGGCGGCTCAGTGGAATCTGGGGCACGTGCTCCTCGCCGCTGGCCAGCCTGCTGAGGCGGAGGAACTCGCGCTGCGGGCGGCCGAGCGGGTGGCAACCGCGCGAATGCCGGAAATCGAGCGGGCCGCGATGGAGGGCGCCCTGCAACTGGTTGCTGTGGTGGGCTCCGCGCGCCGGCGCCGGTGGTGGGAGGCCAGGGAGCGGCTGACGCAGCATGCGGCACCTGCGGCCCGTATGGTGCCCGACGCGAGCAACATCAGTTGGACGGTTTTCGGGCCGACGAACATCGCGCTGCACGTCCTGAGTATCGAGATGGAAGCGGGCGAGACCGGCGAGGCGTTGCACACTGCGGACGCCATCGACACGAGTGGACTTCCGTCGCTGGAGAGGGAGTTCACGTTCGGACTGGAGGTGGCGGCCTGCCACAGTCAGCGCCGGGACGACGCCGCCGTACTACTCGCCCTCCTCGGCCTGGAGGCGATCGCCCCCGAGGACCTGGCGCGGACTCCGCTCGCACGGCAGATGGTCCTCACCGTGATCCGCCGAGCTCGCGCGATGCACGCCCGGCAGGCCGAACAACTCGCGGTGCGCATCGGTCTGGTCTAGTCGGCGAGCCTGTGGGCCACCCGAGCTGTGGGCTCGGGTGGCTCGGTGGTTCCTACCTACGGTTCTTCGGGTGAGACAGACGACCGGAACTGTTCAGCGGTATGAGACTGGGGACGTGTGGCTCGCCGACGGCTCCGCGCGCCCGGACCCCGTACACAAGACTTGGGCGGGGCAAGGGCTCGCCCCGGTAGCCAGCGGGAGCAGGTGGCTCGTCGTCGAGGCGCCGCTCCTGCGCTCGGTGGAGGCCATCGCGAGGATCGGTGGGGACCGGATCGGCCCGATTCTCGGAGACATTCACCGCAGGGTCGCGTGGTGGCTGGTCCCGCCCGCCCTCGCAGGAGAGCTGGACGGCGTACGCGAACTCACCGTCCGCCCGGCGGGCTGGGCCCTGGAATGCCCGCCAGTTCGTCACTCAGTGGCCGGCCGCTGGTGGATCGAGCGCCCTGACGGCTCGGACCTCCTCACCGACCCTGCCGCCCTCGCCGACGCGTTCGGCGCGGGCCACGCTCCTTCTCCCACGGAGGTATCCAGATGACCGCGACAACGACAGAACCGTTCCTCGATCAAGAGGACATCGACGCTCCGCCGCCGTTCGAGGAGCTGCTCCTGAAGGCGGCCGTCACGCCCCGCGAGAAGGCCGCCGTACGAGCGTTGGTGGACGAGGAGCAGATCCTCGCCCGCCCCGCCTTCCGCAGGGCTCTCGTCTGGGATACCGACGAGAGCATCGAGTTCTCGTGGCAGAACCTCGCCTGCTACCTGTACGGCCTCGGATTGGACGACGCCGAGCGCGGGTTCGTCGACCTCGTCCTGTCCATCGCGTCACCGCATCAGACGAGCCTCACGCGGGTCATGGACCTCGATGAGCGACGCCTCGCAATCATCCTGCGCGCCGTGATCAGCCTGTCGGGGATCGACACCCTCGCTGTGGGCACCCGCCTCTAAATCTCTCGCCGTCGGCCCCGTGGCCGGCCGCGAGAAGGGGGAGGCCGCCCTACGCCCCCCGTTGGGGCGGTCTCCCATCAGCCACCAGCTCGGTGAGTGAGACGTCCATCGCGTCGGCGATCCGGATCAAGGTGTCGAGGAGTGGGCTGGAGTGTCCCTGTTCGATGCGGCTGTACGTGGCGATGTCGATCCCGGATCTGCCGCAGACGTCCGGTTGGCTCAGGTTCAGTTGCTCGCGTACGCGGCGGATCTGCTCGCCGACCTGGCGGCGACGGGCGAGGACCCGGTCGTCAGTCGCGGAGAGACGTGGCACAGGTCCACGGTCTCGACTGCATGATCAAAAAGGATTAGGGCCAACCCTAATTTGTGTGATCTTGGAGCGCGTGGGTATGACCTCGACCCGCCCTTAAGAGGAGCCCGCCAAGAGCCGCGGGGGCAGTGTGATGTGTGTCCTCTGCCCCCGCTAGGCGCTCGCCCGAGAGGCTGAGCGCTGCCGCCCCGTTCTCCGTATGGAGGGCGGGGCGGTTTACTGTGCCCAGACGCCCCCTGTCGCGCGTGATGCGACAGGGGGCGCCCTTGCCGGCCGTGTAGCCTCCCGAGCATCCCGGCCGGGCCTGTCTTGGGGTTGTGTGTCAGGCGAATGGAATGGTCACGTCCGCCTCCCCGCTACGCACATTACCCATTCAGACGGCCGATCTACAGACGGTAGACGCTGTTACTGAAGGTAATTCCCGAGCGGTAGAGGGTACTTGAGGCCTGTTCGTACGGATATACGACGGTCCAGATCGCGCCAGATGGGCTGTCGCAACAGACCACACACCCCGTTTCCCCTGCCCGGACTGGCAGCGGACCCCCAAGATGCCAAGTTACGGGGTAGTAGCGGGGTAGCAAGATCATCAAATGTAGATGGCCGGTAGATCGAGGTGATCTACCGGCCATCTGACCTGGCGCTAAGCCGCTGTGGGGCTAACAGGATTTGAACCTGTGGCCTCATCCTTATCAGGGATGCGCTCTAACCAACTGAGCTATAGCCCCGCCGCGCTCTGCGGTGTATGTCCCGCGCGCTGACCTCTGAAGATTAGCGCACGACGCGGCCAGTCCCAAAATCGATAGTCGGACCGCTCACTCGTCCTCGGCGAGCGTCAGCTCGACGCCGCCGACGAAGCCCGCGGAGAGGTTGTAGATGAACGCGCCGAGGGTCGCCAGAGCCGTCGCGAGGACGACGTCGATGACCGCGATGACCGACGTGAAGATCAGGACGTGGGGGAGCGACAGGAACGACTGGAGGTCGAAGCCGTTCGACTCGTTCGAACCGGTGGCCTCCGAGATCGTGCCGCCGACCGTCGAGAAGACACCCATCGCGTCCATGACCATCCACAGCACCACCGCCGCCACGATCGTGCAGATGCCCAGCGCGATCGACAGCAGGAAGCTGACCTTCATCACCGACCAGGGGTCGGCCTTGGACACGCGCAGACGGGCCTTGCGCGTACGGGGCAGCGTGCTCGCCCCCGTGCGCGGCCGCCGTACGGCGCCCCCCGCCGGACTGCCCGCCTGCGCCTGCACCGGGGCCGCGGGACCCCCGGCAGGAGCCGCCGGATAGGCCTGCGGCGGGTGGTAGGGCCCCGCGTGCTGCTGGGGCTGCCGTTCGCCGGGCAACGGCGATCCCTGCGGCGGCGCGGCGGCGCGCTGCGCGGCCGGGCCCGCGCCGGCCCCGTACTGCTGGGTCTGCGGACCTCTGGCGTCCGTCACGGTTCCCCCCTGGGATCCCTGCGATCCATGTGTGTCGGGCGAGCGCTTGCCGGTCGTACGCGGCTTGATGGCCTGCAGGTTGGTCGTGTGCGGATCTGTCGCGCTCTGCGCGTCCCTCGCACCCTGCCCATCGGTCGCCCGCGCGGCGGAGCCACGACCGCCGCCCTCATTGCCCGTACCGGTCGAGGGACCGGACGAACTGCCAGAAGAACCGGCGCCCGTGGCTCCGCTCACGATGACTCACTCCTCGCGCTACTCCGACGAGGACTGATCGCCCTCGTCCGTGCCGATGGTCACGGCACCCTCGGCCGACTCGTCGACGGCTTCCTCGCCGTCGACCTCCTCGGCCTCACGTCCCGCCTCGGCGTTTCGTGCGATGCCGACGACGGCATCGCGCTTGCCCAGGTTGATCAGTTGGACGCCCATGGTGTCACGGCCCGTCTCCCTGACCTCATTGACCCGTGTCCGGATCACGCCGCCGGAGAGCGTGATGGCGAGGATCTCGTCGGTCTCCTCGACCACCAGCGCGCCGACGAGAGAACCACGGTCCTCGACGATCTTGGCGGCCTTGATACCGAGGCCGCCGCGCCCCTGGACGCGGTACTCGTCGACCGCGGTCCGCTTCGCGTATCCGCCGTCGGTAGCAGTGAACACGAACGTACCGGGTCGAACAACATTCATCGAGAGCAGCTGGTCTCCCTCACGGAAGCTCATGCCCTTGACACCCGAGGTGGCACGGCCCATCGGACGCAGTGCGTCGTCCGTCGCCGTGAACCTGATCGACTGTGCCTTCCTGCTGATCAGCAGGAGATCGTCCTCGGCCGAGACGAGTTCGGCTCCGATCAGTTCGTCGTCGGAACCGTCCTCCGTCTCACGGAGGTTGATCGCGATGACACCGCCCGAACGCGGGGAATCGTAATCCTTCAGAGGCGTCTTCTTCACAAGACCGCCCTTGGTGGCCAGCACCAGGTAGGGCGCCGCCTCGTAGTCGCGGATCGCGAGGATCTCCGCGATCGCCTCGTCCGGCTGGAAGGCCAGCAGGTTGGCGACGTGCTGTCCACGCGCGTCACGCCCGGCGTCGGGCAGCTCGTACGCCTTCGCGCGGTAGACCCGGCCCTTGTTGGTGAAGAACAGCAGCCAGTGGTGCGTGGTCGACACGAAGAAGTGGTCGACGATGTCGTCTTCCTTGAGCTTCGTACCGCGTACGCCCTTGCCGCCGCGCTTCTGCGAGCGGTAGTCCTCCGTCTTGGTGCGCTTGACGTAGCCGCCGCGCGAGATGGTGACGACGATGTCCTCTTCGGCGATCAGGTCCTCGATGGACATGTCACCGTCGAACGGGACCAGCTTGGAACGGCGGTCGTCGCCGAACTTCTCGACGATCGCGGCGAGTTCCTCGCTGATGATGCCCCGCTGACGCACCGGCGAGGCGAGGATCTCGTTGTACTCACGGATCTTCGCCTGCAGTTCGTCGTGCTCGGCGACGATCTTCTGGCGCTCCAGAGCCGCCAGCCGGCGCAGCTGCATCTCGAGGATGGCGTTGGCCTGGATGTCGTCGATCTCCAGAAGGCCCATCAGGCCCTCGCGCGCGATCTCGACCGTGTCACTGCGCCGGATCAGCGCGATGACCTCGTCGATGGCGTCCAGGGCCTTCAGCAGGCCGCGCAGGATGTGCGCCCGCTCCTCGGCCTTGCGCAGCCTGAAGCGCGTACGCCGGACGATGACCTCGATCTGGTGCGTCACCCAGTGCCGGATGAACGCGTCCAGGGACAGGGTCCGCGGTACGCCGTCCACCAGCGCCAGCATGTTCGCGCCGAAGTTGGTCTGCAGGTCGGTGTGCTTGTACAGGTTGTTCAGCACGACCTTGGCGACCGCGTCCCGCTTCAGGACGATCACCAGGCGCTGGCCCGTACGGGACGACGTCTCGTCGCGGACGTCCGCGATGCCGCCGATCTTGCCGTCCTTCACCAGGTCGGCGATCTTCTGCGCGAGGTTGTCCGGGTTGACCTGGTAGGGGAGCTCGGTGACCACCAGGCACTGGCGGTTCTGGATCTCCTCGACGTCGACGACCGCGCGCATCGTGATGGAGCCGCGGCCGGTGCGGTACGCCTCCTCGATGCCCTTACGGCCCACCACAAGGGCACCGCTCGGGAAGTCGGGGCCCTTGATGCGCTCGATCAGGGCATCGAGCAGCTCCTCGTGGGAGGCCTCGGGGTTCTCCAGGTACCACTGGGCGCCGGCCGCGACCTCACGGAGGTTGTGCGGCGGGATGTTGGTCGCCATGCCGACCGCGATGCCCGCCGAGCCGTTGATCAGCAGGTTCGGGAAGCGGGCCGGCAGAACCGTCGGCTCCTGGTTGCGGCCGTCGTAGTTGTCCGTGAAGTCGACGGTCTCCTCGTCGATGTCACGGACCATCTCCATGGACAGCGGCTTCAGCTTGCACTCGGTGTACCGCATGGCGGCGGCCGGGTCGTTGCCGGGAGAGCCGAAGTTGCCGTTGGAGTCCACCAGCGGCATCCGCATCGACCACGGCTGCGCGAGACGGACCAGCGCGTCGTAGATCGAGGAGTCGCCGTGCGGGTGGTAGGTACCCATGACGTCACCGACGACACGGGCGCACTTGTAGAAGCCCTTCTCGGGCCGGTAACCGCCGTCGTACATCGCGTACAGGACGCGGCGGTGGACGGGCTTGAGGCCGTCCCGTACGTCGGGCAGCGCGCGCGACACGATGACGGACATCGCGTAGTCGAGGTACGAGCGCTGCATCTCGGTCTCGAGCCCGACGGGCTCGACGCGCAGGGCGACCTCGCCCTCTTCAGGGGTGCTCGGATCCGTGGGGGAAGGTGTTTCGTCGGCCATTGCTGGTGAAGATCCTTTCTGGTGCGGTCAGCTGAGACCGACTCAGATGTCGAGGAAGCGGACGTCCTTGGCGTTGCGCTGGATGAACGCGCGGCGTGCCTCGACGTCCTCGCCCATCAGGACCGAGAACAGGTCGTCGGCCTGGGCGGCGTCGTCGAGCGTGACCTGGCCGAGGACCCGGTGCTCCTGGTCCATCGTCGTGACACGCAGCTCCTCGGCGTTCATCTCGCCGAGGCCCTTGAAGCGCTGGATCGAGTCCTCGCGGACCCGCTTGCCGTTCTGCCGGCCCAGCTCGATCAGGGCGTCGCGCTCCCGGTCCGAGTACGCGTACTCGAAGTCGTCCCGGCCCCACTTGATCTTGTACAGCGGAGGACGGGAGAGGAACACGTGTCCGGCCTCGACCAGCGGGCGCATGAAGCGGAACAGGAAGGTCAGCAGCAGGGTGTTGATGTGCTGGCCGTCGACGTCGGCGTCCGCCATCAGGATGATCTTGTGATAGCGCAGCTTCTCGATGTCGAAGTCCTCGTGGACCCCGGTACCGAAGGCCGAAATCAGCGCCTGGATCTCCTGGTTCTGCAGGATCTTGTCGATCCGCGCCTTCTCGACGTTCAGGATCTTGCCGCGGATCGGGAGGATCGCCTGGTACTGCGGGTTGCGGCCGGACTTGGCCGAACCACCGGCGGAGTCACCCTCGACGATGAAGATCTCGCACTTGGTGGGGTCGTTCGACTGGCAGTCGGACAGCTTGCCCGGCAGCGACGCCGTCTCCAGCAGACCCTTGCGGCGCGTGAGGTCACGGGCCTTACGGGCCGCCACGCGCGCGGTGGCCGCCTGGATGCCCTTGCGGATGATGTCCGAGGCCTCGACCGGATTGCGGTCGAGCCAGTCGTTGAGGTGCTCGTAGACCGCCTTCTGCACGAAGGTCTTCGCCTCCGTGTTGCCCAGCTTGGTCTTCGTCTGGCCCTCGAACTGCGGCTCGGCGAGCTTGACCGAGATGATCGCGGTCAGACCCTCGCGGATGTCGTCGCCCGTGAGGTTGTCGTCCTTCTCACGCAGCAGCTTCTTGTCGCGCGCGTACTTGTTGATCAGCGAGGTCAGCGCCGCCCGGAAGCCCTCCTCGTGCGTACCGCCCTCATGCGTGTGGATGATGTTGGCGAAGGAGTACACACCCTCCGTGTAGCCACTGTTCCACTGCATCGCGACCTCGAGGGACAGGCTCTTGTCCTTGTCCTCCGCCTCCAGGTCGATGACGGTCGGGTGCACCACGTCCCCCTTGCGGGAGTTGAGGTACGTCACATAGTCGACGATGCCGCCCTCGTAGTGGTACGAGACGGTCCTGACCTCGTCCTTCTCGTCGGCGCCCGCCTCGTCGGCGCCGATCGTGGCCTTCGCCACCTCACGCTCGTCGGTGAGGTTGATCGTCAGGCCCTTGTTGAGGAACGCCATCTCCTGGAAGCGCCGCGAGAGCGTCTCGAAGGAGTACTCGGTGGTCTCGAAGATGTCGCCGTCGGCCCAGAAGGTGACCGACGTCCCGTGCTCGGCCGTCGCCTCGTGCTTGGCCAGCGGAGCCGTCGGGACGCCCAGCTTGTAGTCCTGCGTCCAGCGGTGGCCGTCGGTCCTCACCTCGACCGCGACCCTGCTGGACAGGGCGTTCACGACGGAGACACCGACGCCGTGCAGACCGCCGGAGACCGCGTAGCCGCCGCCGCCGAACTTGCCGCCCGCGTGCAGCACGGTCAGCACGACCTCGACGGCCGGTTTGCCCTCGGACGGGACGATGCCCACCGGGATGCCTCGGCCGTTGTCGACGACGCGCACACCGCCGTCGGCGAGGATCGTCACGTCGATGGTGTCCGCGTGACCGGCCAGCGCCTCGTCGACGGAGTTGTCGACGACCTCCTGCACCAGGTGGTGCAGACCACGCTCACCGGTCGAACCGATGTACATGCCGGGTCGCTTGCGGACCGCGTCCAGACCCTCGAGGACGGTGATGGCGCTGGCGTCGTACGCCGTGGCTGAGCCCTCGGCCGTACCGGCCAGGGCCTCGGTGGACGGGATGTTCTCGTTGGGGTTGCCGGAATCGGCCACGAAGCGCCCTTTCTGGCACAGCACAAGCCGAACTCCCGGCGGTGGCCGGAGCGGCTGCGGCATGTTGCGTTGGTAAGCCTTAGTCAGCGGTGCACACCATTTCCCGGTGATCCCCTCCAATGGGGCGGGATTAGCTTCCAGTCTACCGGTAGCGCCGACAGTGATGGGGGTTTGCCGGTACCTGAGTCCGCATGTGCCGCCCTCAACCGGTCTCTCCCGAGTCCCCATATGCGGAGCGGGGCTCCAAGAGGCTTGGAGAGGCACTCAGCGCTTCCGGGTGTCAACCCTTGGCTACCGGGGAGTCACGTACGGATTCGCGAACGCGCGCACCGTCGCCGACCCGCCCCCGGCCCGCTTTCCATGTGACACACCTCACCCGCCAGGAGTGCCGCGGCTCACCCGTAGGTGTCCCCGGGACCCGTGCTCCCGGGCGCCCGCAACGGGCCGAACCGCCGGGCCGGTCCACCCGGGCCGAGCACCTTGAGGAACCGCACCCGGCCCTGGCCCAGGTCCTCGTTCAACCGTGCGACCAACTGCGGCGCGAGCAGCCGCACGTTCGTCGCCCACGCCGTCGAGTCGCAGCGCACGGTCAGCACCCGCTCGTCCTCGTCGTACGACTCCGGCTCACAGTGCTTGGCCAGGTCGTCCCCGACGAGCTGCGGCCACCGGCCCATCACCCCGCCCACCGCGGCCGGCGCCTCCCACCCGCGCTCCGTGACCAACCGGTTGATCGCCGCACCGAGCGCCATCGGGTCACGCCCGTCGCCCCCCGAGGCGCGCAGACCTCCCCCGCGCCGCGGCTGCCGCTTCTGCTGGGCGCCGTCCCCACGCGCGCGTGCCGCGTCCTTCGCCGCCCGCAGCGCCACGCGCGCGAGATCCACCCCGGAGGGCTCGGGGATCGGCCTCGGGGGCTCCTCCGGGCTCCCCCCGGACGCGGACCGCTCGGCCGTCATACGCGCTCCACCGCCCCGTCCGACACCGAATACCGCGTCCCCGCCAGGACATGCGGTACGTCGTCGTCGACCGCGGCCGTCACCAGCACCTGCTCGCCCGGCGCCACCAGCTCCGCCAACCGCTCCCGGCGCCGGGTGTCCAGCTCCGCGAACACATCGTCGAGCACCAGCACCGGCTCGTTCCCCTCGGCCCTCAACAGGTCGTACGAGGCCAGCCGCAGCGCCAGCGCGTACGACCACGACTCACCGTGCGACGCGTACCCCTTGGCGGGCAGCGAGCCCAGCTTGAGATGCAGATCGTCCCGATGCGGCCCCACCAGGGTCACCCCCCGCTCGATCTCCTGCTTGCGCACCTCGGCCAGCGCCCCCATCAGCTGCTCGTACAGCTCCTCGCGCGCGTGCGCCTCACCCGGCGCCGACGGCTTGTACTCCAGGGCCAGCGGACCACCGCCGGGCGCCAGCTGCTCGTACGCCTTGTCGGCCAGCGGCTGGATCGCCGCGATCAGGTCGAGCCGCTGGGCCAGCAACTCCGCCCCCACGCGCGCGAGATGCTGGTCCCACACGTCGAGCGTCGACAGATCCATCGTGCGACCCCCGTGCCGCCTGGCCAGCGCCGCCGACTTCAGAAGCGTGTTGCGCTGCTTGAGGACCCGGTCGTAGTCGGAGCGCACGCCCGCCATCCGCGGCGAACGCGCCGTGATCAACTCGTCGAGGAACCGCCGCCGCTCACCCGGATCGCCCTTCACCAGGGCGAGATCCTCGGGCGCGAACAGCACCGTCCGTACGATCCCCAGTACGTCACGGGGTCTGACCTGCGACGACCTGTTGATGCGGGCCCGGTTGGCCCGGCCGGGGTTCAGCTCCAGCTCGACCAGCTGCTGCCGCTCGCCCTGCCTGACCTGTGCCCGGATGATCGCCCGGTCGGCGCCCATGCGGACCAGGGGCGCGTCCGAGGAGACCCGGTGGCTGCCCAGCGTGGCGAGATAGCCGACCGCCTCGACCAGGTTGGTCTTGCCCTGCCCGTTGGGCCCCACGAACGCGGTGACGCCCGGCTCGAGCGGAACCTCGACCCGGGCGTACGAACGGAAGTCGGCCAGCGACAGATGGGTGACGTGCATGGTCGCCGCCGACCTCCCCCGCTCTTGTGGACCGCGCAAGCGGCCCTGTGGATTACTTCGCCTCGACCGCGTGGCCGCCGAACTGGTTGCGCAGCGCCGCGATCATCTTCATCTGCGGTGAGTCGTCCTGCCGGGACGCGAACCGCGCGAACAGCGACGCGGTGATCGCGGGCAGCGGAACGGAGTGGTCGATCGCGGCCTCCACCGTCCAGCGGCCCTCCCCGGAATCCGCCGCGAACCCGCGCAGCCTGTCCAGGTGCTCGTCCTCGTCGAGAGCGTTCACCGCCAGGTCGAGCAGCCAGGAACGGATGACGGTGCCCTCCTGCCAGGACCGGAAGACCTCCCGTACGTCCGTGACGGAGTCGACCTTCTCCAGCAGCTCCCAGCCCTCGGCGTAGGCCTGCATCATCGCGTACTCGATGCCGTTGTGGACCATCTTCGAGAAGTGCCCGGCGCCCACCTTGCCCGCGTGCACCGCGCCGAACTCGCCCTTGGGCTTGAGGGCGTCGAAGACCGGCTGCACCTTCGCGATGTGCTCGGCGTCGCCGCCGTACATCAGCGCGTAGCCGTTCTCCAGGCCCCAGACGCCGCCCGAGACACCGCAGTCGACAAAACCTATGCCCTTGGCCGCGAGCTCCTCGGCGTGCTTCTCGTCGTCCGTCCAGCGCGAGTTGCCGCCGTCCACGACGACGTCACCGGGCTCCAGGAGCTCGGCGAGCTCGTCGACGGTGGACTGGGTCGGCGCACCGGCCGGGACCATCACCCACACGACGCGCGGGGCGCTGAGCCCGTCCACAAGCTCCTTGAGGCTGTGGACATCGGCGACGTCCGGGTTGCGGTCGTATCCGATGACGGTGAGACCTGCGCGGCGGATCCGCTCGCGCATGTTGCCGCCCATCTTGCCGAGGCCGACGAGACCGAGCTCCATCAGTTGTTCCTTAGGTTGCGACGTGGCATGAGGGCACTCCTGTTGCTCGTGCCCACGTCCGAGCCTAAACCCGGACGCTCATGCACACCTGTGGGCATACGCGCTCAAACGTATGCCCCCACCTGCGGTGTTTCCGTCGGAGGCGATCAGCCGTTCGAAACGGCTCGGCACACTCAGGCACTCAGCCGCTGAGGCGCACCGGCATGATCAGGTACTTGTATGCCTCGTCCGCCTCGGCGTCGACGGCCGGCTTGCCGCTGAGCAGCGCGGGCTTCGTGGACGTCGTGAAGGAAAGCTGCGCCACCGGGGAGTCGATCGCGCTCAGGCCGTCCAGCAGGAACGTCGGGTTGAAGGCGATCGAGACGTCGTCACCCTCCAGCTGGGCGTCCACCCTTTCCACAGCCTGTGCGTCGTCGCTGGAACCGGCCTCAAGGATCAGCACACCCTGCTCGAAGCTGAGCCGCACCGGGGTGTTCCGCTCGGCCACCAGGGCCACACGCTTGACGGCCTCCACGAAGGGGGCGGTCTCGATCACGGCGATGGAGTTGAACTCCGTCGGGAACAGCGAGCGGTACTTCGGGAGGTCGCCCTCCAGCAGACGCGTCGTCGTACGACGGCCGGCGCCCTCGAAACCGATGAGGCCCTCGCCCGCGCCCGAACCGGACAGCGCCAGGATCACGCTGTCGCCGCTCGTGAGCGCCTTGGCGGTGTCCAGGAGCGTCTTGGCGGGCACCAGGGCCACCGCGGACGCGTCCGGGTTCTCCGGCTTCCACAGGAACTCGCGGACCGCGAAGCGGTAGCGGTCGGTGGACGCCAGCGTCACCGTGTCGCCCTCGATCTCGATGCGCACACCGGTGAGGACGGGCAGCGTGTCGTCACGGCCGGCCGCGATGGCCACCTGGGCGGCGGCGGACGCGAAGACCTCACCGGGCACCGTGCCGGTCGCGGTCGGCATCTGCGGCAGCGCCGGGTACTCCTCCACAGGCAGTGTGTGCAGGGTGAAGCGGGAGGAGCCGCACACCACGGTCGCCCGTACACCGTCTGTGGAAATCTCCACCGGGCGGTTGGGCAGGGCGCGGCAGATGTCGGCGAGGAGCCGGCCGGACACCAGGACCGTGCCCACCTCCTCGACCTCGGCCTCCACCGACACCCGCGCGGAGACCTCGTAATCGAAGCTCGACAGGCTCAGCTGGCCGTCCTCGGCCTTCAGCAGGAGTCCGGCGAGGACAGGGGCCGGCGGACGGGCCGGGAGGCTGCGCGCCGCCCAGGCAACTGCCTCCGCGAGTACGTCGCGTTCCACCCGGATCTTCACTGTTGCCGCCTCCTGCTGTTGCCGGCGCTTCTCGGCCTGCCTGGCTTCGTCGTCTGTCTCGGTGTCGTCGGTCCCCGTGCTGGGAAGGACACCGGGAACAGTCTGACGCACGGCACTGACAGTAGGTGCCTGTCGGGGTCAAGTCGTGACGAGGGGCGGTCGGGCTCCCGAGAGCGAGTTGTGCACAGGACCCACTTCGAAACGGATATCCAGCTCTCTCTAGTTGTCAGTAGTAGTAGGGGCTGTGGATACCGTGGATAACCCCGTTTGCGCAGCTCAGGCGCGAGATTTTGTGCACAGAGCCTGTGGGTGGAGGCGGTGGACAACTCACCGGTTCTGTGGAGAACAGAAAGTTCTGCACACCCCATGCACAGACGAGGGGTACTTCTCCCCAGGGCCGTCCCCAGCTTTACCCACCTTTCCCACAGCCCAACCTGGCAGCTTGGTGTGACGGCTTTCACTCGGTTCGGTGAGGAGGCGCGGCGGGTTGCCGAACAGTGGACAGAGCTGTGGAGAAGCTGGTGATCGTTGGGGACAACGGGGCCCAGCCTGTGGGCCGCCGGTGGACAACTCCGTGCACAGCCTGTGGATCAATTTCTTGTCCACAGGCTGTGGAGATCTTCTGTCCACCATTCCACAGCCAGTTGACCTGGTCTGATGATCTATCACCAGCTCGGCCTGTGGACACAGTCTGGACAACTTCGCGGTCCCCAGGGTGTGGACGCGAGAAAGTCAGCAAATCTGTGGAGGGAGGCCGTAACCCCGACGGCATTCGAACAGGGGGTTGCGGCCGGGCAACGGCCGATGGGTGCCGGAAACGGCGAAGGCGCCCTCGGGAACTCGTCCCGGGGCGCCCTCAGGGCCGTGACTCGGCCGCTGTCAGCCGTTCTTGATGCGGTTGGTCAGCTCGGTGACCTGGTTGTAGATGGAGCGGCGCTCGGCCATCAGCGCGCGGATCTTGCGGTCGGCGTGCATGACGGTCGTGTGGTCGCGGCCACCGAACTGCGCCCCGATCTTCGGCAGTGAGAGGTCCGTGAGCTCGCGGCACAGGTACATGGCGATCTGGCGGGCCGTCACCAGCTGGCGGCCGCGTGAGCTGCCGCACAGGTCCTCGACCGTGAGGCCGAAGTAGTCGGCCGTGGCCGCCATGATGGCCGGCGCGGTGATCTCGGGGGTCGAGTCCTCGCCGCCCGGGATCAGGTCCTTGAGGACGATCTCGGTCAGGCCGAGATCCACCGGCTGCCGGTTGAGTGACGCGAACGCCGTCACCCGGATCAGCGCCCCCTCCAGCTCGCGGATGTTGCGCGAGATGCGGGAGGCGATGAACTCGAGGACCTCCGGCGGGGCGTTGAGCTGCTCCTGGACCGCCTTCTTACGGAGGATGGCGATGCGGGTCTCCAGCTCGGGTGGCTGGACGTCGGTGATCAGGCCCCACTCGAAACGGTTCCGCAGCCGGTCCTCCAGGGTGACCAGCTGCTTCGGCGGCCGGTCGCTGGACAGCACGATCTGCTTGTTGGCGTTGTGGAGCGTGTTGAAGGTGTGGAAGAACTCCTCCTGCGTCGACTCCTTGTCCGCGAGGAACTGGATGTCGTCGACGAGCAGGATGTCCATCTCGCGGTAGCGCTTGCGGAAACTGTCGCCCTTGCCGTCGCGGATGGAGTTGATGAACTCGTTGGTGAACTCCTCCGAGCTCACGTAGCGCACGCGCGTGCCGGGGTAGAGGCTGCGCGCGTAGTGTCCGATCGCGTGCAGCAGGTGGGTCTTGCCGAGGCCCGATTCCCCGTAGATGAAGAGCGGGTTGTATGCCTTCGCGGGTGCCTCGGCGACGGCGACGGCGGCCGCGTGGGCGAAACGGTTCGACGCCCCGATGACGAAAGTGTCGAACAGGTACTTGGGGTTCAGGCGTGCGGTGGGTTCACCTGGCCCGGGTGCCGGGGTCTGCCGGGAGGCCGGCGAGCCGGGGGCGCCGCCGCCGGGACGTACGGAGCCGCCGGGGCCCGAGGGCCCGCCGCGGTGTGCGTGGCCGCCGACCGACGGGGATTCCGGCAGGTCGCGGCGGCCGTCGCGCTGCTCGTACTCCGAGCGCTGCTGTCCGTAGTCGCCTCGCTGCGGCTCGTACTCGGAGCGCGGCTGGTCGTAGTCGGGACGCTGTTGTTCGTACGGCGAGCGGTCGCGCGGTGGCTGCGGGCGGTAGTCCGAGGAGGGGGACGCGTAGGGGTCGCGCTCCGGGAAGCCGAGGCGGGGCTGCTGCCAGCCGTAGTCGTCCTGGGTCGGCCGGGGCCAGGCGCCCGGTTCGGGGCGCTGGTACTCGGAGGGGTAGGCGGGGCGGGCGGTCGGCAGCTGGTCGGTGTGGGAGGGCTGCTGGCCGTCGCGCGGCTGGGGGTGGTCGTCGGCGCGGTGGCGGCCGTACCCCTGGTACTGGTCGCGGGTGGGCGGGAGCTCGGGCTCCTCGTAGCGCGACTGCTGCGGAACGGAGGGGGTGGGCGGCATGGGCTCGCCGACCGAGTCGTCCACGGTGATCGCGATGCGGATCGGGCGTCCGCACTCACGGCTGAGGGTTTCGCTGACGATCGGTGCGAGGCGGCCTTCGAGCACGCCTTTCGCAAATTCGTTCGGTACGGCGAGCAGTGCGGTGTCCGCGACCAGGGCCAGCGGCTGGCAGCGCCTGATCCAGCGCTCGTCCTTGACCTCGACGCCCTGTCCACGCCCTTCGCCGAGGAGATGTTCCAGCACTCGTGGCCACACTGCGGCAAGATCGGCAGGTACGTCAGCCACAGGGCACGCTCTCTCACGGGGTCCCACGAACGTGTGGTTCTGGGACGTATCGGGATGTACTTCGGGTGGAACGGGCGGATGGGAGTCCGGCCACGGTAGTCAGGGCGGTGGGTGCGGTTCAAGTTGTTGTCCCCAGCCTGTGGACAGTGTCGCGCCCCGGGTGCTGGTTTGACCGGATGGCGTAGCCCCGCGTACCGTGACCAGGTCGAGTTGTCGATGGCTGCTGCCGCCTGCCTCCGATGGGCATAGATCACGACAGTGCTCCCACCAGGGCACCTTCCAGTGATTGGTAGCGGTGCACTCGGGCGTAAGCGAGCTACTCGTGGGCGCACGGTGACAGCCAAGACGGCACCCCGGTACCTACCGATTCTTTCTGGAGCCCCCGAGTGAGCAAGCGCACCTTCCAGCCGAACAACCGTCGCCGCGCGAAGACCCATGGCTTCCGCCTGCGGATGCGTACCCGTGCCGGTCGCGCGATTCTCGCGAACCGCCGTGGCAAGGGTCGCGCGAGCCTGTCCGCCTGATCCTGATCAGGTCATGACGTCGTGCTGCCTACCGAGCATCGGCTGAGGCGGCGCGAGGAATTCGCGACCGCGGTACGACGGGGTCGCCGGGCCGGTCGCCCGCTTCTCGTCGTCCATCTTCGTAGCGGAACCACGGACCCGCACGCGCCTGGGGAGAGCGCTCCCCCGACGCGTGCGGGTTTCGTCGTCAGCAAGGCAGTGGGCGGTGCGGTCGTCCGTACGAAGGTGAAGCGCAGGCTTCGCCATCTGATGCGGGACCGAGTCGCCGAGCTGCCCCCCGGTAGCCTGGTAGTCGTACGAGCGTTGCCCGGTGCGGGCGATGCCGACCATGCACAGCTGGCCCGAGACCTGGACGCCGCTCTGCAGCGGCTGCTGGGAGGGGGCGCGCGATGAAGTATCCGCTGCTGGCTCTGATCAAGCTGTACCAGTGGACGATCAGTCCGCTGCTCGGGCCCGTGTGCAAGTACTACCCGTCGTGCTCCCACTACGGCTATACGGCCATCGACCGGCACGGTGCGGTCAAGGGAACGGCACTCACCGGTTGGCGCATTCTGCGGTGCAATCCGTGGTCGCTGGGCGGGGTGGACCACGTCCCGCCGCGCAAGCGTCCGCGGTGGCACGAAATGCTGCGCAACACCTGGCGTGCACGCAAGGGCGGGACCTCCGCCGCCGGCGCGGCCATCGAGGGGCAGAATCCTTCGAGCCCGGCCGCCGAGACCCCGTCCCATGTCCAAGGAGCATGATTAGTGGACACGATTGCCAGCATTTTCAGCTTCATCACGACACCCGTTTCCTGGGTCATCGTCCAGTTCCACACGGTGTACGGCGCGATCTTCGGCGACGACACGGGCTGGGCCTGGGGCTTGTCCATCGTGTCCCTGGTGATCCTGATCCGCATCTGTCTGATCCCGCTCTTCGTGAAGCAGATCAAGGCGACCCGGGCCATGCAGACGCTGCAGCCCGAGATGAAGAAGATCCAGGAGCGCTACAAGAACGACAAGCAGCGCCAGTCCGAAGAGATGATGAAGCTGTACAAGGAGACGGGCACCAACCCGCTCTCCTCGTGCCTTCCCATCCTGGCGCAGTCGCCGTTCTTCTTCGCCCTGTACCACGTGCTCAACGGCATCGCGTCGGGCGACAAGATCGGCGTCATCAACGACGAGCTGCTGGAGAGCGCGCGCAAGGCCCACATCTTCGGGGCTCCGCTCGCCTCGAAGTTCACCGAGAGCGCGTCGAAGGTGGAGGCGCTCGGTGCCTCCATCACCGATGTCCGCGTCGTCACGGCGGTCATGATCGTCCTGATGTCGGCGTCGCAGTTCTACACGCAGCGCCAGCTAATGACGAAGAACGTCGACACCACGGTGAAGACACCGTTCATGCAGCAGCAGAAGATGCTGATGTACGTCTTCCCGATCATGTTCGCCGTCTTCGGTATCAACTTCCCCGTCGGTGTCCTCGTCTACTGGCTGACCACCAACGTGTGGACCATGGGCCAGCAGATGTACGTCATCCGCAACAACCCGACGCCGGGCAGCAAGGCGCAGGCCGCCTACCTGGAGCGCCTGCTCAAGCACGTCACGCACCACGGCAAGACCCGCAGCCGCGGTGAGCGCGCCATCGTCAAGGCCATCGTCGCCAAGGGCCGCGACCGCAACGAGTTCGAGCGCAAGTTCATCAACGGTCTGAACAAGGCGGGCCTGGCGGCCCAGGCCGACGGCACGGTGACTACGGGCGTGAACCCGGAGGTCACCGAGACCGAGGACGGTACGCCTGTCACCGGTACCGCCAAGCGCCAGCAGCCCAAGCGCCAGAGCAAGTCCCAGCGTCAGTCGGGTGCCAAGCCCGCGGGCGGTTCCGAGCCGGACGCTCCCACGACCTCGCTGGTCAAGTCCGACAAGCCCGAGGACGCCAAGTCGGCCGGAGGGGCCGCCAAGCAGGCCGCCTCCAAGCCCGGTTCCGGCACCCGCAGCAAGGCCCAGTCCGGACAGCGCAAGGGCCCGCAGCGTCCCAAGTCCCCGTCCAAGAAGTAAGAAGGAGCCCATCCCGTGACGGAAGGCACCACCACCTCCGCCGCAGCCGAGGGTGTCGACACCCTGTCTCGCCTGGAGCAGGAGGGCGAGATCGCGGCGGACTACCTCGAGGGTCTGCTCGACATCGCCGACCTCGACGGTGACATCGACATGGATGTCGAGGCCGACCGCGCCGCTGTCTCGATCATCAGCGACGCGGGCAGCCGCGACCTGCAGAAGCTGGTCGGCCGGGACGGCGAGGTGCTGGAGGCCCTCCAGGAGCTCACGCGCCTTGCCGTGAACCGGGAGACCGGGGACCGCAGCCGGCTGATGCTCGACATCGCCGGCTACCGCGCCAAGAAGCGCGAGGAGCTCTCGGAACTGGGTGCCAAGGCCGCGGCCGAGGTCAAGAGTTCCGGCGAGCCCGTCAAGATGAAGCCGATGACGCCGTTCGAGCGCAAGGTCGTGCACGACGCGGTCAAGGCCGCCGGTCTGCGCAGCGAGTCCGAGGGCGAGGAGCCCCAGCGCTTCGTCGTCGTCCTTCCCGCCTGATCGGTACGTACGTCCCTCGGCCCCGTCTGTAGCGCAGACGGGGCCGAACTTTGTCAGCCTGTGGTTCCCGGCAGCTGTTGGTCCCCGGTTCGTCCCCCTGCGGTCCTCGACAGCTCCAGTCCCCTGATAGTCCTGGTGATCAGCGCCCAGTGCGCTCATGCGGTACGGAAGGACGGTCCCCCGTGACGGAGGCAGCGGAGCTCCCCCCGGCGCCCGAGCAGGCGCGTCAGGTGTTCGGCGATCGCTTCGCGGACGCGGTCCGATACGCGGAACTGCTTGCCGAGGCGGGTGTGCAGCGCGGTCTGATCGGCCCACGCGAAGTGCCCCGCCTGTGGGAGCGGCACCTGTTGAACTGTGCGGTGCTCTCCGAGGTCGTGCCGGAGAACGTGACGGTGTGCGATGTCGGCTCGGGCGCGGGTCTGCCCGGTATTCCGCTGGCGCTGGTCCGGGAGGACCTGAAGATCACGCTGCTCGAACCGCTGCTGCGCCGGACCAATTTCCTCAGCGAGGTCGTGGAGCTGCTGGGCCTGGACCATGTGACGGTCGTCCGTGGCCGTGCTGAGGAGGTCATGGGGTCGCTTCAGCCAGTCCATGTGGTGACGGCCCGTGCCGTGGCGCCGCTGGACCGCCTGGCCACCTGGGGCATTCCCCTGCTGCGTCCGTACGGGGAGATGCTTGCCCTCAAGGGGGACACGGCGGAGGAGGAGCTGAAGGCTTCGGCCACCGCGCTGAGCAAGCTCGGGGCGGTCGAGACGTCCATCCTGCAGGTCGGTGAGGGCGTGGTGGACCCGCTGTCCACCGTCGTGCGGGTCGAGGTCGGGGAGAGCCCGGGCGGAGTGCGGTTCGCGGCGAAGCGGGCCAAGGCTGCCCGGACCGGGCGGGCACGGCGGCGACGCTGATCGTCCCGTTCGTTGATCCGTCCTGACGACGAGCCGTACTCCACACAAGCTGTCAAACCTACGCATCCCGGAGTGTCGCGCTGCCGGGCAGCGCACGGCTGGGCATCTTGTTTCACGTGAAACGTCGCTCACTGCTGCACGGCATTATCAGCCGCGGCCGGGCCGCGGCCGCACCCCGCGACCGAAAGCCTCTCGGTTCACCCGCAGAGGTAACGGAGTTGTCCACAGAGGTGGATTTCTCCACAGAACCCCAGGCCTCACTGGTTCACGACCCCGAAGACATGGCAGGCTCTGTTCATTGCGAGCCTGAAGTCGAGGAGAGTGAATCCTTGCGGTCCAACGCCAACATCGCGGGACCGATGACCGATCCGGTCCCCGGTCCCCGAACCGAGTCGATCGGGGCGGATGTTTCACGTGAAACACCGCCCCCGATGGACGACACTCCCATTGGTCGTGCTGCCCAACTGGCGGTGGAGGCTCTGGGGCGGGCCGGCGAAGGCCTGCCACGGCCGGAGCGGACCCGTGTCATGGTGGTCGCCAACCAGAAGGGCGGAGTGGGAAAGACGACGACAACCGTCAACCTCGCCGCCTCGCTGGCCCTGCACGGGGCCCGCGTCCTGGTCGTGGACCTCGACCCTCAGGGCAACGCTTCCACGGCACTGGGGATCGACCATCACGCCGATGTTCCTTCCATCTATGACGTGTTGATCGACAGCAGGCCACTCTCGGAAGTCGTTCAGCCGGTCCCTGACGTCGAGGGCCTCTTCTGCGCACCCGCCACCATCGATCTCGCCGGTGCGGAGATCGAGCTGGTGTCACTGGTGGCCCGCGAGAGCCGGCTCGAGCGCGCGATCCAGGCGTACGAGCAGCCCCTGGACTACATCCTCATCGACTGTCCGCCCTCGCTGGGTCTGCTGACGGTCAACGCGCTGGTCGCCGGCGCCGAGGTGCTGATCCCGATCCAGTGCGAGTACTACGCGCTGGAAGGCCTCGGCCAGCTGCTGCGCAACGTCGACCTGGTGCGGGCACACCTCAACCGGGACCTGCAGGTGACGACGATCCTGCTCACCATGTACGACGGCCGGACGCGCCTCGCGTCCCAGGTCGCGGACGAGGTGCGCAACCACTTCGGCGACGAGGTGCTGCGGACGAGCATTCCGCGCTCGGTCCGTATCTCGGAGGCGCCGAGCTATGGACAGACGGTACTCACCTACGATCCAGGATCGAGTGGGGCCCTGTCCTATCTTGAGGCGGCCCGGGAAATCGCGCTGAAGGGTGTCGGCGTCAGCTATGACGCGCAGCACGCCCATATCGGCGCACAGAGCGAACAGAGCATCGTGGAGGGTATCCAGTGAGCGAGCGACGGAGGGGGTTGGGCCGTGGTCTCGGCGCACTGATCCCAGCGGCACCGACCGGAGACAGGCCGACGCCACCGGCGATGGGGGGCAGCGCCTCCACCTCACCGGCTGCGGTTCCTGTACTCACGGCCGAGCGTGGAGTGGCCGCGGCGAAGGTGGCCACGCTGCCGACTGTTTCACGTGAAACAGAGGATGCCTACGCGAACGAGTTCGGGGAGGCCCCGGCGCCTCCCATCGGGGCGCACTTCGCCGAGCTTCCCCTTGACTCCATCACGCCGAACCCGCGACAGCCGCGTGATGTGTTCGACGAGGACGCGCTGGCGGAGCTGGTCACCTCCATCAAGGAGGTCGGTCTCCTCCAGCCCGTCGTGGTGCGTCAGGTGGGTCCGGGCAGCTACGAGCTCATCATGGGCGAGCGGCGCTGGCGGGCATGCCGTGAAGCGGGCCTGGAGGCGATCCCCGCGATCGTGCGGGCCACGGATGACGAAAAGCTTCTGCTGGACGCACTGCTGGAGAACCTCCACAGGGCTCAGCTGAACCCGCTGGAAGAGGCGGCGGCCTACGACCAGCTGCTCAAGGACTTCCACTGCACGCACGATCAGCTGGCGGACCGGATCGGCCGTTCCCGTCCCCAGGTCTCCAACACCCTGCGTCTGCTGAAGCTCTCGCCGGCGGTGCAGCGCCGGGTCGCGGCGGGCGTGCTCTCCGCCGGGCATGCCAGGGCGCTTCTCTCCGTGGACGACTCGGAGGAGCAGGACCGGCTGGCTCACCGGATCGTGGCCGAGGGGCTTTCGGTGCGGGCCGTCGAGGAGATCGTGACCCTGATGGGCTCGCGGCCGAAGGCGGCCACGAGGGCCAAGGGGCCGCGGGCCGGTGCCCTGGTGTCTCCGGCGCTGAACGATCTCGCGGGCCGTCTCTCGGATCGTTTCGAGACGCGGGTGAAGGTCGACCTGGGACAGAAAAAGGGCAAGATCACCGTCGAGTTCGCCTCGATGGAGGACCTTGAGCGCATCCTCAGCTCCCTCGCCCCCGGTGAAGGGCCGGTCCTCCAGAAGAGTCTTCTGGACGACGACTCCGAGGACGCGGAGGACTGAGTCCTCGATCGGCTGCCAGAGCGGGCCGTGTTCCGGTACCCACCGGAACACGGCCCGCTCTTTGCTGTCAGTCGGTGTCGATGCCATCGCTTCGTGGATACGATGCGTCGGGTATGGCGCATCCACCTGGCATCACCTCGGAGTTGGGGAGGCGGGGTCCATGCGAACGGTGAGCCGCACCGGACTGGTGAGCGCGGGTCTGGGACTGGGCGCAGTCGGCGGGTTCGTCGGCAGTCTGCTCAGGGAACGGAGTGCTCTGACAGCCGCCCGCGACGCTGCGGGCGAAGGAAGCGAGGAACAGCCTTCATGGGGCGTCGGCTCGTACCGCTCACGCTGGACAACCTTCAGGACCTTCCCAAGCGCTGTCGCGCGTGTGTCTTCTGGGAACTGGATCCCGTCAGCGGGGAAGCCGCGGTAAAAGCGGGGACACCCGGACTGGAGAAGGAAGCGTGGATCTCGGCCGTGCTGCTCGACTGGGGTTCCTGCGGACGGGTCGTCTATGTCGACGACAACCCGGTGGGGTTCGTGCTCTACGCCCCTCCGGCCTACGTTCCCCGCTCCACGGCGTTTCCCACGAGCCCGGTCTCGCCGGACGCGGTGCAGCTGATGACCGGCTTCATCATGCCGGGCTACCAGGGGCAGGGACTGGGGCGCGTGATGGTGCAGACGGTCGCCAAGGACCTGCTGCGCCGGGGCTTCAAGGCGATCGAGGCCTTCGGGGACGCTCGCTGGAGGGAGCCGGCTTGCCTCCTGCCGGCCGACCATCTGCTGGCCGTGGGCTTCAAGACGGTGCGGCACCATCCCGTGCATCCCCGGCTGCGGTTGGAATTGCGGACGACCCTCTCCTGGAAGGAAGACGTGGAGTTGGCGCTCGACCGGCTGCTGGGAGCCGTGCAGAAGGAACCGGTCCTTCGGCCGCTCTAGAGGCCGCCCAGGGACGGAAACAGAAGTGGGCCGGCCCTTTCGGGTCGGCCCACTCGATGTTTCACGTGAAACATCGCCCACTGCGAGGACTAGCCGATGAAGTCCTCGAGGTCACGCACGATCGCGGCCTTCGGCTTGGCACCGACGATGGTCTTGGCGACCTCGCCACCCTGGTAGACGTTCAGGGTCGGGATGGACATCACGCCGTACTTGGCGGCGATGCCGGGGTTCTCGTCGATGTTGAGCTTGACGACCTCGATCTTGTCGCCGTACTCGGCGGCGATGGCCTCGAGCGACGGGGCGATCTGGCGGCACGGTCCGCACCAGGCGGCCCAGAAGTCCACCAGGACGGGCTTGTCGTTCTTGAGGACGTCCTCGTCAAAGGAATCGTCGGTCACGTTCTTCAGGGTGCCGGCCACAGGGGCTCCTTAACTCGATGCTGCGGTGGGGCGGATGGGGGTCAGACAGAGGTCTTCTCGGGCTCGGCCTGCTCCTCGTGGTCCGCCAGGGCGGCGAGGTAGCGCTCGGCGTCCAGAGCTGAGGCGCAGCCGGTGCCGGAGGCGGTGATCGCCTGCCGGTAGGTGTGGTCGACCACGTCGCCGGCGCCGAAGACGCCGCTCAGGTTGGTCCGGGTCGAGGGCGCGTCGACCTTGAGGTAGCCCTCTTCGTCGAGGTCCAGCTGACCCTTGAAGAGTTCGGTACGCGGGTCGTGGCCGACTGCGATGAACAGGCCCGTCACGGCCAGGTCGGACAGTTCGCCGGTCTTGAGGTTCCGCAGTTTCAGTCCGGAGAGCTTCGGGTCGCCCTGGATCTCGGCGACCTCGCTGTCCCAGACGAACTTGATCTTCGGGTCGGCGAACGCGCGCTCCTGCATCGTCTTGGAGGCGCGCAGGGTGTCCCGGCGGTGGACGATGGTCACGGACTTGGCGAAGCGCGAGAGGAAGGTCGCCTCCTCCATCGCGGTGTCGCCGCCGCCGATCACGGCGATGTCCTGGTCCTTGAAGAAGAAGCCGTCGCAGGTCGCGCAGAACGAGACTCCGCGCCCGCACAGGGCGTCCTCGTTCGGGAGGCCGAGCTTGCGGTGCTGCGATCCGGTGGCGACGATGACGGCCTTCGCCTTGTGCACGGTGCCCGCGGTGTCCGTGACGGTCTTGATGTCACCCGTGAGGTCGACGGCGACGATGTCGTCCGCCACGAGCTCGGCACCAAAGCGCTCGGACTGGGCGCGCATGTTGTCCATGAGCTCGGGGCCCATGATGCCGTCCTGGAAGCCGGGGTAGTTCTCCACGTCAGTGGTGTTCATGAGCGCGCCACCGGCGGTCACGGCGCCCTCGAAAACCAGCGGCTTCAGAGATGCGCGTGCGGTGTAGAGCGCCGCCGTGTAGCCGGCGGGCCCGGAGCCGATGATGATCACGTTACGGACGTCGCTCACGGCGTGTTTCCTCGTTTCTGGACGGCTTCGTCGACCGGTGGGAGCCTCTCTCAGAACTCTCACCCCACCCAACGGATCCTACGGGGCCCGCATTCCCGCTGTGTCCGGGCACACAGGGGCGCCGCTCGGGACGGGCGGCCCTGGAGGGAGGAGCACGAAGCGGTCGGCGCTCAGGAACGCGCGTAGGACCGCGTCAGCAGAACCTTGCCCGGAGGGGGCGACGGCTGATTCGTACAGGCCGAATCGACGACATAGGCGGTGACCCGAGTGCTGTCACCTGCTGCAGGTAGCACCACGAGGTAGGCGTCCGTGCCGTCGTAGGCGCCTTGCTTGACGCCGATGATCGAGGTGCCGGTCCGGCCGATGCCTTCCATGACGCAGTCGGGCACCGCTGTCGGAAGGTTCTTGACGAGACCCTCGTGTTCATTGGTCTCAGGCTCGTTGGTGTGGGACTCGATGCCCACCGACGGTTTTCCGCTCCGGGACCCCTTCTTGACGTCAGTGCCCTTGAGTAGTTCGGCGACCTGGCTCTCGATCTTCTGCCCGGCGAACGTGCTCGCGGCCTCGGGCTGCTTGCTGTCGTCTCCCAGCGTCGAGACCAGCAGTGAGCCGATGCCCAGGGCGGCGGCGGTGAAGACGGTGCCCAGGACGACGGTCCGGCGTCGCCCACGTTGCGCGCGGTCCTTGCGCCCCGGC
Organism: Streptomyces sp. NPDC047042; assembly: GCF_040644035.1. NCBI lineage: Bacteria > Bacillati > Actinomycetota > Actinomycetes > Kitasatosporales > Streptomycetaceae > Streptomyces > Streptomyces sp. NPDC047042. The sequence goes on along the minus strand of NZ_JBEYVP010000001.1, from coordinate 139,002 downwards.
CCAGTGGCCGCGTGCGCGCGGCCCGTGGGGCGGCTCGGGTGCCGGTCGGTGGGCGTCGATGTTTCACGTGAAACATCGACGCGCTCAATCTCGCTTGGGACCCCGGCCGGCATCGCGGCCTCGGCGGCGAGCGCCGCGCCGATACGGTCGGCGACGTCGTCGGGCATGTGCACAGGGCTCGGCACGGAGCCGAGGAGGCTGCGGATCTCCTCCAGGGAGACGTACACGTCGGCGCAGAGAACACATTCGTTCAGATGCCGTCGTACGTCCGCGGTCCGGGATGGTGTGAGCAGGCCTTCGGTGAGATCGGAGAGCTCCGTGACGTCCGGGTGCCCGGCCGGGTCGGTCGTGGATGTCACGTTCGCCCACCTCCGCCCTTCACAGCCGCTGAATCGCTTGGCCCTGCATCCGTTGGTTCCGCTGCGGGTGGGACGGATGTCCCCTCCGCCCGGTTCCGTCCGTCGCTCGATTCCTTGCCGTCACCGGATTTCTCCGGCCGGAGATGGGTGAGCAGCGGCAGCAGTCTGGCTCTGCCCCGGGCGCAGCGGCTCTTCACCGTCCCGGTGGGCACGTCAAGGACACGGGCGGCCTCCGCGACCGGGTAGCCCTGCATGTCCACCAGGACGAGGGCGGCGCGCTGGTCCGGTGGGAGGGTGCCGAGGGCTTCGATGAGCTGGCGGTGCAGATCGTTGCGCTCGGCCGGGGCCGACGCCGACTCGTGGGGCTCGAGCAACTGCTCCAGCCGTTCGGTGTCGTCGACCGGGGAGGTCTTGCGTGAGGCGGCCTTGCGGGCGCGGTCCAGGCAGGCGTTCACCGTGATGCGGTGCAACCAGGTCGTGACGGCCGACTGGCCCCGGAAGGTATGGGCGGCCCGGTAGGCGGAGACAAGGGCGTCCTGGACGGCGTCAGCGGCCTCCTCACGGTCCCCCAGCGTACGCAGGGCCACTGCCCAGAGCCGGTCCCGATGCCGACGCACGATCTCACCGAAGGCGTCGGGGTCGCCTTCTACATGCCGGGCAAGGAGGTCCTGGTCGCTTGTGTCACCGTATGCGTTGCCATCTGCCATCGGACCTCCTTTCCCTTCACTTCTCAGCTGCTCACTTTGACGTCCACGATCCTGCCGCGGAACTGTCCGTCGTCGACCTGCTTCGGCAGATCGGTCAACCAGACCAGAAGATAGCGGGACTTGAGGGCCTTGCCGGGCTTAAGAGTCACACTCGCGCCTGAACCTGCGGCCACCTTGTTGTAATCATCGAAGGACGTCGGTTCCGCACCGGTGTCTCCCGAGGCGGCGCGGAGTTCGACAGACGTGTCCCCGACGAAGGTGACGGTCACCTTTCCGACCTGCTGGACCTTGCCGAGATCGAGGATGACTCCGACGCCCGGCTTCAGATTTCCGAAGTCGGAGCTCGCGTAGTAGTTCGTCTCCCAGTACGTGTGTGGTGCGGTGTCGTAGATCTTGTCTATTTCGTCCGGGTTCTCGCCGTCAGAGCCGAAGGGGTCGAAATCGTGGGCACCTGCGATGGCGATGGGCTTGCTGACAGGCTTCGCCGGGCTCTTGTCCCCGCCGTCCGTCGTCTGCGTCTGGTCGGTGTCCGCGGATTTGCCGCCGCGTTCCATGAGCGCGTCCGCCAGTTGCCAACTCCCCAGGCCCAGTGCGGCGATCAGCAACGCCGACACAGCCCACTTCAGGGCCTTGCCGGTACGGCTCTGCAGCGGGGGCGGTGGGGTGGGCAGCACCTGCGTGACGCCCGGGTGGGGGGCCTGACGGCCGTACGAGCCCTGCTGGTACGTGGTGCGCTGGTAGTCCGGCGGAGCGGTGAACACCGGCTCGGGCGGGCGGATGCGGGGCATCTCGCCGATCGCCTTGACCAGTTCCTCGGGTGTGGTGCACGCGGACTCGTGGCGTGAGGCGGTGGCGCCGTCGTTGGCGAGCGCGCGCATCGCGAGCTCGGACAGACCGCGGTGGACGCCGGCCCGCACCTGGTCCGGCGGGATGAGGCCGACACCCTTGGGCAGCCCGGACAGGCCGTACGCGTCGTTCTCGTAGGGCCAGCGCTGGGTGAGGGAGGCGTAGAGCAGGGCGCCGATCGCCTCTGTGTCGGTGCGTTGCGGGGCGTCGGACGTGATGCCGCGCAACGCCGCGTTGACCGCGAGGCCGCGCACACGCCACTGGCCGGACGAACTCCGCAGGATGGTGCCCGGGGTCAGGCGCAGATGTGCGAGACCCTCACGGTGGGCGGCGGCCATCGCGGAGGCGATCTGACTGACCATCTGGTAGGCGTCGTGGGGCTCCAGCGGGCCGGCGGCCAGGAGTGAGGTCAGCTCCGTGGCGTCGGGCAGCCACTCGTGGACCACGTACACGAGGTCGTTCTCCTCGACGGCGTCGAGGACCTGCACGAAGCGCGGGTCGCCGAGCAGCGCCGAGGAGCGGGCCGCGGCCAGCACGGAACGCGCCCGTGAGTGGTCCGCGGGCAGGATGTGCACGCCGACGGCGCGACGAAGTTTCTCGTCGACCGCGCGCCAGCTGCTGAATCCGTCCAGACGGGTGACGCACTCCTCCAGGCGGTAGCGCCTGGCGAGTTTGTGGCCGCTGTGCAGTTCGGGCGGTGAGGCCTTTCCGGGACTCTCGGTCCCGCCGCTCCCCTGTGCCTCGTCGTTCTCCGTGTCCCGCTCCCGGTTCTGGGCCGCGCCGTCGGCCGTGGACTCGTCCGCCTGCGCGGTCAGCGGCTCGTCGCCGCTGTTGGCTGCCACGTCGACGGCAGCCGTGCTCCGATCCGCCACCGTCGCTCCTGCCTCCCCATCCTGTGCGAGCTCTCCGACGCCAAACCCAATTGTGCCCACACTCCGTCGCTCTGCACGACACGCGGTGGCCGACGATGGTTGTGCGCTTGCCCTCGACTCACCGTCCCAGTCGCCCGCGCACCATACCCACCAACGAGTTCAGTTCTTCAATGCGCATACGGCGGGCGGCGACATAGAAGACGACCAGCAGGACGGCGCCGCCGCCGAGCAGAGAGAGGAGCGAGCCGCCGACGCCCTGGCCGAGAGTGTGGCCGATGCCGTAGCAGGCGGCGCCGCTGAGCAGTGTCGCCGGTACCGAGGCGATGCCCAGCCGGGCGTAGGTCCGCAGGACGCGGGTGCCGTCGAGGTCGCCGTCGAGCCGCTTGCGCAGGCGGTTCCAGGCGACGCCCACGCCGATCGCGTACGCGAGTCCGTAGGAGGCGGCCATGCCGACCACGGCCCAGCGGGAGGGGAGCACGAAAAAGCAGAGGGCGGAGGCCGTCGCGTTGACGGCGGCCACGATCACCGTGTTGTAGAAGGGGGTGCGGGTGTCCTCGTAGGCGTAGAAGGCACGCAGGACGACGTACTGCACGGAGTAGGGGATCAGGCCGAGCGCGAAGGCCATCAGCATGAAGCCCATGTTGGTGGCGCCGGTGGTGCCCGAGGAGCCGAAGATCAGGGTGCACATCGGGATGCCGAGCGCCACGAAGCCGAAGGCGATGGGCACGATCGCGACGGCGGTGGTGCGCAGTCCCTGGGAGATGTCGTCGCGGACCGCGCCGCTGTCGCCCTCGTGGGCGGAGCGGGCCAGCCGCGGCAGCAGGGCGGCCATCAGGGAGACCGTGATGATGGCCTGCGGCAGGCCCCAGACGAGCTGGGCGTTGGCGTAGGCCGCGAAGCCGGTGCCCTTGATCTTCGGGTTCTCGCCGGTGGCGGCGGTGGCCAGCTGGGTGACCACGAGGGCGCCGGCCTGGTTGGCGAGAACGAACAGGACCGTCCACTTGGCGAGCATCGCGGCCTTGCCGAGGCCGTGGCCCTTCCAGTCGAAGCGCAGCCGCATCCTGAAGCCGGTCTCGCGCAGATACGGAACCATCGCGAGGGCCTGGACGACGAGGCCGAGCAGCACGCCGATGCCGAGGAGCCGCTGGCCCTCCGGCGGGATGGTGGTGACCTCCATACCGGAGTCCGCCGCGCTGCCGTACACCCAGATGAACGTGCCGAGGGTGACGATGATGACGATGTTGTTCAGGACCGGAGTCCACATCATCGCGCCGAACTTCCCGCGCGCGTTGAGGATCTGCCCCATCACGACGTGGATGCCCATGAAGAAGATCGTGGGCAGGAAGTAGCGGGTGAAGGTGACGGCGACCTCATTGGCCGCCGGATCGTCGGCGATCTCCACCGACAGGGCGCGGACAAGGAGGGGAGCGGCGAAGACGGCGAGAGCGGTGAGCGCGCCGAGGGCCAGCATGACGAGGGTCAGCAGGCGGTTGGCGAACGCCTCGCCGTTGTCGTCGTCCTCCTTCATGGCGCGCACGAGCTGCGGGACGAAGACGGAGTTGAGGCCTCCGCCCACGGTGAGGATGTAGATCATGGTGGGCAGTTGGTAGGCGACCTGGAAGGAGTCGCCCAGCATGCCCAGGCCGAGGGCGGACACGATCAGCGCGGAGCGGACGAAGCCGGTGAGGCGGGAGACCATCGTGCCCGCCGCCATGACGGCGCTCGACTTCAGCAGGCCCGCGGCCCGGCCACCCTTCTTGGCGGCCGCCGGTGGTGCCGCTGCTGACGCTTTGGGGGTGAGCTGCATCGTGGCGTCGGACGCCGGGGGCTGGATCCGTGGGACCGGGCCGTGGCCCGGGGTGGGCGAGGGGGACGGGCCGGGCACCGCCGGGGGCTCCACGGGATCCTGTCCGCCGCCCTGCTGTTGGTCGCGGAAGAGATGCGCGAAGGCGTCGGGCTCGTGTCGCTGTTCACCGGCCTGGGAGACCAGGGCGTCGACCCCCACGTACTGCGTGGTGCGTGGATTGTCGCCGTACGGCAGGTACTGCGTGGCCCCGTCCGGCTCGGGGGCCGGGGTCTGGGCCCACACCTGCGGGTCGGGGGCGTACGGCGACTGGGCGGGCTGTCCGTAGAGCGGGGGCTGCGGCTGATACGAGCCGGGAGGCGGCGGGGGGTGCGCGGCACGGTCGTAGAGCGCCTCGGCCACGGGGTCCTGGGCGGAGAGGTCCTGTGCCCGGTACGGGTCCTGGGTGTAGGCGTCCTGCAGGTACATGTCGGCGGGGGGCTGCGCCGGCACCTGGCCGTGCTCGGGCGGCGGGCCCTCGGGGTAGCCCGAGTCGCCCGCGCCCTGACCGCGGTCACCGTCGTACGGCGCGTTCATGGTTACCCCACCTCATCGTTCACCGGGCCCACCGGCCACGACATAGCTCAACGGTCCACTCTCTCACCCGTTCCGGAGGGGTCGGTGCTTTCCGCAGCGGTGTCCGGCGTCGGGTCACTCGGCTGCTGCGGGGCTTCTGCCCGCGATGCCGGGGCGGATTCCCCCTGCGGACGGCTCTCGGGGCTGTCGTGGGTTTCGCTGTCGCCGGCGTTCTCGTCCGTGGCCTCGTCCTCGTTGCCCGGGGGCTCCTCGGCGCGTCGGGCGGCGGCGCGCTTGCGCTGGGTGTACATGCGCAGGCCGGCGAGTACGAGCAGCAGGAAGCCGCCGCCGATCACCAGCATCGCCATGGCCGTGAACTCGGTGACCCGAACCTCGAAGGACACCGGAGCGCCGTACTTCTGACCGTCCTTCGTGTACAGCTGGGCGGTCACCGTGATCGGGCCGTTGGCGTTGGACGTCGTGGTGAACTTCACCGACTGGCTGTGCCCGCCGGAGACCGCGACGGACTGCTCCTGGTAGTCGTCGTTGCCGATCTTGAGTCGGGTCGGGTTCGTCGAGGTGACCCGCAGCACGAGGTTGTCGACGGGCTGAACGAGGTTGTTCTGGACGGTCACCGGGATGGTGGCGCTGCCGCCGGACAGCTTCGTCTCGGACTTGTCGATCAGTTTGACCTGCTCGGTGAGCTCGTCGAGGTACGACTTCACGCTCTCGCGGAAATCGTGGGCCTCGCTGGACCGGCCGCGCCAGGACGTGGCCATCTCACTGTTGATGGCCCGGCCGAAGGGGGTCTCCACACGGGTCTTGTCGGTGAGGATGATCTTGAATTTGTCGAGCTCGCCCTGTGTGGCCGCGATCCGGGCGAAGGCCGACTCAGGGACCTGCTGCCTGCGCAGTGCGGCGGGGTAGGAGGACGCGGCAGGCACTTTGGTGTTGGCGCCCGGGTCCGGCTTGGTGTCCGCGGTCGCGGTGAGTTCCTGGGGCTGGGACCAGGTCGAGTTCTGGAGGTCGCTGATCGCCTTCGCCATCGTCTGGGCCTGGCTCGCGGACGGCATGCGCTGCGGAGCCACGACGACGGTGCGCTGCTTGTTCGACTGGAGGGTGGCCGTGAGGCTCTGGGCGAGGAATCTCTGCACCGAGAGCGTGGCACTGCCGGCGTTCGTCATGTCGCCCTGGAAGGCCGTGGACAGTCGCATGTCCGCGACCACCGCCGTGGTGCCGCCACCGATGGGCCGGGCCGCGGAGGGCGTGTACGGCAGGTCGCCGGTCTCCTTCAGGCTGTCGCTGCGCACGATCACCTTGTCGGCACCCGCCGAGGTGGCGATCTTGACGATCGACGGGTCGACGGCACCACTCGCCGGCCATGCGAAGTCGGTGCTCGGCGTGATGTGGAGGATCGTCTCGACGGTGGTGGCGGCGACGTCCGTGGCGTTCTTGAGGTGGTTCAGCGTGCCGGTGACGTTCTTGCCGTTGTGCGCGATAGAGGCGAGGTCGGGGTCGGCGAAGGGAAGGGCGACGACCTCCTTGCCCGCGACCGCGTCCTGGAGTTCGGCGAGCCACTGTTTGGCGACCGCCTGCCCCGTGCCGGGTGTGTTGGTACCGTCCGCGTTCTGGATGCCGTAGCTGCCGATCATCGCGTCGACGGAGGCCAGCAGGTCGGGGTCGATCACCCAGGTGACGTCGAGGTTCCGGCCCAGGGAGAGCATCTGCTCGAGGCGTCCGCCCGGGGAGATCTCCGCGGTGAGGTCGTCGTTGAGGAAGACAGGCGTCTGCTGCTCTCCCGGTCCGGTCTCCGCCGTCATGTGCACCGTGGAGATCAGCGGCCACAGATACGTCGTCCGCGTCCTCGTGTCCGCCTCGTCGGGCTGCCACGGCAGGAACGTCCGCTGGATCCCGAGCACGTGCTCGTACGGTTCCGCGGCGGTCTCGCCGGACAGGGAGACGCCGATCTGGTAGACGCCGTCCTGGCCGAGTTCCAGCTTGTCGATCGGTACGGAGAGGGTGAACGGCTGGGCGACGCCCGGGGTGAGCGTCGGGAACTTCTCGACGTACTTGCCGCCGATCTCCGTTCCGTCCGCGCCGGGTACGTAGTCGGTGCGCGCGGCGACGTCGTCGATCGCCGACCGGGTGGTCAGCCTCTGTCCCACGCGCAGGTCCACATGCGCGGACGTGACTGCCCGCTTGCCCTTGTTCAGCACCGTGCCGGACACGGTCAGGGTGTCCCCGTCCGTGGGGGCGCTGGGGGTGAGCGAATCGACGGAGACGACCACTGGATCCGAGGTGGCGGCATACGCGGGCTGTCCGGCGGGGAGCTGGAGCAGACCGGCCAGGAGGGGCGCCCCCGCGAGCAGCATCCCGGCTCGCCGGAACCACCGGCGCGCGGGAGAGGGAGTCAGCCCCGGGAAGTCTGCCGCCTCGGCCACGCGTTCGCCCGTCCCTAGTCGTCAGTGGTCGTCGGAATGTGCGTCCACGCATGGTAACGATGCGCGCTGAGGGGAAGTGCCGCGGACTGGTCCACAAGATCGTGGAACACCGGTCGACTGTCCCCTATGTGCGTGTATTGAGGGAGGAGTCCCCTGAAGAGCCCCGGCGGAGCGCGTGGACGTTTTATGGAGGCGCGGGCCGTCGCCCGGGCCACGTACCCTTTTCTGTTGTGCCGAACGCCAACGAAGACAATGCCAGCGCCCTGAGCCAGGCCCAGCAACAAGCCGTGAGTGAGCTGCTGCGGGTGGCTCCGGTCGCTGACGACCTCGCCCGCCGTTTCCAGGAGGCCGGGTTCTCGCTCGCCCTGGTCGGCGGGTCCGTCCGGGACGCGCTGCTGGGCCGGCTCGGCAACGACCTGGACTTCACGACCGACGCCCGGCCCGAGGACGTACTGAAGATCGTCCGGCCCTGGGCGGATTCCGTGTGGGACGTCGGGATCGCCTTCGGCACGGTCGGCGCACAGAAGGACGCCCGCGTCGGAGACGCTGATCGACACTTCCAGATCGAGGTGACGACGTATCGGTCGGAGGCGTACGACCGGACCTCGCGCAAGCCCGAGGTGTCGTACGGCGACTCCATCGAGGAGGACCTCGTTCGGCGCGACTTCACGGTGAACGCGATGGCCGTGGCGCTTCCGGAAAAGGTGTTCATCGATCCGCACGGCGGACGTGAGGACCTGGCGAGGCGGGTACTGCGCACACCGGGCACGCCCGAGGACTCCTTCTCGGACGACCCGCTGCGGATGATGCGGGCCGCCCGGTTCGCCGCCCAGCTCGACTTCGAGGTGGCGCCCGAGGTCGTCGCCGCCATGACGGACATGGCTGGGCGCATCGAGATCGTCTCGGCCGAGCGGGTACGGGACGAGCTGAACAAGCTGATCCTTTCCGCGCACCCGCGCAAGGGCCTGACACTGCTCGTGGACACCGGCCTGGCCGGTCATGTCCTGCCCGAGCTGCCCGCGCTGCGCCTGGAGCGCGACGAGCACCACCGGCACAAGGATGTCTACGAGCACACGCTGATCGTTCTGGAGCAGGCGATCGAGCTGGAGACGGACGGCCCCGACCTCGTTCTGCGGCTGGCCGCGCTGCTGCACGACATCGGCAAGCCCCGCACACGGCGCTTCGAGGAGGACGGGCGGGTCTCGTTCCACCACCATGAAGTCGTCGGGGCGAAGATGACCAAGAAGCGGATGACGGCGCTCAAGTACTCCAACGAACTGGTGAAGGACGTCTCGAAGCTGGTCGAACTCCACCTGCGCTTCCACGGCTACGGCACCGGCGAATGGACGGACTCGGCGGTCCGCCGCTACGTCCGGGACGCGGGCCCCCTCCTCGACCGCCTCCACAAGCTGACCCGCTCGGACTGCACCACGCGGAACAAGCGCAGGGCCACGGCACTCTCACGGGCGTACGACGGCCTCGAGGAGCGCATCGCCCAGCTCCAGGAGCAGGAGGAACTGGACGCGATCCGCCCCGACCTCGACGGCAACCAGATCATGGAGATCCTGGGCGTCGGACCGGGGCCGGCGATCGGGCAGGCGTACAAGTTCCTGCTGGAGTTGCGGCTGGAGAACGGGCCGATGGAGCCCGAGGCAGCGGTGGCGGCACTCAAGGAGTGGTGGGCCGAACAGGGCTGAGGCGTGAAACGGTGCGATGTTTCACGTGAAACATCGCACCGGAATGCACGGCGGGCGGTGTTTCACGTGAAACACCGCCCGCCGTGCGTATGCGTCCCGCGTCTGGCTCAGACTTCCTTCAGGCAGAGCACGACGTCGTGGTTGCTGCCCTGCTGGTAGTAGGAGATCGTGGCCTCTTTGACGGCCTCGCACTTGTTGGCGTCACTGGTGTTGTCGAACTTCTCGACGACCTTGAACTGGGCGTCCTTGGAGGTGCAGTCGACCTCGTTGAGGTCGGCGTCATTGTCCGTACCGTCGTTGTGCATGCACGCACCCACCGACGTCGTCTCCGCGTCGCTCTGGCTGAAGTACCACTTGCCGCCGGCGATGGCTATCGCGACCACGATGAACACGCCTATGCGCAGCAGCTTCTTGCCGAAGCGGTTGGCCGGCGCGGGCGGCGGGACCGGAACTCCCTGGAACGGCGCACCCTGGTGCGGCGGGTACGGCTGCTGGGGCGCCGTCGGGTCGACGGGAGCAGGAGTGTTCGGGTTCTGGTCCTGCGGCGGAGTGGTCACTTGGGAGTCCCCCCTGGGTATGGGCGTGCTTGGTGTGAAGTAAGACGCACGTAAATTACCGGGACCCACTGACAACTCTGTACCGCAGAGAGGCTCTGTGGCCTTCATGTGACACTTACTGACGTTCAAAGCGGGCCATAGCCGCTGCAATTGCCCCGTAGATAACGGCGATTGTGACCAAGAGAGGGACCGATCGACCGTCGGAGGGGAGCATCAGGGCTGCCACACCGGCCGCACCGACGAAGGCGACGTTGAACAGGACGTCGTAGACGGAGAAGATCCGGCCGCGGAAGCCGTCGTCGACGGAGGACTGGACGATCGTGTCCGTGGCGATCTTCGAGCCCTGGGTGACGAGTCCCAGAACGAACGCCGCGATCAGCATGGGTGCCTCGGCGAACGCCAGCCCGAGGCCCGGCACCAGGACCGTCGCCGCCGCGGCGCAGACCACGATCCATCCGCCGGGACCGAGTCGTCCGGCGGCAGCCGGCGTGATCACGGCAGCGACGAAGAAGCCCGCCCCGGAGATGCCCACGGCGAGGCCCAGCAGGGCCAGCCCGTCGTCCGAGCCGTCGGACCAGGCGTACCGGCAGAGCATCAGCACCATGACCGTCAGGGCGCCGTAGCAGAACCGCATCAGCGTCATCGCCGCCAACGACCAGGCGGCCTCCCGGCGTTCCGGCTCGGTGAGATGCCGTACGCCTGCCGCCAGGCCGCGAGCGGTTCCGGTGAGCGCTGCCCCCAGCCGGGGCTGCACCAATTCAGGGTCGGGACCGAGCAGCGCCGGATCGAGACGGAGGGAGGCGAGTGCCGCGCAGAGGTAAAGCGCCGCGCCCAGCAGGACCACCGCGGCGTCCGAGTCGGAAGCCACCAGCCGTACGACGAAGGCCAGTCCGCCGCCCGCCGTGGCGGCGAGCGTGCCGGCCGTCGGGGAGAGCGAGTTGGCGATCACCAGCCGGTCGTCGTCGACCACGCGCGGCAAGGACGCAGAGAGCCCCGACAGCACGAAGCGGTTGACGGCGGTGACGCAGAGGGCGGAGACGTAGAAGAGCCAGTCGGGGACATGGCTCAGCATCAGGACGGCCGTCACGCATGCCAGCAGGGCGCGCAGCAGGTTGCCGTAGAGGAAGACCTGGCGGCGCCGCCAGCGGTCCAGCAGGACGCCCGCGAAGGGGCCGACCACGGAGTAGGGCAGCAGCAGGACCGCCATCGCGGAGGCGATCGCGGCCGGCGAGGTCTGCTTCTCCGGCGAGAAGACGACGTACGCGGCGAGCGCGACCTGAAAGACGCCGTCGGCGCCCTGGGAGAGCAGCCGTACGGCGAGCAGGCGTCGGAAGTTCCTCAGACGCAGGAGTACCCGCAGGTCACGCACGACAGCCATGGGGCAAAGCCTCACATACGAGGAAGGTCCCCGGGCGGATGACCCGGGGACCCTCGACGGGCAGGAGCGACAAGCCTGTTGGGGCTTGATCGGCGCTGGACTCCTCTCAGCGCTCGACTTCGCCCTTGATGAACTTCTCGACGTTGTCCCGCGCCTCGTCGTCGAAGTACTGGACCGGCGGGGACTTCATGAAGTAGCTCGACGCGGAAAGGATCGGGCCGCCGATGCCGCGGTCCTTGGCGATCTTCGCGGCGCGCACGGCGTCGATGATGACGCCGGCCGAGTTCGGGGAGTCCCAGACCTCCAGCTTGTACTCCAGGTTCAGCGGGACATCGCCGAACGCGCGACCCTCGAGGCGCACGTACGCCCACTTGCGGTCGTCGAGCCAGGCCACGTAGTCCGACGGACCGATGTGGACGTTGTCGGCGCCGAGCTCGCGGTCCCGGATCTGGGAGGTGACGGCCTGCGTCTTGGAGATCTTCTTGGACTCCAGGCGGTCACGCTCGAGCATGTTCTTGAAGTCCATGTTGCCGCCGACGTTCAGCTGCATCGTGCGGTCCAGGACCACTCCCCGGTCCTCGAACAGCTTCGCCATCACGCGGTGCGTGATCGTGGCACCGACCTGCGACTTGATGTCGTCGCCGACGATCGGGACGCCCGCCTCGGTGAACTTGTCCGCCCACTCCTTGGTGCCGGCGATGAAGACCGGGAGGGCGTTGACGAAGGCGACCTTGGCGTCGATGGCGCACTGGGCGTAGAACTTCGCCGCGGCCTCGGAACCGACGGGCAGGTAGCAGACGAGGACGTCGACCTGCTTCTTCTTGAGGACCTTGACGACGTCGACCGGCTCAGCCTCGGACTCCTCGATGGTCTCGCGGTAGTACTTGCCGAGACCGTCGAGGGTGTGGCCACGCCGGACCTTCACACCGGTGCTCGGCACGTCGCAGATCTTGATGGTGTTGTTCTCGGAGGCGCCGATGGCGTCCGCCAGGTCAAGGCCGACCTTCTTGGCGTCCACGTCGAACGCGGCGACGAACTCGATGTCCTTGACGTGGTAGTCCCCGAACTGGACATGCATGAGACCCGGGACCCTGGACGCCGGATCGGCGTCCTTGTAGTACTCGACTCCCTGTACGAGCGACGCGGCGCAGTTGCCCACGCCGACGACGGCTACGCGAATGGAACCCATTCGGTTGCTCCCTGTGTGTACGAGTGGGGACCTGAGCGGCCCTCACGTGGCGGTGTCGTCGGACGGACCGGTCCGGGAGTCGTCCTCCCGGGACCGGGGCAGGCCGCCCGGCGCTCCAGATGTGGTGTCCTGCGAGTCGGGTTCCCCGGAGACGGCACCCTTGAGGTCCCGCCCGGCCCGCTCGCTCTCGATGAGCTCGTTCAGCCAGCGCACTTCGCGCTCCACGGACTCCATTCCGTGGCGCTGGAGCTCAAGGGTGTAGTCGTCGAGGCGCTCGCGCGTACGCGCCAAAGAGGTGCGCATTTTCTCCAGGCGCTCCTCCAGCCGGCCGCGCCGGCCCTCGAGCACGCGCATGCGTACATCGCGGGACGTCTGTCCGAAGAAGGCGAAACGAGCGGCGAAGTGCTCGTCCTCGTACGCGTCCGGACCTGTCTGCGAGAGCAGCTCCTCGAAGTGCTCCTTACCTTCCGCCGTCAACCGATAGACGATCTTGGCGCGGCGCCCGGTGAGCGGAGCGGCGAGCGCGTCCTCGGGCGCACCCCCGGACTCCTCGATCAACCAGCCGCTCGCGACCAGCGTCTTGAGGCAGGGATACAGCGTGCCGTAGCTGAAGGCGCGGAACACACCCAGTGACGTATTGAGTCGTTTGCGCAGCTCATAGCCGTGCATCGGGGACTCGCGGAGCAGTCCGAGGACGGCGAACTCGAGGATCCCGGAACGCCGGCTCATCGTCGCCTCCCCTCTCCCACGGTCCGACCGTGACGGCTTCGGCACTGTTTATGCCGAGCTGATGTATCGACTCGATACATCCAGACGATAGAACGGCCCTGTGGATGGGACAAGAGGGGAGGTCGTGAACGGGATCACATCACCGATTCGTAGGATGCAAGTTGCCTGATTTGGGGTGAACTTCGGGGCTGGACAGGTTTTGACGGTGCGTAGTCTGTGCGCCATGCAGTCCACCGGGAACCGAGTGACGTTTGGGGACGTCGTCGTGCTTGGTGCGGTACGGGTGAATGCGAACACGGCCGCATCCGTACCTTGGGGGGACCGGAAACCAGCCGCCGTTTCCAGGCGCGCACGGGTGCGCCTGCCCAAGGAGTAGTCGTTCGATGAGCGAGCACCGTCGCAAACCGCCGCAGCCGCAGGGAGGCGGACGTGCCGAGACCCGGCGCGGCCAGTCCGGCTCGTCCTCCGGCCGCCGCGCGGCACCGCGAGGCGCCACCGAGTCTCCTTCCGACTCCTATGGATCGGGTTCCTACGGGTTGGGTCCCTACGGAGCAGAAGGTGACGAGCGCCAGTCCGGAGGCCGGGCCGATGCCCGGCGAGCCGCCCAGAGAAGCACTGGCGGGCGTCGCAGAGCGCCCGAGGCCGCGGACGGCGGACGCCGTGGCGGTCCTGGCCCGAACGGGCCCGGACGGGGCAGAGGGCGTGCGGCGGGTCCTCCGCCCAAGAAGCGGTTCATCGACTATCCGCGCGCGGGCAAGTACGGAGCGGCGCGCTGGATGCCGTCGTGGCGGCAGGTGACGGGACTGTTCATCGGCTTCGTCGGCAGCCTGGTGGCAGTGGCCGGCATCGGCTACGCCCTGGTGGGCGTGCCGGATGTCGCGAAGGCAGCGAATGCCCAGAACAACGTCTACTACTGGTCCGACGGCAGCCAGATGGTGGCGACCGGTGGTGAGACGAACCGCCAGATCATCGGCTACGAACAGATCCCCGCGTCGATGCGGTATGCCGTGATGTCCGCCGAGAACAAGACGTTCGAGACCGACAGCGGTGTCGACCCCATGGGCATCGCCCGGGCCCTGTTCAACATGGCCAAGGGCGGTCAGACGCAGGGTGGTTCGACCATCACCCAGCAGTACGTGAAGAACGCCCGCCTGGACGACCAGTCGCAGACGCTCACGCGGAAGTTCAAGGAGCTGTTCATCTCCATCAAGGTCGGGACGAACGTCTCGAAAGAGGAGATCATGGCCGGCTACCTGAACACCGCCTACTTCGGTCGTGACTCCTACGGCATGCAGGCAGCCGCCCGTGCGTACTTCAACCAGGACGCCAAGGATCTGGACGCCAGCCAGTGCGCCTTCCTGGCCGCGGTGCTGAAGGGCGCCACGTACTACGACCCGGCGGGCAACGTGGCCGTCGACCCTGTGAACGCCAAGCCCGAACTCAACGCCAAGCGGGCGGTGGAGCGGTGGCGGTGGATCCTTGACGAGGAGGTCAAGGACGGGCGCATGACGGCAGCCGAGCGTGCCAAGTACACGACCTTCCCGAAGATCCAGAATCCGCGTTCCAACACCGCGCTGAGCGGCCAGATCGGTTACCTCGTCGACCTGGCCAAGGGCTACCTCATCAACAACACCGACAAGACCGGGATCACCGCCGAGGAACTGCAGCAGGGCGGCTACTCGATCTACACGACCTTCGACAAGAAGAAGGTCGCGGCGTTGGAAAAGTCGGTCAAGGCCGTCGAGAAGGCGAACATCAAGCCCGACAAGCGGCCAGAGACCGACAAGTTCGTCCAGTTCGGCGGTGCTTCCGTAGACCCGAAGACGGGCGCGATCAAGGCCATCTACGGCGGTGAGGACGCGACCAAGCACTTCACGAACAACGCCGACACGACGGGCGCCCAGGTGGGTTCGACGTTCAAGGCCTTCGTGCTCGCCGCCGCGATGAAGTGGGGTGTACGGGATCCGGATCTGGGCGTGGAACAGGCTCAGGACGAGCGCACCCAGGTCTCCCCGGAAAGCATCTACAGCGGCAAGAACAAGCTGAAGATCAAGAACTACGACAACACCGTCTGGAAGGACAAGGACGACAAGGAGTGGCTGCAGCGCAACGACGGCGACGAGTCGTACAACCCGCCCAGCTTCCGGATCGACCTGCGTGAGGCGATGCGGGTCTCCTCCAACTCCGCCTATGTCCAGCTCGGCATGGACGTCGGTCTGGACAAGGTGAGGGAGTCCGCGACCGACGCGGGCATCCTCGACAGCAGCCTGGCGAGTGCCGACTTCCCGTCGTTCTCGATCGGTACCTCCAGCCCGAGCGCGATCCGTATGGCCGGCGCCTATGCGACCTTTGCGGCCAGCGGCAAGCAGAACACTCCGTACTCGGTTGAGAAGGTCACCGACAAGACCGGCACGACCTTCGATCACCAGAGGATCGCCAAGGCCAAGCAGGTGTTCACCGCCCAGGTCGCCGACAACGTCACCGATGTCCTCAAGACCGTGGTCGACGACGGAACGGGTACGGCGGCCCAGCTGAGCGGTCGGGAGGTGGCCGGCAAGACCGGTACCACCGACGGCAACAAGTCGGCCTGGTTCGTCGGGTACACCCCGCAGCTGTCCACCGCGATCAGCATGTTCCGGATGGACGACGACGAGACCAACAAGAACCGCGAGTTCCTGGAGATGTACGGCACGGGTGGCCAGGAGAAGATCCACGGAGCCTCGTTCCCCGCGGAGATCTGGCACGACTACATGGAGCAGGCGCTCCAGGGCGCGCCGGTGGAGGACTTCCCGACTCCCGAGCCCTACGGCGAGGTCGTCGACGAGGACCCGCTGCCCAGCCCGACCCCCTCTGTCACCGAGAGCGAGGAATCGACGCCCACGCCGAGCCCGACGCCCACCCAGAGCGAGGTCGTGCCCTCTCCCACACCCACGCCGACCAATTCCTGCGGCCCGTTCAACGTCAACTGCCAAGGCGCCGGGGGTGCCGACTCGGGTGGCGCGGACACAGGCACTACGAACGGCGGAGTGACATTCAGTCCATCCCCCACGCCGACCGACGGGCAGGACAGTGGCAACGCGAACGGTAACGGCGGGGTGGACGGCGGTGATGGCGGTAACGGCGGTGATGGCGGTAACGGAGGCATCTTCGGCTGACGGAAAGGTCAGCAGGAGCGTCACCCGGCGCGTGTGTTTCACGTGAAACATCGACCCGATTCACGCTGTTTCACGTGAAACATGGGGCCGTCGTACCGACCAGGTACGGCGGCCCTCGGCGTATTCCCAGGCACGTACGGCAGGATGTGGCCCATGCCCAGTGCAGAGACGACGCAAGCGAGCGTGCGCGAGCCGGATCCGGTACGGCCGACCAGGGACGACGAGGTCGCCGTGGCCGGCAGTGAGCTGATCGGCGGTCCCATCGGTCGACGTGCCCTGCTGGGGACGTCCTGGTGGACCCCGGTACGAGTGGTCGCGCTCGTGGCGATCGGCATGTTCGCCCTCGGCCTGGTCCAGAAGGCGCCCTGCTACAACGGCGGCTGGTTCTTCGGGGCCGGCACGCAGTACACGCACGCCTGCTACTCCGACATTCCGCACCTCTATCAGGGCCGCGGATTCGCCGACGGGCTCGTGCCGTACTTCGACAAGATCTCCGGCGACATGGAGTACCTCGAATACCCGGTGCTGACCGGCGTGTTCATGGAGGTGGCCGCCTGGCTCACACCCGGTAGCGGCACCATCCAGCACCAGGAGCAGTGGTACTGGTTCGTCAACGCCGGAATGCTGATGGTGTGCGCGGCGATCATCGTCGTATGCGTGTCACGCACCCAGGCGCGGCGCCCCTGGGACGGTCTGCTGGTCGCTCTGGCGCCCGCCTTCGCGCTCACCGCCACCATCAACTGGGACCTTCTGGCGGTCGCTCTGACGGCTGCGGCGATGCTGATGTGGTCCCGCGGGCGGTCCTTCGCTTTCGGTGTGCTGCTGGGGCTCGCCACGGCCGCCAAGCTCTATCCCTTCCTGCTGCTGGGCCCGCTGTTCGTGCTGTGCTGGCGCGCGGGCAAGTGGCGGCCGTTCGGCAACGCGCTGGGCGGTGCCGTCCTCGCCTGGGTCGCCGTGAACCTGCCGGTGATGGTCTTCGCCTTCGACGGCTGGTCGAAGTTCTACACGTTCAGCCAGGAACGGGGCGTCGACTTCGGCTCCTTCTGGCTGATCATCGCCCAGCGTTTCAACTACCCGTTCACGACGGAGACCGTCAACACCTTCGCGACGCTGCTGATGCTGGCCTCGGCCGTGGGTGTCGCGGCACTCACGCTGACAGCACCGCGCCGTCCTCGCTTCGCCCAGCTGGCCTTCCTGATCGTCGCGGCGTTCATCCTCACCAACAAGGTCTACTCACCGCAGTACGTCCTGTGGTTGGTCCCCCTCGCCGTACTGGCCCGCCCGAAGTGGCGGGACTTCCTGATCTGGCAGGCGTGCGAGGTCGCGTACTTCCTGGGGATCTGGATGTACCTCGCGTACACGACCAGCGGTGACGCTCACAAGGGACTGCCCACCGAGGGCTACCAGTTCGTCATCGCCGTCCACCTGGCGGGCACGCTGTACCTGTGCGCCGTGATCGTCCGGGACATCCTCATGCCGGAGCGGGACGTGGTGCGCCGGGCTGGCGACGACGACCCGTCCGGGGGTGTGCTCGACGGTGCGCAGGACGTCTTCGTACTCGGTTCCGCAGCCCGTCCGCCGCTGCACGCCAGTCCCTTCGCCGGGCCACAGGTGGAGTGGGGCAGCCGACGGGTGGGGGAGGACGAGGAGCGTTCGCTCTGAGCGAACGCTGCGGGGAGAGCATGCGAAAGGCCGTACACGGAGTTCGTGTACGGCCTTTCCGCAACGTCGGCTACCGGGTCAGCGGTCGACTATCCGGTCGAACTGCGTGGTGGTGTGCCGCAGATGGGCCACCAACTCCTCACCGACCTTCGGCTCCGGGGCGTCCGCAGGGACGAAGAGGATCGAGACCTGCATGTGCGGCGGCTCGGCGAACCAGCGCTGCTTGCCGCCCCAGACGAACGGGGCGAGGTTCCGGTTGACCGTGGCGAGGCCGGCGCGGGCGACGCCCTTGGCGCGCGGCATGACGCCGTGGAGGGCCTTGGGGGCCTCCAGGCCCACCCCGTGCGACGTACCGCCTGCCACGACCACCAGATAGCCGTCGGAGGCCGCCTTCTGCTGCCGGTAGCCGAAGCGGTCGCCCTTGGCCACGTGTGTGACGTCCAGGACCGCGCCGCGGTACTCGGTGGCCTCGTGGTCCCCCAGCCACAGCCGCGTGCCGATACGGGCGCGGAAACGGGTCTGCGGGAACTGCTGCTGAAGCCGCGCGAGGTCCTCGGCCTTGAGATGGCTGACGAACATGGTGTGCAGCGGCAGCCGGGCCGCGCGCAGCCGGTCCATCCAGCCGATGACCTCCTCCACGGCGTCCGAACCGTCGGTACGGTCCAGCGGCAGGTGGATCGCGAAGCCTTCGAGCCGCACGTCCTCTATCGCGGCGTGCAGTTGGGGCAATTCCTGCTCGGTCACCCCGTGACGCTTCATGGAGGACATGACCTCGATGACGACACGGGCACCGACGAGCCCGTGCACCCCGTCCACCGACGACACCGAGCGGATGACGCGGTCGGGCAGCGGCACGGGCTCCTCGCCCCGTCTGAAGGGCGTCAGCACCAGCAGGTCACCGCCGAACCAGTCCTTGGTCCGTGCGGCCTCGTACGTCGTGCCGACGGCCAGGATGTCCGAGCCCAGCCGGGTGGCCTCCTCCGCCAGCCGCTCGTGCCCGAAGCCGTAGCCGTTGCCCTTGCAGACCGGGACGAGCCCCGGAAACTGCTCGGACACGTGCTTGTGGTGCGCACGCCAGCGCGCGGTGTCGACGTAGAGCGTGAGCGCCATGGCCGGGACCTGGAACCTTTCTCGTGGCTGTGGTGCATCGAAGGTATGAGCGGAACCGCAGGTGGATCAGCGGCGTGACATGTAAATGTCGAGCGCCTTGTGGAGCAGCTTGTTGAGCGGGAAGTCCCACTCGCCGAGGTACTCGGCAGCCTGCCCACCCGTGCCCACCTTGAACTGGATCAGACCGAAGAGGTGATCAGTCTCGTCCAGGGAGTCGGAGATACCGCGCAGGTCGTAGACCGTGGCGCCCAGCGCATAGGCGTCGCGCAGCATCCGCCACTGCATGGCGTTCGAGGGACGGACCTCGCGCCCGATGTTGTCCGAGGCACCGTAGGAGTACCAGACGTGCCCGCCGACGATCAGCATCGTCGCGGCCGAAAGGTTCACTCCGTTGTGGCGGGCGAAGTAGAGCCGCATGCGGTTGGGGTCCTCGGTGTTGAGGGCCGTCCACATGCGCTGGAAGTACGACAGCGGGCGGGGCCGGAAGTGGTCGCGCACCGCGGTGATCTCGTACAGCCGCTGCCACTCCTCGAGGTCGTGGTAGCCGCCCTGGACGACCTCGACACCGGCCTTCTCGGCCTTCTTGATGTTGCGGCGCCACAACTGGTTGAAGTTCTTGTGGACCTCTTCCAGCGAGCGGTTCGCGAGCGGCACCTGGTAGACGTAGCGCGGCTGCACGTCGCCGAAGCCGGCCCCGCCGTCCTCGCCCTGCTGCCAGCCCATACGGCGCAGTTTGTCGGCGACCTCGAAGGCACGCGGTTCGATGAAGTCGGCCTCGATGTCGCGCAGCCGCTTCACGTCCTGGCTCTGGATGCCCGCCTTGATGGACGTGGCCTCCCAGCGCCGGATGATCACCGGTGGGCCCATCTTCACGGAGAAGGCGCCCTGCTGCTTGAGGTGCGCCAGCATCGGCTGGATCCAGTCGTCGAGATTCGGCGCGAACCAGTTGATGACCGGGCCTTCGGGCAGATACGCGAGATACCGCTTGATCTTGGGCAGCTGGCGGTACAGCACGAGACCCGCGCCGACCATCTCGCCCGTCCGGTCGTCGAACCACCCGAGGTTCTCTGAGCGCCACTCCGCCTTGACGTCTGCCCAGGCCGGAACCTGCATGTGGCTCGCCGACGGCAGGCTCTGGATGTACGCCAGATGCTGCTCTCGGCTGATCGTCCTCAGGGTCAGGCTCATTCGGGGGGCTCCTCGGGCTGGTGTGTCCCCATGGGTACAGGGGCTCCGGCTCTCGCGCCGAAGCCTACTGCGCCCTGCGAGCGCCTCGACTGGCCGTATGGCACCTGTGCCCCGACCCTGCGTCGGGCCGGGGCACCAGGAGGCGGTCCGCTCAGCCGATCACGCCGCCGAAGAGGCCGCCGTGTGCCATGCCGAGGAAGAAGCCGACCGCTGCGGCGCCGAGGCCCAGGATCAGTCCGAAGCGTTCGCGGGTCGTCTCCGAGACGAACTGGCCGTACGCGCCGGTGAGGATCCCCACCAGGCCGGTCCAGGAGCTGAGCAGATGCAGACTGTGGAACATCGCCGTGACGAAGGCCGTCACTCCGAGCACCAGCGTCACAGCGAGCAGGCTGTCCTGGAGCGGATGGGGTTTGCCGTCGGTGGCGAAGAGAGAACCGGCGGTATTGGGTCGCAATGCCTGTGCCATGTGGCACCTCCTGCGGAAGGCGGCGCATCGTAGCGCCATACACACCCGATGTGTACAGATTGACGCTCACAGGGGCCTGATTACAACCCGAAGGCACCGTGCGGGTAGGCTGTACCGTCTGCACCGGTGTCTGCCCAGGCCATGGCGCGGAGTCCCCTGGGGAACCTCCGATTGTCAGTGGTCGCCGATACCGTTGCGTACGCATAACAACCCTCCTGCCACGGAACGACCGTGGCCGCTGAGTCCAAAGGAGGTGGGTTCCACATGCGTCACTACGAAGTGATGGTCATCCTCGACCCCGAGCTGGAGGAGCGCGCTGTCGCCCCTCTGATCGAGAACTTCCTGTCCGTCGTCCGCGAGGGCAACGGCAAGGTGGAGAAGGTCGACACCTGGGGCCGTCGTCGTCTCTCGTACGAGATCAAGAAGAAGCCCGAGGGCATCTACTCGGTCATCGACCTGCAGGCCGAGCCTGCGGTCGTCAAGGAGCTCGACCGCCAGATGAACCTGAACGAGTCGGTCCTCCGGACCAAGGTCCTCCGCCCCGAGACCCACTGAGCTTTCCGCTCAGCCGTTCTCGGGATTTCGAGTAGCAGCACCAAAAGCAGCCAGCAGCAAACCCGCCGAGAGGTTCCCCTATGGCAGGCGAGACCGTCATCACGGTCGTCGGCAATCTTGTCGACGACCCCGAGCTGCGCTTCACCCCCTCCGGTGCGGCGGTCGCGAAGTTCCGTGTCGCGTCCACCCCCCGCACCTTCGACCGGCAGACGAACGAGTGGAAGGACGGCGAAAGCCTGTTCCTGACCTGCTCGGTCTGGCGTCAGGCGGCGGAGAACGTCGCGGAGTCGCTCCAGCGAGGCATGCGCGTCATCGTGCAGGGCCGACTGAAGCAGCGGTCCTACGAGGACCGTGAGGGCGTCAAGCGCACGGTCTACGAGCTGGACGTCGAAGAAGTCGGCGCCAGCTTGAAGAACGCCACGGCCAAGGTCACCAAGACCGCCGGCCGAGGTGGCCAGGGCGGTTACGGCGGCGGTGGCGGTGGCGGCCAGCAGGGTGGCGGCTGGGGTGGAAACTCCGGCGGCGCTCCGCAGGGCGGCGGCGCTCCGTCCGACGACCCCTGGGCGACCGGCGCTCCCGCCGGTGGCAACCAGGGCGGCGGCGGTGGCTGGGGTGGAAACTCCGGCGGCGGCGGAGGCGGCGGCTACTCGGACGAGCCCCCCTTCTAGGCCTTCGGGCCGAGGGCGGGTCGTACCCACACTTCTTGATCACACAGGAGAAACACCATGGCGAAGCCGCCTGTGCGCAAGCCTAAGAAGAAGGTCTGCGCATTCTGCAAGGACAAGGTCACGTACGTGGACTACAAGGACACGAACATGCTGCGGAAGTTCATTTCCGACCGCGGCAAGATCCGTGCCCGCCGCGTGACCGGCAACTGCACGCAGCACCAGCGTGACGTCGCCACGGCTGTCAAGAACAGCCGTGAGATGGCGCTGCTGCCCTACACCTCCACCGCGCGATAAGGGAAGGGTGACCGACCAATGAAGATCATCCTCACCCACGAGGTCTCCGGCCTCGGTGCCGCTGGCGACGTTGTCGACGTCAAGGACGGCTACGCTCGCAACTACCTGATCCCGCGGAACTTCGCGATCCGTTGGACCAAGGGTGGCGAGAAGGACGTCGAGCAGATTCGTCGCGCTCGCAAGATCCACGAGATCCAGACCATCGAGCAGGCCAACGACGTCAAGGCCCGCCTCGAAGGCGTCAAGGTCCGTCTGGCCGTCCGCTCCGGCGACGCCGGTCGTCTCTTCGGTTCCGTTACCCCGGCCGACATCGCCACGGCGATCAAGGCTTCCGGTGGCCCCGAGGTCGACAAGCGCCGCATCGAGCTCGGTGCGCCGATCAAGACGCTCGGCGCCCACGAGACGTCGGTGCGTCTGCACCCCGAGGTTGCCGCCAAGGTCAACATCGAGGTCGTCGCTGCCTGAGTGCCGCGATTGCTGAAGCAGTCTCAGGGCCGCATCCTTCGGGGTGCGGCCCTTCTGCGTGAGGGCGATGTTTCACGTGAAACCGGTGAAACGGCGGATATCTGGTCGATGTTTCACGTGAAACAAGGGGCAAGGGCACCCTGAGCGAAGTGAAGCGCGTCCTCGGGTTCGCAGCGTCTTCAGCGGACGGCGCCCGTGACCAGCCAGCGGCCCGATCGGGCCCGCAGCCACAGAGTCAGCATGCGGACGATCATCATGAGCGCCATGGTTCCCCAGAGGGCGGTCAGACCGCCGCCGAAGGCCGGCACCAGTAGGGCCACCGGTGCGAACGTGGCCAGGGTGATCAGCATCGCCCAGGCGAGGTAGGGGCCGTCACCCGCGCCCATCAGTACGCCGTCGAGAACGAAGACGATCCCGCAGATCGGTTGCGACAACGCGACCACGAACAGGGCCGGCAGCGCGGTGTCCTTGACCACGGAGTCACTGGTGAACAGAGGCAGGAACAACGGACGGCTGACGATCACCAGCAGGCCGAGCACCATCCCGGTGGCGATGCCCCACTCGACCATGCGGCGACAGGCTTCTCGGGCTCCCCGGACGTCGTTCGCGCCGAGGTAACGCCCGATGATGGCCTGGCCGGCGATGGCGATCGCGTCGAGGGCGAAGGCGAGCAGACTCCACAGGGACAGGATGATCTGGTGTGCGGCGACGTCCGCGTCCCCGAGCTGCGCGGCGACGGCCGTGGCGATCATCAGGATCGCGCGCAGGGAGAGCGTACGCACAAGAAGTGGCACGCCTGCCTGCGCTGAGGCCCGTACTCCCGCGATGTCGGGGTGCAGCGAGGCGCCGTGCAGACGCGCGCCGCGAACCACAACCGTGAGATAGGCCGCTGCCATGCCCCACTGGGCGATGACGGTGCCCCAGGCGGAACCCGCGATGCCGAGGTCCGCGCCGTAGACGAGGCCCACGTTCAGGACGGCGTTGGCGACGAAGCCCGCGATGGCGACGTACAGCGGGGTCCTGGTGTCCTGGAGGCCGCGCAGTACACCGGTGGCCGCGAGGACGACAAGCATGGCCGGGATGCCGATCGCCGAGATCCGCAGATAGGTGGTCGCGTACGGGGCCGCGGTGTCCGAGGCGCCCAGGAGGCCCACGAGGCCGGATGCCGAGGGCAGGATGGCGGCGATGACAACGGCGCCGAGCAGCAGGGCGAGCCAGATGCCGTCCACTCCTTGGCGGATGGCGGCCTGGAGATCGCCTGCACCGACGCGCCGGGCGACGGCGGCCGTGGTGGCGTACGCGAGGAAGACGAAGACACTGACGGCTGTGGTCAGAAGGACGGACGCGATGCCGAGTCCGGCCAGTTGAGCGGTGCCCAGGTGGCCGACGATCGCACTGTCGGCGAGCACGAAAAGGGGCTCGGCGACGAGCGCACCGAAGGCAGGAACGGCCAGTGCGACGATCTCACGGTCATGCCGTCGTCGTGCCGTCCTGAGTCCAGCGGGAGCCTGTGTCATGACCACCAATCTAATCTTCCACAGGTAAGTGACGCAATGAGTAGGTGACCATTACCATCCGCAGTGAGGTGCGCGCTTCCACGTGCCGCTCGTGGAGATCTTGGCCAGTTGGGGAAAGTTTTTCTTCTGCACAGCC
Organism: Streptomyces sp. NPDC047042; assembly: GCF_040644035.1. Classification (NCBI taxonomy): domain Bacteria; kingdom Bacillati; phylum Actinomycetota; class Actinomycetes; order Kitasatosporales; family Streptomycetaceae; genus Streptomyces; species Streptomyces sp. NPDC047042. The sequence goes on along the minus strand of NZ_JBEYVP010000001.1, from coordinate 114,652 downwards.
GGTGGACGGGATAAGTGCTGGTCAGCGGCCCATGATCGGAACTCGCGAAAGCTTGTTCACAGGGCTGTCCACCGGGTCGTGCACAGGTTTTGCCGAGTTCTCCACAGCATCTGGGCCGTCGTCCACATGGCCTGTGGATAACCAGATTGGCTGACGGTGGCGACAGGCCTACGGTGGTCCGACGCCCACTCTGTTCCGCGGCCTCGGAAACGTCACAAAACCGACGCGCCAGAACCGGAGTTGGGCCTCTTATTTGTCAGTGTCGTGCCGTAGAAAAGAGGGGCACGGCGAGGTCCGCTCGGCGGACGGGAGGAGGTGGCTCGGTGAGTATTTCCGAGCCCTTGGACGATCCATGGGCCGACAGCGGTCCAAGCGATCGTCTGCCCCCCTCCCGGCAGCGCCGCGAAGGGGGCCGGGGCCGCGACGAACAGCACGACCGCGGTCGCGACAACGGGGAGTGGGACAGCGAGGGCACGTCCTTCGAGCGGGTGCCGCCGCAGGACCTCGACGCCGAGCAGTCCGTTCTCGGCGGCATGCTGCTGTCCAAGGACGCCATCGCCGACGTCGTCGAGGTGCTCAAGGGCCACGACTTCTACCGGCCCGCGCACGAGATCATCTACGGGGCGATCCTCGATCTGTATGCGAAGGGCGAGCCGGCCGACCCCATCACGGTCGCGGCCGAGCTCACCAGACGGGGCGAGATCACCAAGGTCGGCGGCGCGCCCTATCTGCACGCGCTGGTACAGACGGTGCCGACGGCGGCCAACGCCGAGTACTACGCGGAGATCGTGCACGAGCGCGCGGTCCTGCGGCGCCTGGTCGAGGCCGGGACCCGCATCACCCAGATGGGATACGCGGCCGACGGCGACGTGGACGAGATCGTCAACAGCGCCCAGGCCGAGATCTACGCGGTCACCGAGCAGCGCACCACGGAGGACTATCTGCCGCTCGGCGACATCATGGAGGGTGCGCTCGACGAGATCGAGGCGATCGGGTCGCGTTCGGGGGAGATGACCGGTGTGCCGACCGGGTTCACCGACCTCGACCAGCTCACCAACGGTCTGCATCCCGGTCAGATGATCATCATCGCGGCGCGCCCCGCCATGGGTAAGTCGACGCTGGCACTGGACTTCGCTCGTGCCTGCTCCATCAAGCACAACATGCCCAGCGTGATCTTCTCCCTCGAAATGGGCCGCAACGAGATCGCCATGCGCCTGCTCTCCGCGGAGGCACGCGTGGCCCTTCACCACATGCGCTCCGGCACGATGACCGACGAGGACTGGACGCGGCTCGCCCGCCGGATGCCCGATGTCTCGGCGGCCCCGCTGTACATCGACGACTCTCCGAACCTGTCGATGATGGAGATCCGTGCCAAGTGCCGTCGCCTCAAGCAGCGCGCGGACCTGAAGCTCGTGGTCATCGACTACCTCCAGCTGATGCAGTCCGGCGGCAAGCGTTCCGAGAGCCGTCAGCAGGAGGTCTCCGACATGTCGCGAAACCTGAAGCTCCTGGCCAAGGAGCTGGAGCTGCCGGTGATCGCGCTGTCGCAGCTGAACCGTGGCCCCGAGCAGCGTACGGACAAGAAGCCCATGGTCTCCGACCTGCGAGAGTCCGGCTCGATCGAGCAGGACGCGGACATGGTGATCCTGCTGCACCGCGAGGACGCGTACGAGAAGGAATCACCGCGCGCGGGCGAGGCGGACATCATCGTCGGCAAGCACCGAAACGGCCCGACGGCGACAATCACGGTCGCCTTCCAGGGTCACTATTCGCGGTTCGTGGACATGGCCCAGACGTGAGCGGTGCCCGAGGCGGAGCGTAAACCCGCTCGACTCAGCGCCGCCCGACCGATGGACTTGCCCCATGACAACACCTCAGGACGAGCTCCTTCCCAGTACGCGGCGGGCGTTGCTGCATCGGATCGCTGTCGCGCAGCGTGAAGGGCGGGCGCCGTCATTGGTCGCCGCGGTGGTGCGGGGCGGTGAAACGGTGTGGACGGGGGTGCGAAGCTCGGTGGACGGGCACGCACCCGACGCGAACGTTCAGTACCGGATCGGGTCGATCACCAAGACCTTCACCGCGGTACTCGTGATGCGGTTGCGGGACGAGGGGCTTCTCGAGCTGGTCGACCCGCTGGAGAAGCATCTGCCGGGTACGGGTGTGGGGGATGCCACCATCGCCGAACTGCTGGCCCACACAGGCGGGTTGGCGGCGGAGTCGCCCGCGCCGTGGTGGGAACGAACCCCTGGATCACTGCGGCCCGAGCTGTCCGACGTACTGGGAGAGCGGCCGTTGCTGCACCCCGTGGGTCGACGCCACCACTACTCGAACCCCGGCTACAGCATCCTCGGTGCGCTGGTCGAGGAGCTGCGCGGTGCTCCGTGGGAGGACGTACTGCGGCGCGAGGTACTGGAGCCCCTCGGGCTGCAACGGACGAGCGGACAGCCGCAGGCACCGCACGCGGGCGGCTGGGCGGTGCATCCGTGGGCCGACGTACTGCTGCCGGAGCCGACCGAGGACCTCGGACGCATGGCGGCGGCCGGTCAACTCTGGTCGACGTCAGGAGATTTGGCGCGCTTCGCCGCCTTTCTTGCCGACGGGGACGACCGGGTACTGAGCTCCGCGTCCGTGGCGGAGATGCGTACGCCGGCCGCTCCGGCCGAAGCGGAGGACGTGGCTGCGGGCTCGGCGTACGGCCTCGGTATGCAGGTCCAGTACCGGGACGGCCGTCTGCTCGTGGGCCACGGTGGGTCGTTGCCCGGTTTTTTGGCGAGCCTCACCATCAGCGTGGCGGACGACCTCGCGGCAGTCGTCCTGGCCAATTGCACCTCTGGTCCGCTGGTGTCCGCGGTCGCCGCCGACCTTGTGAAGATCGTCGCGGAGGCAGAGCCCCGAATTCCCGAGCCGTGGCGCCCGTTGCCCGAAGTCGACAGGTCTGTACTGGAGTTGACGGGTCAGTGGTACTGGGGGACCGCCCCCTATGCCCTGCGGCTGTCGGACGATGGGGGTGTCACGCTGGGGCCCCTGGCCGGCATCGGCCGTCGTTCGCGCTTCAGGGCGAACGGTGACGGCACCTGGACGGGCCTGGACGGTTACTTCGCCGGCGAGCTTCTGCGGGCCGTACGGCGGCCGAACGGGACGGTGGAGCACCTGGACCTGGGATCGTTCGTCTTCGTGCGTCAGCCGTACGAGGAGGGGGCTTCTGTGCCGGGCGGGGTGGATCCACAGGGGTGGCGCGGACTCAGGTAGCTGCCGGTCCGTGGCGAAGGGGCATGTTTCACGTGAAACATGCCCCTTCCTGAAGGCTCAGAGCGGGAGCTTGAAGCCCACGTGCGAAGGCATGAATCCGAGCCGTTCATAGAAACGGTGGGCGTCCGTACGGGTGGCATCCGAGGTCAGCTGGACCAGCTGGCAGTTCTCTCGGCGTGAGGTGGCGATGGCCCACTCGATGAGCCGAGTGCCCAGGCCGCTGCCGCGTTCGGTGGCGTGGACCCGCACGCCTTCGATGATCGACCGGGTCGCCCCCATGCGGGACAACCCGGGAACCATCGTGAGCTGGAGCGTGCCCACCACGCGACCCTCCCGGACCGCGACGACCAGGTGCTGGTTCGGATCTGCCGTCAGACGGTCCAACGCGGTCAGGTACGGGCTCAAGTCGTCCGGTGACTCGCGCTGCGCGCCCAGGGGGTCGTCGGCGAGCATGCCGACGATCGCGGGAACGTCCTCCGTCGACGCGGGACGTATCTCAAGATCTCCCATGAAGCCGATGCTATGTGCAAGGCGCAGTCATCTCAGCCCGCGGCAACCGTCAGGGGCGCGAATCGCCGTGTCCAGTCACCCGGCAGTTCGGTCATCCCATACGTCATCACCGCGTTGAAGGCCAGCGGAGCCAGCCCCTGTTCCTTCACCCAGGCCAGTAGTTCCTCGTGCCGTACATCGATGTCCGTACGCAACGGACGGTCACTGTGGGCGGCGAGTGAGGCGATGAGCGCCTGCGCCGTCTCCGTGTCACGAGCGATCAGTGGACCCACGACATGCGTGTCCATGTTGGGCCATGCGGCCGCGTAACCGATGATCCGGCCGTTCTTCTCAGCGACGCGCAACAGGTCGGCGAAGGCGGGCAGCCGGGTGATCATGTGCGTTCGGTCGGTGCCGAAGACCTCTTCGTCGAGCCGGATGATCCCGGCAAGATCCTCGGCCGTGGCCGCGCGCGTGCAGGCCTCGGGCGCCTGCCCGTTCGGAGTGAAGCGTCCGCGCACCATCTCCGCCCTGCCGGTGACCCTGAAGCCGAGTTGTTCGTAGAGCGGGAGGCCGTTCGGAGTCGCGTGAAGTGTCAGGGGCGTGGTGCCCATCGCGGTGATGACGTGCTGCATCAGCCGGCGTCCGACGCCCTGACGGGCATGCCGCTCGGCGACCAGCACCATGCCAATGGCTCCCATCTCAGGGTGTCCGTACAGTCCGTACTCCGTGACGACGCATGCGGCCACGAGCCCGCCTCCGGGGTCATCGATGCCGTAGCCCTTCCCGGCCGTGAGCAGGAGACCCCACTTGTGCTCCTCACGGGGCCAACCTCGGTCCTCGGACAAGTCGGCGCAGGCGGTGAGATCGCGATGCGTCAGACGGCGGATGGGCAGTTCAGCGGAGGAAGGAGTCGGCACGCAGGTCAGGCTGTCCGACCGACACCCTCGGCGTCCACCTGTTTGCGCTCGAACGCATGCTCATTTGGCCATGTCGAGCCGGTCCGTACAGCGCGTGGACAGATGTTTCACGTGAAACGCTGCTCATCGATCATCGGGCGACAGTCGCTAGCCTCGGCACACATGACGCGACTGCATCTCTTCGACCTCGACGGAACGCTGCTTTATGGCTCGGCTGCCCCCGTCGAGATATCGCGGCAGCTGGGGCTCGACCGCGAAATAGCCGAGCTCGAAAGGGCCTTCGTGGCGCGCCGTGTCTCACCTGCGGAGTATGCCCGGCAGGTGCACCTTCTCTGGGCGGAGCTGACTGTGGCCCATGTGGACGCGGCCTTCGCGGGAGCGCCCTGGCTGCGGCGGATCAGGGAAACCTGGGCCGAGATCAGGAATCGAGGGGAGTACTGCGCCGTCGTCTCTCTGTCCCCGTCGTTCTTCGTCGAACGGTTGAGTGGCTGGGGCGCGCATGCGGTGCATGGCTCGCGCTTCCCCGCGGTGCCCTTCGTGGAGCCGCTGGATCCCACCGGAATCCTGACGCCCACAGCCAAGGTGGAGATCGCGGACCAGCTCTGTGCGCAGTTCGGGCTGACCCGGGGCGACTGTGTCGCGTACGGCGACTCGCTCTCCGACGCTGAACTCTTCGGGGTGGTGCCGGTCTCTGTCGCGGTCAATGCCGATGGGCATCTGGCCGGCCTCGCGACGCACACCTATGCCGGGCGGGATTTGTGGGATGCCTATGAATTGGTGTGTGGCGCCCGGTAATTGAGGGATTCGATGGTTCGCCCTTTGCTCTTTCGTGGGGAGGAAGGGCCGGACTTGTGCGCTCGGCGACGGCCGGTATGGTCGACTCCGTTCTTGTCCGCTTCGGGGGTGCGTATCTCCGCGCACAGGGCAAGAGCGGGGCAATACAGCCTAAGGGGACGGAGAGATCGAAGACTCGCATTTCCGGTTACACGGTGGAGGTGTTAGTCCACGGTGGGACGCTGCGGTGGGGGCGCCGCGGGCAATGTCCCACTCTGGCCTTACTTGTCCGCGCGGAGTGGTGATCCGGGGTGAATGCGGCCGCATTGGACGGGGGCCGAACGGGGAAAAGTAAGCCGTCAGCGGGGGACGGGGGGCACATTCCGACCGAGGAAACGTGCACACCGACCGAAAGATGTTCGAGGCGAGGCAGACCATGGACGCTCCGACCACAACGTCGGCCGACAACGGCACTTCCGGCGGTAGCGGCGGGGGCGGCTGGTTCAAGCCGCGCAAGCAGCCGGAAGCGCCCCCGGGTGGCGAACAGGAGGCGACGGAAGGCAGTCGGCTGGCCGCGCTGCGTCCTGTGGGAAGGCCGACGACAGGCGGCGCGACGGGGTCCTCTCCGGACGCAGGTGACCGTCCGGACGTGACCGAGCCTCCGCCGGATCAGGTACGAATACGCGCGTCGGAGCCCCCTGAACTCCCGGCGGCCCCTCCGACTTCCGTGCCTCTGCCTCCCCTGCCCCCCGCTCCCGCGTCGCCGCTTCCCGCGCCCTTCGCTCCCGCGCCCACGGCCAACGAGCCTCCGGCTCGCCCGCCCTTCGCCTCTGAGCCCTACACCTCCGCGCCGCCACCCTCCGCCCAGTCGGCCGGCCCACTCGAGCCCGCTCCCCCCGCGCCGCACTCCGACCCGCGTATGCCTCGGCAGCGGCCCGCTCCGGTCTCCGAGCCGCTTGAGGGAGCCTCCCCGGACGCAGTGCTCATCCGCCGGACCATGGACGCGGTAGGTCCGGTCGCCGACAAGACGACCTCGTACTTCTACGCGCTCCTCTTCGTTCGTCATCCCGAACTGCGCTCACTCTTCCCGGCCGCGATGGACACCCAACGGGACCGGCTGCTGAAGGCGCTGCTCACCGCCGCGGAGCACATCGACAACACCGAGGTCCTGGTCGCGTACCTGCAGAACCTGGGCCGCGGCCACCGCAAGTACGGCACCCGGCCCGAGCACTACCCGGCGGTAGGCGAGTGCCTCATCGGCGCGCTGAGCCGGTACGCCGCCGCGATATGGGACCAGGAGACCGAAGCGGCCTGGGTACGCGTGTACACGACGATGTCGCAGGTGATGATCGACGCGGCGTCCGGCGACGAACAGCGCGCTCCGGCCTGGTGGTACGGGGAGGTGGTCTCGCACGACCTCAGGACGCCGGACATCGCCGTCCTCACCGTCCGGCCCGACCAGCCGTACCCGTTCCTCGCCGGGCAGTACACGAGCCTGGAGACACCGTGGTGGCCCCGGATCTGGCGGCACTACTCCTTCGCCTCGGCGCCCCGGTCCGACGGTCTGCTCTCGTTCCACGTGAAGGCGGTGCCCGCCGGCTGGGTCTCCAACGCGCTGGTGCACCGCGCGCGGCCCGGAGACGTGGTTCGGCTCGGCCCGCCCGCCGGCACGATGACCGTCGATCACACCACCAGCAGCGGCCTGCTCTGTCTGGGGGGCGGCACCGGCATCGCCCCCATCAAGGCCCTGGTCGAGGACGTGGCGGAGCACGGTGACCGGCGGCGGGTCGAGGTGTTCTACGGCGCCCGCACGGATCTCGATCTGTACGACATCGACACCATGCTGCGGCTTCAGCAGAGCCACCCCTGGCTCACGGTGCGCGCGGTCATCGACGAGCAGTCGCACCTCCAGCTCCCCGACGCCGTACGGGAGTACGGGCCCTGGTACGAGTACGACGCCTATCTGTCGGGCCCTCCCGGGATGATCCGCAGCGGTGTGGAGGCGTTGCGGAGCGCCGGCTTTCCCGCAGAGCGGATCCGCCATGACTCGGTGGAGGAACTGCTCGCCCCCGGGGGCTGACTCGCTCGCCCCTTGTCAGCCCAGGTCAGGGGCCTGCATGGCCCGTACACCCTCGATGTTTCCGTCCAGATAGTGGCGCAGAGACAGCGGTACGAGGTGGACGGAGGCGATGCCGACCCGAGTGAAGGGGACGCGGACGATCTCGTACTCGCCGCAGGGCTCGTCGACCTCGGGGCCATGTCGCAGCGTGGGATCCATGGACGCCAGACGGCAGACGAAGAAGTGCTGAACCTTCACGCCCGTGGCGCCGCCGTCCGCACCGATGTGCTCCACGGTGTCCACGAAGCAGGGGACCACATCGGTGATCTTGGCGCCCAGTTCTTCGTGCACTTCGCGGTGCAACGCGTCGACGACGGTCGCATCATCCGGTTCGACACCGCCGCCCGGGGTGAGCCAGTAGGGATCGACGCTCGGCTTGGTCCGCTTGATCAGGATCAGGTCGTCGCCATCGAGCAGGATGGCGCGTGCGGTGCGCTTGACCACGGGTCGGACGGTCATGGGAGAAATGTGGCCCGGCTGGTTCCACGTGAAACATGCCTACTCCCTGCGAAGCGTTCCCGCGAAGCGAGGGCACGCGACCTGCATGAGTGAAATGCGGTGTTTCACGTGAAACATTGAGGCTCGGACCGCTCTCGTCAGTCCGACGAGGTCTCCAGTGCGCGCAGCACATCGGCCACCAGGTCCTCCGGATCCTCTGCGCCGACCGAGAAACGAATGAAGCCCTCCGGCACGGCGTCTCCGCCCCACCTGCCACGCCGTTCGGCAGTGGACCGCACGCCGCCGAAACTGGTCGCGTCGTCCACGAGCCGCAGCGCACCGAGAAAGCGGTCGGCACGCGCGCGCGTGGGCAGGACGAAGGAAACGACACACCCGTAGCGCCGCATCTGCTGCGCAGCGATCTTGTGTGACGGATCGTCCGGCAGCCCCGGATAGCGCAACCCCGTCACCTCGGGCCGCCCGCGCAGAGCTTCGGCAAGGGTCAGGGCGGTGGCGTCCTGCCGGTCGACACGCAGGGGAAGCGTGGCGATCGACCGGTGTGCGAGCCAGGCCTCCATGGGCCCGGGAATCGCTCCGGCGATCTTGCGCCAACGCCGTACGGCGGCCATCGCGGAGGGATCCGCACCGGCGACGTAACCGAGCAGTACGTCGCCGTGCCCGGTGAGCTGCTTGGTTCCGCTGGCCACGGAGAAGTCGGCGCCGAGTTCCAGCGGGCGCTGGCCGAGCGGTGTGGCCAGGGTGTTGTCGACGGCGACGAGACAGCCATGCGTGTGGGCCGCCTCGGCGAGCCGTCGTACGTCGCACACGTCGAGCCCCGGGTTCGACGGGGTCTCGATCCACAGCAGGCGCGCGCCGTCGAGAACGTCGAGCTGAGCGTCGCCGCCGGTCGGAGCGGTACGTACCTCGATGCCGTACGCCTCGAGCTGCGCCCGCACCAGGGGCAGCGCCTGGTAGCCGTCGTCCGGCAGGACGACCGCGTCCCCGGTGCGCAGCTGGGAGAAGAGCACCGACGACACGGCGGCCATGCCGGAGGCGAAGACGAGCGTCTCGACGCCGTCCTCGCCCGGTGCCTCCAGCTCGCCGATGGCGCGCTCCAGCAGGGTCCAGGTCGGATTCTCGTCGCGGCCGTAGGTGTACGGACCGGTGGGGGCGCCCGGCAGGTGGTAATGGGCCGCGAACACCGGACCGGGGAGGGTCGGTTCGTGCTTGACGGGCTCGGGCAGTCCCGCCCGCACCGCGCGCGTGCTGTCACCCAAACCCGAGTTCGCATGTGTGCCCGAGTTCTCGCTCGCAGCCGGATCGTTCATGCCGCCCGTCCCTCCACTTCCGCCCGGACCGCGGCGAGCAGACCGGCGCTCGTCGTCTCCACCATCGCAAGGCACTCCTCGAAGCCGTCCATACCTCCGTAGTACGGGTCCGGGACGTCGAGATCAGCGTCCGCGGCGGGGTCGTAAGAGCGCAACAGGCGCACCTTCTCCGCGTCCTGCGGAGTGGGCGCCAGACGGCGCAGGGCCGTCAGATGGCCTGCGTCGAGGGCGATGACGAGGTCGAGGCGGGCGAACCACGCGGCCCGGAACTGGCGGGCCGCGTGATCGCTGTCGTAGCCGGCTGCCTCCAGCACGGTTACCGTGCGTGGGTCGGCGCCGTCACCTTCGTGCCAGCCGCCCGTGCCGGCGCTGTCGACCTCGACGAGGCCGGCCAGCCCGGCCTCCTCCACGCGCGCGCGGAAGACGGACTCCGCCATCGGGGAGCGGCATATGTTGCCGGTGCATACAAAACAGACACGGTAGGCCATCGGAGTCCTCAGTCCTCGTCGGGCAGGACGATGTGCAGCGCCCAGGAGACGATCGAGATGATCAGGCCGCCCAGGACTGCCGTCCAGAAGCCCTCGACGTGGAAGCTCAGGTCGAACTTGTCGGCCAGCCACGAGGTGAGCAGCAGCATCAGGGCGTTGACCACCAGGGTGATCAGGCCGAGCGTGAGGATGAACAGCGGAAAGGTGAGCACCTTCACAATCGGTTTGACCAGGAAGTTCACCAGGCCGAACAGGAGGGCGACGATGATCAGCGTGCCGACCTTCTTGCCCGTGCTGTCACCGGTCAGGGTGATCTTGTCCAATACCCATACGGCCACGCCGAGGGCGCCCGCGTTGGCGATCGTCTTGACTACGAAATTCTTCATGTGTCTGATCGTGGCAGAAGAGATCGGTTACGAGTGTGGGCGAGGGCGATGAAGGCATTCCGGTTGGATGAACTGGAGGCGGAACGTGCCGCCAACGACGGCGCCTACCTGCAGTTCCTGCGCGAACGGAACATGTCGGTCGGCCTGTACGCGTTGGACGCGGGCGAGCAGGACCCGCAGCAGCCCCATCGGCAGGACGAGGTGTACTTCGTGGTGAGTGGACGGGCCGCGATCACCGTCGGGATGGAGACGACCCAGGTGGCGCGCGGCAGCGTCGTGTACGTGCCGGCCGGCGTGGCCCACAAGTTCCATCACATCAGCGAGGATCTGCGGGTCATGGTGGTCTTCTCTCCACCCGAGAGCTGACCTCCCGCCTCAGGGTTCCCTAGGGGATCGATCAGGGGAGGGCAAGGGATGCGGGGCCCCCACCGGGCCCCCTGTCGCCCTAGCATCGAAGGCGGAACATCGAATGTCCCGGCACGAGCGAAGGGCACAGGCCCCGTGCGGATGCAACGGGCAAAGACGTAAGGAAAAGGGCGATGCGAGAGATCTTCGCGGGAATGCCGTGGTGGGTGAAGTGGGTCGCGGTGCCGGTCATCGCCCTCGTCGTGTTCGGCGGGTTGATAGCGACCGTCGTCGGCTTCGTCATCGGGCTGCTCTTCAAGGCGCTGGTCTTCGTCGCCCTGGTCGGCGGGCTCATCTACGTCGTACGGAAGTTCACGGCGAGTTCGTCGTCGCGCAGCGACTGGTGAGAGCGGTGGGGCGGCGGGGACACGGGAGTCGCCGGGCGAGGCGTCGCGGGCGCCGGTAACAGAAATCACCGGTTCCCTCGGGCGGGGGAAGTTTCCCCTTCGGGCGGTCTGCGCGCGGTGACAGGCCGTTAGAGTCCGGAATTCGACGCGGGGACGACCCTCGCGGACGGCGTACCCCCTCCTCCCGTGTCCTTCCGCACGGGCAGCCCCCTCGCCTTCGAGAGTGACCCTCGCCATGGTCGACACCGCACCCGCGGAACCACAGGCTCCACCCGTACAGCGCCGGCCGAAGCAGCGGAGCGCGCCTTCACCGGGGACGCGCGTCCGGCCCGCCGAGAGACCCGTGTCGGCCCGCGCACCCGAACAGGTCCCACCGCCTGCCCCCGTGCTCGTACCGCCCGCCGAGCCGCACCCCACGGCGACTCTCATCGGCTCCGTACAGCGCGCGATGCATCTGCTCGAGTCCGTTGCCGCACACGAGCACGGAGCCCCCGCCAAGCAGCTGGCCCGGGAGACCGGCCTCGCGCTGCCGACCGCGTACCACCTGCTGCGAACCCTCGTCTTCGAGGGCTATCTCCGGCGCGAGAAAGGGCTGTTCTTTCTCGGTGAGGCAGCCGAGCGGCTGGGCAGCAGCGGTGCGAGGCAGAAACGTCGCAGCACGGTGGTGGACGCGCTCGCCCACTGGCGGGACACGATCGGCGTACCCGTGTACTACGCGGTGTACCGCGACGGCGAGATCGAGGTCATGTGCGTCTCCGACACGCCCAGCAACCCGGCGGTCGAGGAATGGGCGGACTTCCGCGAGACCGGACACGCGCACGCCGTCGGACAGTGTCTGCTCTCCCAGTTGGACGAGCAGGACCGCCGGGACCATCTCGACCGGCACCCCGTACAGGCGGTCACCCCCTACACCGTCCGGGACAGCCACTCACTGCTGCGCCGCCTCGACCGGATGCGACGCATGGAGCTGGTCGTGGAGCGTCAGGAGTACGCGCTGGGGACGGTCTGCGCGGCGATTCCGATCACTATCGGTGACACGGCCGCCACTTTGGCCATTTCTCTTCCTTCACAGCAGACCGATCGACTGCTAGTCGCGGCACAGCAGCTGCAGACAGAGGTCGGAAGACTGCTCGGATCGCTCGCGATCTCTATCAGTATCTGAAAACTCACTCCTTGTGATTCATCGTGTACTTTCAGCAAGATTCGAGCAGTATCAGAGCGATGATTCCAGGCCAGTCCGCGGCAAGTGACAGGGATAGGCGATGCGCGAGTCGGTGCAGGCAGAAGTCATGATGAGCTTTCTTGTCTCGGAGGAGCTCTCCTTCCGTATTCCGGTGGAGCTGCGTTACGAGACCTGTGATCCCTATGCCGTCCGGCTGACCTTCCATCTGCCCGGCGACGCTCCTGTGACCTGGGCCTTCGGGCGCGAGCTGCTGATCGACGGCGTGGGGCGACCGTGCGGGGACGGGGATGTGCGGATCTCGCCCGCCGACAGCGAGGTCCTGGGCGAGGTGCTGATCCGGCTTCAGGTCGGCGGCGACCAGGCGCTGTTCCGCTCCGGTGCGGCGCCGCTGGTGGCGTTCCTCGACCGGACGGACAAGCTTGTGCCGCTGGGGCAGGAGCGTTCCCTCGCCGACTTCGACGCCCACCTCGACGAGGCGCTGGACCGCATTCTGGCGGAGGAGCAGAGCGCGGGCTGAACCGAGTCGCGGGGCAGCTCCCGCCGGTGGTGTAACGCTTCTCCTCGGAGGCAGGAGAAGCGCGAGGCCGTACTCTGCCCAGGCGCGCGGCCTGTGTGCCCTACGGCTCCGTCAGTGCTTGCGGCGACGGCCCTTCCCGGCACGGGCCTGACCCGACTGGGCCGCGGCTCCCGCGCCCGCTTCAGCGCCGGCTACGGGTCCTCCTCCGAGTCCCGTTCCGCCTGCCCCTGCTGTGGCGGCGAGCGGTTCCGTACCCGGGCGGTCGGCCGAGACCATCAGCGCAGCCAGGAGCGTGGTCACCGGTACGGACGCGACCAGGCCGATCGAGCCCACCAGGGTCCGTACGATCTCCTCCGCGACGAGTTCACTGTTGGCGACCGCCCCGACGCTGCTCTGCGCGATGGAGAAGAGCAGCAGCAGCGGCAACGCGGCGCCCGCGTAGGCGAGGACGAGGGTGTTGACGACGGACGCGATGTGGTCGCGGCCGATGCGGATACCGGCGCGGTACAGCCCGCGCCACCCCATCGTCGGATTGGCCTCGTGAAGCTCCCAGACCGCCGATGTCTGCGTGACCGTCACATCGTCCAGGACGCCGAGCGAACCGATGATGACGCCGGCCAGCAGCAGACCGCTCATGTCGATGGACGGATACAGGCCATGGATCAGACCCGTGTTGTCGTCCGTGTTGCCGGTCAGCGCGGCCCAGCCGATGAACACCGAGCCCAGAATGCCGATCAGTACCAGGGAGATCAGGGTCCCGAGCACTGCCACCGACGTACGGGCCGAGAGCCCATGGCACATGTAGAGCGCGATCAGCATGATGGCGCTGGCCCCGACGACCGCCACGATCAGCGGGTTCGAGCCCTGCAGAATCGCAGGCAGGATGAAGAAGGTCAGCACCATGAAGCTGACAGCCAGTGCGACCAGCGCCATCAGACCGCGCAGGCGTCCGACGACCACGACGGCGAGTGCGAAGATCCCGGCCAGCAGGGCCATGGGGAAGCGGCGGTTCACGTCGGCCACCGAGTACTGGAGGTCCTTCGGCGCCGAGGGCTCGTAGGCCACCACGACCTTCTCGCCCTCGTGCAACTGCCGTGACTGGTCCGGCTGGACGATCTCCGTGAACGTGCGGCCCTTGTCGTTGCCGGTGTCGACGCGGATCGTCGCCCTCTTGCACTCGCCGGTCGCCTGCTGCTGTGCGGAGGAACCCTCGGCGGTGGACGTGCCGCCGGTCGGGGTGTCCCCCGAGGCGTTGACGGACTTGCAGTCGACGGCGACGACCTCGGTGACCGTGGCCTCCTGGGTCTGCCGGTCGAATCCCACGCCGGTGCGCTCGTGCGCCGGGGCGCCCCCGGGCCACAACACCGCCAGCCCGATCACGACCGCCGCGGCGAAGGGGATCAGAATCGCCCCGATGATCTTCCGCAAGTGGACGGACACAGGGGCGGCCGGGCCATGACTGTGACTGTGGCCGTGCGAGTGACCGCCCTGATGGTCGTCGGGTCCGTGGCCGCCACCGTGCCCGGGCCCTCCTCCCCCGTGCCCGTCACCCGGACCGGGGCCGTGCCCGTCGGCAAAACTGCCGCCAGGCCCGCCACGGTCTTCGTCCGCCTGGCCGTGCCCGTGGTGCCCATAGTGCCCAGGGTCGGCGCCTTGTCCCCGGCCGGTTCCGTGATCGTGTCCACCGACTGCTCCCGGGCCAGGACCTCGACCGCCGTCGGAAACGGGAAAGGGGCCGAACTGACCGGTCCCCGGCCCATCGGCCTCGAAATCCGGGCCCTGACGGCCATCGGGGCTCCTACGGCCGCCTTGACCCGTGCGCGCTGCTGGCCCGTAGCCGCGGTCGAACGTCCGGCCGGGACCGTATCCGGGACCGCCCCTCGAGCCAGTCGCTCCGCCGGTGCCGCCGTCTGCGCTGCCCGGTCCGGAGCCGCGCTGGGCACCGCTTCCGCGCGGCGGCTCGGAGGACGGGTACGGGGGTCCTTGCGTCGTGGTCACCGCCCGATCATCGCAAGAACGGCAGGGGCCCTCTGTTCACCTCGCCCAAATTAACGCTAGCGTGGAGGCACCTTTGCACACGCGGGAGCTCGGAGCACCGGGCTGAGAGGGCGCTGACCTCCGTCTTAGCAATGTTTCACGTGGAACATCGTGGAACGAGTGATGTTTCACATGAAACATCGGCAGACGGGATCCGCTGCGTCGACCGCTGAACCTGTTACCGGGTAATGCCGGCGTAGGGAGTAGGTCTCATGACCATCAAGGACGCACGCACGCCTGCCTCCGTCCAGGACGAACAGCCCGTAGCGGGCAACGAGTCCCAGGGGGCCGGGAAGTCCATCGGCTGGCACAAGGGGTATGTCGAGGGCTCACGCCCCGACCTGCGGGTGCCGGTCCGACAGGTGCACCTCACCAACGGGAAGTCGGTCACTCTGTACGACACTTCCGGTCCGTACACCGATCCACTGGTCGACACCGACGTCCGCCGGGGGCTGGCTCCGCTGCGCGACAACTGGATCATCGCCCGGGGCGACACCGAGGAGTACGCGGGTCGTCCCGTCCGTCCGGAGGACGACGGGATCAAACACACCTCGCCGCGCGGAGGGCTCAGGAACCTCGACGCGGTGTTCCCAGGGCGGCCCCGGCAGCCGCGCCGGAGCCGGAGCGGTCAGGCGGTGACGCAACTCGCGTACGCCCGCCGCGGGGAGACAACGCCCGAGATGGAGTTTGTGGCCGTCCGGGAGAACGTCGACCCCGAGGTGGTCCGTGAGGAGATCGCCGCCGGGCGTGCCGTGCTTCCCGCGAACGTCAACCATCCGGAGATCGAGCCGATGATCATCGGCAAACGATTCCTGGTGAAGGTCAACGCCAACATCGGCAACTCCGCGGTCACCTCCTCCATCGAGGAAGAGGTCGAGAAGATGACCTGGGCGACCCGCTGGGGCGCCGACACGGTCATGGACCTGTCGACCGGGCGCAATATCCACACCACACGTGAATGGGTGCTGCGCAACTCCCCTGTTCCCATCGGCACGGTGCCGCTCTACCAGGCGTTGGAGAAGGTGGACGGCCGGGCTGAGGAACTCACCTGGGACATCTACAAGGACACGGTCATCGAACAGGCCGAACAGGGCGTGGACTACATGACCGTCCACGCGGGCGTCCGCCTGGCGTACGTACCGCTCACCGCGAACCGCAAGACCGGCATCGTCTCGCGCGGTGGCTCGATCATGGCGGCCTGGTGTCTCGCGCACCACAAGGAGTCGTTCCTGTACGAGAATTTCGAAGAACTGTGCGAGATTCTCGCCGCGTACGACGTCACGTACTCACTCGGCGACGGACTGCGGCCCGGATCGATCGCGGACGCCAACGACCAGGCACAGTTCGCGGAGTTGCGGACGCTCGGGGAACTCAACAGGATCGCGAAGCGTTTTCACGTACAGACAATGATCGAAGGCCCGGGCCACGTCCCGATGCACAAGATCAAGGAGAACATCGACCTCCAGCAGGAGATCTGTGATGAAGCACCGTTCTATACGCTCGGCCCGCTGACGACTGACGTCGCGCCGGCGTACGACCACATCACCTCCGGTATCGGTGCCGCGATGATCGCCTGGTGGGGCACGGCCATGCTCTGCTACGTCACACCCAAGGAGCACTTGGGGCTGCCCAACCGTGACGACGTCAAGACCGGCGTCATCACCTACAAGATCGCCGCCCACGCAGCCGACCTCGCCAAGGGGCACCCAGGTGCGCAGGAATGGGACGACGCGCTGTCCGACGCCCGCTTCGAGTTCCGGTGGGAGGACCAGTTCAACCTGGCGCTCGACCCGGACACGGCACGCGAGTTCCACGACGAGACCCTGCCGGCGGAACCCGCCAAGACGGCCCACTTCTGCTCGATGTGCGGACCGAAGTTCTGCAGCATGAAGATCAGCCAGAGCATCACCGAGCAGTTCGGAGGTACGGCGGCTGCGGGAGCGACGGCCGAGGAGGTCGCCGAGGGGATGCTCCAGAAATCGAAGGAGTTTGCGGCAAGCGGAAACCGGGTGTACCTGCCGCTGGCGGACTGAGCGGATCAGCCCTCGGTCGAACCCGCGGCCTGTCCGCAGGCCGTGGGTTCGACGGGCAGCCCGGCTGGTGAGGCGGCGTCAGCGTCCGCCCTCTCCAGCTGAGCTGGGCCCGACCCACAGCCCCGAGTTCCGTGCCTTGTATCCGGGGACCCGCCGGTCACTCCGGCGGGTGGTCCGGGCCTCCGAAGTCCGGGCTGGTGAAGTCCGGGCTGGTGAAGTCCGGGCTCGTGAAGCTGGGGCGGTGGTGGCTCGTCGTCGGGCCGCCGTCGGGGCTGGTGAAGCCGGGCCGGTTGTAGCCGAGGTGGGGCATACGGCCGGTGGTCGGTTGCGGGGCCGGCTTGCGCTTCATCGCCGCCGTACCGGGGTCGGCGAGGGCCTCGCGGAGGAACGGCAGGATGCCGCGCTCCAACAGGGCCTCGCGCCAGGCTTCCCTGGCCAGCGCCACCTCCTCGGTCAGTTCGCCGTAGGCTCCGGCCTCCTCGGCCTCCGGGCTGTTGCGCAGGGCGGTGAGGAGAAGGCCGACCGCGGCGACGAGTATCGCCACTGCGGTCACCGCACCGAACACCCATCCGGTGGTGAGCATGGTCTGGGCGAACGCCGGCTCGGGGTTGAGCATCTTGAGGATGTAACCCACGAGCAGGAAGATCGCCGCCGCCGTGCCGGCGAGGACGGGAGCCAGGACCGCGACGACGGCGACGGCGCCCGCCCCGGCGGTCTCGGCGGCCTCGCCCAGCGTGGTGGCGAGCCCCAAGGTGCCCGTGCCCGACTCGGTGGAGCCGGATTCGTGGACGGACGTCGGGGTGGACGGCGCCGGGTGGCGCAGTTCGTCGCGGACCTTCACGTAGTGCTGGTATTCGCTCGCCGCCGCGACCGTGATGAGAGCGGTGGCGTTGAGCGCCATGGTGCGCAGTTGTTCGGGGTTCAGCCGCTCACCGACGGCGGCCAGTTCCGGGCGGTGTGGGGCGGAGCGCAGCGCCTCATCGAGGATCCGCTCGTATTCCTGGCGGTCCTCGTTCAGCAGGTGCTGCGGAACGCTGTTCATGTGCATCCCCCGATGCTCCGTAGGGCTTGGGGCTCGGCATGCTGACGAGCCGTCGGGCAGAAACGGAGGGGAGCCTGCTACGGATAAGCCGATGGTAGAGCGGCGACGGCGCGCGGTGACAGTGGATTTGAAGAAATTGCCGTCCGACTGTCCCCCGTCCGGTGCGGTAGGCCGTCGGAGAACGTCTGCCCAGGGAACGCCCGGGCAGGCATCAGAGTTCGAGCGGAAGCTCCTGGACCAGCAGTTTTCCGGCCATGGTCACGCCGCCGTCCATCGCGATGGCGAGTCCGTCGGCGTAGACGTGCGGATGTTCGATGTTCGGGCCGGAACTGTCCTCACCGTCGTCCTCGGTGCCGACATCGCCCACCAGATACGGGATGGGGCTGTGACCGTGAACGATGCGGCTGCCGCCGTACGTATCGAGGAGGGAGCGTACGGCCTCGGCACCGCCCTCGTCGCGGAAGGAGAAGCGCTTGGTGAACTTGCGGAACAGATCCCACACCTCGTCCGCGTCGTTGCGCGTGATCGTCTCGCGGACGGTGTCGTTGACCGCCTCGATCGAGTCGCCGTAGTCGAGGTAGGCGGTGGTGTCCGAGTGCACGAGCAGGTGGCCGTCGACCTCCTCGATCGCGTCGAGACGGGCCATCCACTGGAGGTGGTGGTCCTGAAGCCGGTCCATGTCGGTCTTCTGGCCGCCGTTCAGCAGCCAGGCCGCCTGGAAGGTGGCCGTGCCCGCGCCCGAGTTGACGGGGAGGTCACCGAATCGCTTGGCGCCCAGCAGCAGCAACTCGTGGTTGCCCATCAGCGCCTTGCAGTAGCCGCCGGCCGCGGCTGCCTCGGCGGACAGCCGCATGACGAGGTCGATGACGCCGATGCCGTCCGGACCGCGGTCGGTGAAGTCGCCGAGGAACCAGAGCCGGGCGGGGCCCGCGGACCAGTTGCCCGCGCTGTCGATGAGGCCCTGTTCCTGAAGGGCGCTCACCAGTTCGTCGAGGTAGCCGTGGACGTCCCCGACGACGAACAGCGGTCCCGCGCCCTCGGCTGCCGAAGTCGCGGGGTCTACGGTCACCTGAAGTGTGTCGCCGCGGTTGATGATCGGCAGGTCGCGCTGGGTGGGGGTGTACCCGTCCGGGTATTCCTCCAGGTCGGCCGGGGTCTGCGGGCTCGCCGGGGTCTCCGGGACCTCGGTGTCGGCCGCCCCGGTGGTGATGTCGCCGGGTGCCGTGCCATCGGCGTACGGACCGGTCTCATGGACGTACGCGGGCACCCGGAAGTCGCGTGACGTCGCCGTCCGCGTCACCTCGGGTCCCTGACCGGCCCCCTGAGTCATCGACCCCTCCACCATCGCGCCGCATCTGCACCGCATCGGACTGCCTGGTCGCAGCGGCCCGCGGTGTCGTGGGCCCATCATAGGAATGCGGATCGCGCCATGTGATGACCCAGGGGTGGTGAATCGGCGAAGGAGCCCAGTTCACCGCGGCATTCGCCCCGATTCGGAGGGGCTTTCCCGTACGGGCCCGGCCTGAACTTCCCCGCTTCGTGCCTCGGGCATCGACGCTTCGTACGATCATGACACCGGCGCCTGTCTGGCGTGGCGGCCTCGGGAACCGTGTTCCTGCACGGGGCCGGGCTCCCGTTCCCCGACGGGGCCGACCCCTCGTACGGCCCCGCTCCTCGGGAGCCGGCCCCGCGCAGGCCCACGGTCCCCGCCCCTCACCACCGCCCCAGGATCACCCTTTCTCGGGCGACCGCGGTGGACTGACCGTCGTGCGCGGCGGACGGCGCTGCGAGGACGTCCGCACGATCAGTTCGGTCGGTATCACCTGCTCGACGGGGAGGTCCGAGTCGACGTTCTCGATGGCGTCGATCAGGAGTTGGACCACCGCCGTGCCGATACGGCGCGGCTTCAGGGAGAGAGTGGTGATCGGCGGCTCCGTGTTGGCGTACACCGTGGACTCGCTGCAGCAGACCAGCAGGAGGTCCTCCGGGACGCGCAGGCCGTAGCGGCGGGCCGCGGCGAGCAGGTCCGTGCCGTTCGGGTCGAAGAGACCGTAGACGGCGTCCGGGCGGTCCGGGCGGGCCAGCAGCCGGTCGGCGGCCACGGCGCCGGCGCACGGGTCGTGGGCCGGGTAGGACTCGTACACGGGGTCCTGGCCGACCCGCTCGCACCAGCGCAGGTACGCGGTGGTGGAGAGGTGGGTGTAGGTGTCGGTGGAGGTCCCCGTGAGGAGGCCGATGCGGCGGGCGCCGGCGGCGGCCAGGTGGTCGAGGATGCCCAGGACGGCTGCCTCGTGGTCGTTGTCGACCCACGCGGTCACCGGGAGCGAGCCGGCCGGGCGGCCGTCGGAGACGACGGGCAGCCCCTGGCGGACGAGTTCGCTGACCACCGGGTCCTGGTCGGACGGGTCGATGACGACGGTGCCGTCCAGTGCGACGTTCGACCACACGTCGTGGCGGGAGGTCGCGGGGAGGATGACCAGGGCGTAGCCCCGGGCGAGCGCGGCGGAGGTGGCGGCCCTCGCCATTTCCGCGAAGTACGCGAACTCGGTGAAGGTGAAAGGTTCATCCCCGTATGTCGTCACGGTCAGACCGATCAGTCCGGACTTGCCGGTACGGAGGGTTCGGGCCGCGGCCGACGGGCGGTAGCCCAGCCGGTCGGCGACCTCGCGGACATGGCGTCGGGTGGCGTCCGGGAGCCGGCCCTTTCCGTTGAGGGCGTCGGAGACGGTCGTGATCGAGACGCCGGCGGCGGCGGCCACGTCTCTGATGCCCGCCCGGCCCGGCCGGCTGGCTCGTCGGGTTGTCTCCGCGCGGCTCACCTGGTGCTTCCCTGCTGCTGTCATGGCGAGCCGATAGTAGGGCTCATGCGGTGGGGTAGTGCGGACGCATATGCAGCCGTTGACAGGCACGTTTCTGCAAGGTCAATTACCGTCAACTGGCTTAGAAAGAAAGGTAGTTGAACGATATTACTGGCCTACGTGACTTGTCGGCGCGCATAGGCCTGCCAAGTGGCCGATGTCTCGAAGAGGTCTCAACTCACCTCTACGAGGGATGCGCGCCACGGCGTGAGCCACCGGCGCGTGCCGGAACACATAATGCGCCCCCTGATTCGTACAACTTTGTACAGTGATACCCCCGATGCGTGTGGGACCGGCGGGACGGGGGAGGCGGGCACGCGCCTTCGCCGGGCTCGTCCCGGAGACGACCGACCCGTACGCGCCGGCGCCGAATCCTCATAAGGTGAGAAGCATTGGTACCCGGTAACCGGCAGCGGGTGGCCGTGTCGAGCCGGTGGTGGTCACGAGGAGGACTGTGGTGAGCGAGACAAGCCCCAGGCTGCGCGCCGAGCTGGAGGGTATCCCCACCTACAAGCCGGGCAGGCCGGCCGCGGCCGACGGTCCGGTGGCCTACAAGCTGTCCTCGAACGAGAACCCGTATCCGCCGCTGCCCGGCGTGCTGGAGACCGTGACGGCGGCGGCGGGGGCCTTCAACCGCTACCCGGACATGGCCTGTACGGAGCTCATGAGCGAGCTGGCCGAACGTTTCGCCGTGCCCGCCTCCCATGTCGCCACCGGCACCGGCTCGGTCGGTGTCGCACAGCAGCTGGTCCAGTCGACCAGTGGGCCCGGTGACGAGGTGATCTACGCCTGGCGGTCCTTCGAGGCCTATCCGATCATCACTCAGATCAGTGGTGCCACGTCGGTCAAGGTCCCGTTGACGCCTGGGGATGTGCACGACCTCGACGCGATGGCGGACGCGATCACCGACCGGACCCGGCTGATCTTCGTCTGCAACCCCAACAACCCGACCGGAACGGCCGTCCGTCGGACCGAGCTGGAGCGGTTCCTGGACCGGGTGCCCAGCGATGTGCTGGTGGTGCTGGACGAGGCGTACAAGGAGTTCGTGCGCGACGTCGAGGTGCCGGACGGGGTCATGCTCTACCGCGACCGGCCGAACGTCTGTGTGCTTCGGACGTTCTCCAAGGCGTACGGTCTCGCCGGGCTCAGGGTCGGCTTCGCCATCGCGCACGAGCCGGTGGCGGCGGCGCTGCGCAAGACGGCGGTGCCGTTCGGCGTGAGCCAGATCGCCCAGGACGCGGCGGTGGCCTCGCTGCGGGCCGAGGACGCGTTGCTGGGCCGGGTCGGTTCGCTGGTGGTGGAGCGCACGCGGGTGGTCGACGGTCTGCGGGGCCAGGGCTGGACCGTGCCCGACACCCAGGCGAACTTCGTGTGGCTGCGGCTGGGGGAGCGCACGGTGGACTTCGCGGCGGTGTGCGAGCGGGCCGGTGTGGTCGTCCGGCCGTTCCCTGGCGAGGGAGTCCGGGTGACGGTCGGCGAGTCCGAGGCGAACGACATCTTCCTGAAGACCGCGGAGATGTTCCGCAAGGAGTTCTGAGACCTCCCGGAGCAGCTTCGGCGGCCATGTGCGGCACGTCACTCACCACGGGTGACGTGCCGTTTTGCTGTCCCGGAGGCCCTGAATCCCGTACTCCGGAGTGGTCGGAGACTGTTTCTGCCCCCCTCGTCTCCCGGGTCGAACGGGCATGCGCCATAATTGCTTGTGAATGTGAACGCGTTCACAAGCGCGTCTCGTTTGTCCCTCTCGTGCGGGTCGGCGACCGGGACGGACCGCCGCACTGATCACGGCTCGTAAGGAGGAGATGTGGAGATCGCTCTGGCACCGGAGACTCTGGCGCGATGGCAGTTCGGCATCACCACCGTCTACCACTTCCTGTTCGTCCCCCTGACGATCTCCCTCGCCGCGCTCACCGCCGGCCTGCAGACCGCCTGGGTGCGCACGGAGAAGGAGAAGTACCTCAGGGCCACCAAGTTCTGGGGCAAGCTCTTCCTGATCAACATCGCCATGGGTGTCGTCACCGGCATCGTGCAGGAGTTCCAGTTCGGTATGAACTGGTCCGACTACTCGCGCTTCGTCGGCGATGTCTTCGGTGCCCCGCTCGCCTTCGAGGCGCTGATCGCCTTCTTCTTCGAGTCCACCTTCATCGGGCTGTGGATCTTCGGCTGGGACAAGCTGCCGAAGAGGATCCACCTGGCCTGCATCTGGATGGTCTCGATCGGCACGATCCTGTCGGCGTACTTCATCCTCGCGGCCAACTCCTGGATGCAGCACCCTGTCGGCTACCGGATCAACGAGCAGAAGGGCCGTGCCGAACTCACCGACTTCTGGCTGGTCCTCACCCAGAACACCGCGCTGACGCAGGTCTTCCACACCCTCTCCGCGGCCTTCCTCACGGGTGGCGCCTTCATGGTCGGCATCGCCGCCTTCCATCTGACGCGCAAGAAGCACATCGAGGTGATGAAGACCTCGCTGCGGCTCGGCCTGGTCACCGTCGTCATCGGCGGTCTGCTCACCGCGGTCAGCGGGGACTTCCTCGGCAAGGTCATGTTCAAGCAGCAGCCGATGAAGATGGCCGCCGCCGAGGCCCTCTGGGACGGTGAGGCACCCGCGCCCTTCTCGGTCTTCGCCTACGGTGACGTCGACGCCGGCCACAACAAGGTCGCCGTCGAGATCCCGGGCCTGCTGTCCTTCCTGGCCAACGACGACTTCAGCTCGTACGTCCCGGGCATCAACGACGTCAACAAGGCCGAGCAGGAGAAGTTCGGGCCCGGCGACTACCGGCCCAACATCCCGGTGGCCTACTGGGGCTTCCGCTGGATGATCGGCTTCGGTATGACGTCCTTCGCGATCGGGCTGGCCGGACTCTGGCTGACCCGCAAGAAGTTCATGCTGCCGCGGCAGCTGCGGGTCGGTGACGACGAAGTGCCGCACCTCTCGCTGCTGCCCGGGAAGGCACTCGGCCCGACGCTCACCAAGTGGTACTGGCGCATCGCGATCCTCACCCTGGGCTTCCCGCTGATCGCCAGCTCCTGGGGCTGGATCTTCACCGAGATGGGCCGTCAGCCGTGGGTCGTGTACGGCATCTTCCAGACCCGGGACGCCGTCTCCCCCGGGGTCTCGCAGTGGGAGATCCTCACCTCGATGACCGTCTTCACCTCGCTCTACGCGATCCTCGCCGTCATCGAGGTCAAGCTCCTCGTCAAGTACGTCAAGGCCGGACCGCCCGAACTGACCGAGGCCGACCTCAACCCGCCCAAGAAGATCGGCGGCGACCCGCAGGACGCCGACAAGCCGATGGCCTTCTCCTACTAGGCCCAGGGGGCTGGAATCGCCATGGAACTTCACGACGTCTGGTTCGTCCTCATAGCCGTCCTGTGGATCGGTTACTTCTTCCTGGAGGGCTTCGACTTCGGGGTCGGTGTCCTCACCAAGCTGCTCGCCCGCGACCGGGCCGAGAAGCGGGTCCTCATCAACACCATCGGGCCCGTCTGGGACGGCAACGAGGTGTGGCTGCTCTCGGCGGGCGGCGCGACCTTCGCCGCCTTCCCCGAGTGGTACGCCACTCTTTTCTCCGGCTTCTATCTGCCGCTGCTGCTCATCCTGGTGTGCCTGATCGTGCGCGGCGTCGCCTTCGAGTACCGCGTGAAGCGGCCCGAGGAGAACTGGCAGCGCAACTGGGAGACCGCGATCTTCTGGACCTCCCTCCTCCCGGCGTTCCTCTGGGGCGTGGCCTTCGCCAACATCGTGCGCGGGGTGAAGATCGACAAGCACTTCGAGTACGTCGGCAGCCTTGCCGACCTGCTCAACCCGTACGCCCTGCTCGGCGGCCTGGTCACCCTGTCGCTGTTCACCTTCCACGGCACGGTGTTCGTCGGTCTCAAGACCGTCGGGGACATCCGGGAACGGGCCCGGAAGCTGGCGGTCCGCGTCGGCCTCCTGGCCGCCGTGGTCGCGCTCGTGTTCCTGAGCTGGACCCAGGCGGACAAGGGTGACGGCGGCTCCCTGGCCGCGGCGGTCGTGGCCGTGCTGGCCCTTCTCCTCGCCCTGGGGGCGGCCCGGAAGGGGCGTGAGGGCTGGGCGTTCGCGTTCTCCGGGGTCACCATCGTGGCCGCCGTCGCGATGCTGTTCCTGACGCTCTTCCCGAACGTCATGCCGTCGTCGCTCAACGCGGACTGGAACCTCACGGTCACCAACGCCTCATCGAGCCCGTACACGCTGAAGATCATGACGTGGTGTGCCGGGATCGCCACCCCGATGGTCCTGCTCTACCAGGGCTGGACGTACTGGGTGTTCCGCAAGCGGATCGGCACGCAGCACCTTGCCGAGGCCGCGCACTGAGTTGTCTCTGTCTGCGGAAGGCGGGTTCGCGATGTTTCACGTGAAACATCGCGAACCCGACTCCCTGGACCGAAGGGCATGTTTCACGTGAAACCAATCGATCCTCGGCTCCTCCGGTACGCCGGTGCCACACGTCGTTTCCTGCTGGCGGTCGTCGGCCTCGGCGCTGTCGGCGCGGGGCTGGTCGTCGCGCAGGCCATGCTCATCGCCGAGGTGGTGGTCGGCGCCTTCCAGCACGGACTGTCGGTCTCCGAACTCCGTACGCCCCTTTTGCTGCTGGTGGCCGTCGCCGGTGGCCGTGCGGTGGTCTCCTGGCTCACCGAACTGGCCGCGCACCGTACGAGTGCGGCGGTGAAGTCGGAGCTGCGCGGGCGGTTGCTGGAGCGGTCCGTCGCACTCGGCCCCGAATGGCTCGGCGGGCAGCGGACCGGGTCGCTGGTGGCCCTCGCGACCCGGGGAGTCGACGCGCTCGACGACTACTTCTCGCGCTATCTGCCGCAGTTGGGGCTGGCGGTCGTCGTGCCGGTGGCCGTGCTGGCCCGGATCGTCACCGAGGACTGGGTGTCGGCGGCGATCATCGTCGGCACCCTGCCGCTCATCCCAATCTTCATGGTGCTGATCGGCTGGGCCACGCAGTCCCACATGGACCGTCAGTGGAGGCTGCTGTCCCGGCTGTCGGGCCACTTCCTCGATGTCGTCGCCGGGCTGCCGACGCTGAAGGTGTTCGGCCGGGCCAAGGCGCAGGCCGAGTCGATCCGGCGGATCACCGGTGAGTACCGGCAGGCCACGATGCGGACCCTGCGGATCGCCTTCATCTCGTCCTTCGCGCTGGAACTGCTGGCGACGCTGTCCGTCGCGCTCGTCGCGGTGACCATCGGTATGCGGCTCGTGCACGGCGAGATGGACCTGTACATCGGGCTGGTCATTCTCATCCTCGCTCCCGAGGCGTATCTCCCGCTGCGGCAGGTGGGCGCCCAGTTCCACGCGGCGGCCGAAGGGCTGGCCGCGGCCGAGGAGATTTTCGCCGTGCTGGAGACCCCGGTCCCCGAGTCCGGGACCGGGGTGGTCCCGGAGGGCGGGGTGGTCTTCGACGGCGTGACGGTCCGGTATCCCGGGCGGTCGGTGGACGCGGTGGCGGACGTATCCTTCGCTGTTGCGGCCGGCGAGACGGTCGCGCTCGTCGGACCGAGCGGCGCGGGCAAGTCGACGCTGCTGAACGTGCTGCTCGGGTTCGTGCGGCCGACAAAGGGGCGGGTGTCGGTCGGGGGCGCCGACCTCGCCGGCCTCGACCTGGAGCAGTGGCGTGCGCGGGTGGCCTGGGTGCCGCAGCGGCCGCATCTGTTCGCCGGGTCGATCGCCGAGAACATACGGCTGGCCCGGCCCGACGCCGACGACACCGCCGTACGCGGGGCGCTGGCCGACGCCGGTGCGCTGGAGTTCGTGGACGCGCTGCCCGAGGGTGTCCACGCGATGCTCGGTGAGGACGGGGTCGGCCTGTCCGCCGGGCAGCGGCAACGGCTCGCGCTGGCCCGGGCGTTCCTCGCGGACCGGCCTGTGCTGCTGCTCGACGAGCCGACGGCCGCGCTGGACGGGGAGACCGAGGCCGAGATCGTGGCCGCCGTACGGCGGCTGGCCGTCGGACGGACGGTCCTGCTGGTCGTGCATCGGCCGGCACTGCTGGCGGTGGCGGACCGGGTGGTGAGGTTGGAGGAGGCTGTTCCCCCTGCGCACCTCTCCGGTTCTGCGCGGGCCGACGGTTCCTCCGGCGGCGACGGGCTCCTTGTGGAGGGTTCGCAGGGTGTACGGCTGCCCGTGCTCGACGAGGAAGAACTCGTACCCGGCGCTCCCGCAGGGCGACTCGGGGTGCTCGCCCGGGTGCGTGCCATGTCCGGGGCCCGGCGAGGGCGGCTCGGACTCGCGCTGCTGCTCGGGAGTCTCGCGCTCGGCAGTGCCGTCGGGCTCATGGCCACCTCGGGGTGGCTCATCTCGCGGGCCTCGCAGCAGCCTCCCGTGCTGTATCTGATGGTCGCGGTCACGGCCACCAGGGCCTTCGGGATCGGGCGGGCCGTGTTCCGGTACGCCGAGCGGCTGGTGTCGCACGACGCCGTGCTGCGGATGCTCGCCGACACCCGGGTGGCCGTCTACCGGCGTCTGGAGCGGCTGGCGCCCGCGGGACTGCGCACGACCCGGCGAGGCGACCTGTTGTCGCGGCTCGTCGCCGATGTGGACGCGCTCCAGGACTACTGGCTGCGCTGGCTGCTGCCCGCCGGGGCCGCCCTTGTCGTCTCCGCCGCCTCCGTCGGGTTCACGGCGTGGCTGCTGCCGGAGGCCGGAGCCGTCTTGGCCGCCGGACTGCTCGCGGCCGGCGTGGGTGTCCCCCTCGTGACCAGTGCCGTGGCACGGCGCGCGGAACGCAGGCTCGCCCCGGCCCGAGGGGTACTCGCCACGCAGGTCACCGACCTGCTGACCGGCACCGCCGAGTCGACGGTCGCGGGCGCCCTGAACGCACGTACCGAACAGGTGCGCCGGGCCGATTCCGCGCTCACCCGGATCGCCTCGCGCGGCGCCACGGCCACCGCGCTCGGCGACGCGCTCACCGCGCTGCTGTCCGGACTGACCGTGGCGGGCGCCGCCCTCGTGGGTGCCCAGGGCGTCGCCGACGGGCGGCTCGACGGGGTGGTGACGGCCGTCGTCGTCCTCACTCCCCTGGCCGCCTTCGAGGCCGTCCTCGGGCTGCCGCTCGCCGTGCGGTACCGGCAGCGGGTGCGCAGGAGCGCGGAGCGCGTGTACGAGGTCCTGGACGCTCCCGAGCCCGTGCGTGAACCCGAAGCTCCGCTCCCCGCGCCGCTGTCGCCGTTCCCGGTCGTCGTCAGGGGGCTGTCCGCCCGCCACGCAGGGCAGGACCGGGACGCGCTGTCGGGCCTCGATCTCACCCTGCGCGAAGGGCGCCGGATCGCGATCGTCGGTCCGTCCGGGTCGGGCAAGACGACCCTCGCGCAGGTGCTCCTGCGGTTCCTGGACGCCGACGCAGGCCGCTACACGCTGGGCGGCGTGGACGCGTACGCGCTGGACGGCGACGACGTACGGCGGCTGGTCGGGCTGTGTGCCCAGGACGCGCACCTCTTCGACAGTTCGGTGCGCGAGAACCTGCTGCTGGCTAAGAAGGACGCGAGCGAGGGCGACCTGCGAGGTGCTCTCGCGCGGGCGCGGCTGCTGGACTGGGCCGAGTCGCTGCCGGACGGGCTCGACACGCTGGTCGGCGAGCACGGGGCTCGGCTGTCCGGCGGGCAACGGCAGCGGCTGGCGCTCGCCCGGGCGCTGCTCGCGGACTTCCCGGTGCTCGTGCTCGACGAACCCGCCGAACACCTCGACCTGCCGACCGCCGACGCCCTCACCGCGGATCTGCTGGCCGCGACCGAGGGCCGTACGACGCTGCTCATCACCCACCGGCTGGCCGGTCTCGACGCCGTGGACGAGGTGATCGTGCTGGACAGGGGGCGGGTCGTGCAGCGGGGGACGTACGCGGAGCTGGTCACCGTCGAAGGGCCGCTGCGGAGGATGGCGGAGCGGGAGGCGGAGTCCGAGCGGCTGGTGTCGGTGGCGTCGGTGAATTGATCTGCTCCCCGTCAGGGGTCCCGCCAACTCGACTTTCGGGGACAAAGAGCACTAACTAGGCTCGTGGGATGCCCGACCAACCGTCTCGTCCCGAGCCGTGCGTGCCGCAGTTGCTGGAAGCCATGCGGGCCGTCGGGAGCGGGCTCGGGCCGCATGCCACGCTGGAGCGGATCTGTGCGACGGCCACCGCCCTGGTGGACGCCCGACGCGTGGCCATCGGGGTCCTCGCCGAGGACGGCACCGGCTTCGCCGACTTCGTGCACCACGGTGACGACGAGGAGACCGTGCGGTGGGTCGAGCCGATCCGGGTGCACGGGGAGGTCCTGGGGAACCTGTACCTGGGGGAAAGACACGGCGGCGGTCCGTTCACCGAGCACGACCTGACCCTGATCCGCGTGCTGGCCACCGAGGCGGGCATCGCCATCGGCAACGCCCGCCTGTACGAGGCCGCCCGGCAGCGCGAGCGCTGGATCGACGGGTCCGTGGCCGTGACCACCGCGCTCCTCTCGGGCGGCGACATCGGCGACTCCCTCCGGATCGTCGCCGAACAGGCTCGCCGGCTCGCCGGGGCCGCGGCCGGGATGGTGCTGCTGCCCGCCGACGAGGGAGGCCTGGAGATCGTCGCCGTGGACGCGGAACCACCCTTCGACGCGCTCGGCGCGATCGTCCCGCCGGACAGCGAGGTGGTCGCCGAACTCCTCGACGGCGAGCCGGTGTTCGTCGCGGACGCGGCCACCGACCCCCGGATCGCACCACACGCCGGCCTCACCGGCGACTACGGCCCCACCATGCTGCTCCCCCTCCAGAGCGACGGCCGCGTGGTCGGCAGCCTCGTCATGCCCCGCGCGCGGGGAGAGCGCGCGTTCACGGAGACGGAGCGCGCGCTCGCCGTCCAGTTTGCCGCGCAGGCCGCGCTCGCGCTGATGATGGCCGAGGCACAGCGCGACCGGGAACGGCTCGCCGTGTACGAGGACCGCGACCGGATCGCCCGTGACCTGCACGATCTCGTCATCCAACGGCTGTTCGCCACCGGGATGATGCTGGAAAGCGCCCAGCGCGGGTCGGTGGCCCCCGAGGTGCGGAGCGGTGTCGGCAGGGCCGTCGACGAACTCGACATCACCATCCAGGAGATCCGCACCGCGATCTTCGCGCTCCAGGACGACCCCGGCGAAGTCCCGTCCGAGCTGTCCGCGCGGGTGGAGCGGGAGATCCACATGGCCGCCGTGGCGCTCGGATTCGAGCCCACGCTCCAGGTGGTCGGCCCGGTCGACACCGCCGTCGGCGACCCGACCGGCAAAAATCTCGTCGCCGCCCTTCGCGAGGGGCTGTCCAACGCCTTCCGCCACGCCGGCGCGTCCCGGATCGATGTCGTCGTCGACGCGAACGCGACCCTGCCGGACGGCCGGCCGGGCGTACGGCTGACCGTCGCCGACGACGGTGTGGGCATCCCCGAGGGCGGTCGGCGCAGCGGCCTCAGAAACCTGAAGCGCCGCGCCGAGTCGCTGGGCGGCCACAGCGGGCACGGACCCGGCAGCGGGCCCGACGGCGGCGGTACGACGGTGGTGTGGCAGGCGCCGTACTGAGCCTGCCGCACATCCCGTTGCTGCGCCGTTCGTGGCAACGGGTCCCCCAGGCGTACGACTTGAACAGGCACTGGGTCCGGTTTGCGGTACACGATCGCTGACATGGGCTCACATCGCCGTCATCCGCTGCTCGTTCCGGCGCTGCTGTGCGCGCTCGCGCTGCTGGTCGCCCGGCCCACGGCGGCCCTGGCCGAGGACGGGGACCCCGGACCGGACAGGGGAACGGACTCGGGCCTCAGCGCCGAGGTCACCAGGCTGTACGCCGATGCCGCCGTGGTGACGCAGCAGTACGAGGCCGGACGGCGCGAGTCCGAGGTGGAGGGCGCCAGGGCCCGGCGCTACGAAGAGCTCCTCGCCCGCGAACGGCGGGACATCGCCGTCCTGCACGAGGATCTGGGCCGGATCGCCCGCGGCCAGTACCGCAGCGGCGGCGGACTGCCGCTGACCGCGCAGATGCTGCTCGCGGACAATCCCGAGGAGCTGATGCGCGGTCAGCGTGCCGTCTGGCAGGCGGACCTGGCCGTCAACAACGCGATCGACAAGAGCCGGCGTGCGGAGGCCCGGCTCGCCGCCGACGAGGCGAAGGCGGCTGCGCAGTGGCAGAAGCTGGAGCGGCGCAACAGTGAGATCGCCGAGCTGAAGCGGACGATCGAGGCCAAGCTCGAAGAGGCCCGCTGGACGCTCCAGGGCCGGGCCGAAGCCTCGGTCGCGGCGGGTTCCTGCCGGGGCGCCGTCCGGCTCGACCAGCCGGACTCGGGGACCATGCCGGAGTACGTCACTCCCGTGGAGACGTACGAACTGTCCGCGAGTTTCGGCAGCGGCGGCGACCGTTGGGCGAACGGGCACACCGGGCAGGACTTCGCGGTGCCGATCGGCACCCCCGTGCGGGCGGTCGGCGCCGGCACCGTGGTGTCGGTGTCGTGCGGGGGTGCCTTCGGCATCGAGATCGTGATCGAGCACCCCGGGGGCTACTACACGCAGTACGCGCACCTCGCCGCCGTCACCGTCGACCAGGGGCAGCGGGTGACCCCGGGGCAGTGGATCGGGCAGACCGGCACGACCGGCAACTCGACGGGCCCGCATCTGCACTTCGAGGTACGCGTCACACCGGAGCTCGGGTCGGGAGTGGACCCGGCGGCATGGCTGACGGCACGCGGGGTGCAGTTGTAGGAGCCGGCCCGCCGTTCCCCCGTACGGCGGTGTCCTCAGAGCCGTTCCGCGAGCAGTTGCTCGATCACCACGGCCACGCCGTCCTCGTTGTTGGGCGCCGTCCGGCCCGAGGCCGCCGCGAGGACGGCGGGATGCGCGTTGCCCATGGCGTAGGACCGGCCTGCCCAGGTGAGCATCTCGATGTCGTTCGGCATGTCCCCGAAGGCGACGACCTCCTCGGCGGAGATGCCCCGCTCGGCACAGGACAGGGCCAGTGTGCTCGCCTTGGAGACACCGGGGCCGCTGATCTCCAGCAGCGCGCTCGGGCTGGAGCGGGTGACGGTGGCGCGGTCGCCGATCGCGATCCGGGCGGTGGCGAGGAACGCGTCGGGGTCGATCGTGCGGTGGTAGGCGAGGATCTTGAGCACGGGCTCACCGTCGCTCGGCCCGCCCGGGGCCAGCAGCTTCTCGGCGGGCGCAAGGTTGTCCGGCACCTCCATGTGCAGCTTCGGATACTCCGGCTCCTGGTGGAAGCCGTACGTCTGCTCCACGGCGTACACGGTCCCCGGCGCGGCGTCGCGCAGTAGCCGTACGGCGTCCAGCGCGTTCTCCCTGGCCAGCTCCCGCACCTTCACGAAGCGGTGGGCGCCGGGGCCGCCGTGCAGGTCGACCACGGCGGCGCCGTTGCCGCAGATCGCCAGACCGTGACCGTGGACGTGCTCGCTCACGACGTCCATCCAGCGGGCCGGGCGGCCCGTGACGAAGAAGACCTCGACGCCCGCGGCCTCGGCGGCGGCCAGCGCGGCGACCGTGCGCGGGGACACCGACTTGTCGTCGCGCAGCAGCGTGCCGTCGAGGTCGGTGGCGATCAGCCGGACGGGAAGGGCGGCGGCGGGGGTCTCGGGCTCTCGGGTCGCTGAGGTCACCCGGCCATTCTCCCGTACGCGCGTGCACGGCCGTGCGGGAGCCCGCACAGGTGAGTGGCCGCCCTGGCCGGTCCCGGGTCAGCGCAGCTGCGCCGGCGCCTCCGTGGCGATGCGCTCGAAGACCCGCTCGTCGGCCGCGAAGTCGGAGTCGGGGATGGGCCAGTGGATCACGATCTCGGTGAACCCCAGCTCCTGATGCCGCCCCGCGAAGTCGACGAACGCGTCCACGGACTCCAGCGGGCGCCCCCGGTCCGGGGTGAACCCGGTGAGCAGGATCCGGTCGAGCTCCCGGACGTCCCGGCCGATCGCAGCGCAGGCGTCGGCCAGCTTCTCGGCCTGTCCGCGCAGGGCCTGGACCGACTGCTCGGGCGTACCGTTCTCGAACAGCCGCGGGTCGCCGGTGGTCACCCACGCCTGCCCGTGCCGGGCGGCGAGCTTCAGCCCGCGCGGCCCGGTGGCGGCCACCGCGAAGGGCAGCCGGGGGCGCTGCACGCAGCCTGGGATGTTGCGTACCTCGTGCGCAGAGTAGAAGTCGCCCTGGTAGGAGACGCCGTCCTTGCCGTCCTCGGTCAGCAGCCTGTCGAGGAGCGTGACGAACTCTCCGAACCGGTCGGCGCGCTCCCGGGGTGTCCACGGTTCCTGGCCCAGCGCGGTGGCGTCGAAGCCGTTGCCGCCCGCGCCGACGCCCAGGGTGATCCGCCCGTTCGACACGTCGTCGAGGGTGATCAGCTCCTTGGCCAGCGTCACCGGGTGCCGGAAGTTGGGCGAGGTCACCAGGGTGCCCAGACGCAGTCGGTCGGTGACAGCGGCGGCGGCCGTGAGGGTGGGGACGGCACCGAACCACGGGCCGTCCCGGAAGGTGCGCCAGGACAGGTGGTCGTAGGTGAACGCGGTGTGGAACCCGAGCTCCTCCGCGCGCTGCCAGGTCGAACGGCCGCCCTCGTGCCAGCGGCGGTACGGCAGGATCACGGTGCTCAGGTGCAGACTCATGCTGCAGAGCCTAGGGGCGGTCCATGTTTCACGTGAAACATGGACCCCGGCGTCGTCAGTGCGGCCCGGGGAACCGCAGATAGCGCGACGGCACGCTCTCCGTGAGCCACACGCCGTTCTCGCTGACGTGGAAGAGGTGGCGGTCGCGGTGCATCGCGGCCGCGTCCACCGAGAGCACGACCGGCCTGCCTCGACGGGCGCCGACCCGGGTCGCGGTCTCGCGGTCGGGCGAGAGGTGCACGGCGTGCCGGTTCATGGGCCGCAGGCCCTCGGCGCGGATCGCGTCCAGGAAGCGGTCCACAGTCCCGTGGTAGAGGTACGCCGGCGGGGTCGCCGGAGGCAGCCCGAGGTCGACGTCGACGCTGTGGCCCTGGCTGGCGCGGATCCGGTTGCTGTCGATCGCGAAGCGCTTCTTGTCGTTGGAGGCGACCACGTGGTCCAGTTCCTCCCGGGTGAAGCGGAAATTGTGCGCCGTGGCGGCCGCGATCAGTGTGTCGATCTCGACCCAGCCGGCCTCGTCGAGCGTGAGCCCGATCCGTTCCGGCTGGTGCCGCAGATGCTTCGACAGGTACTTCGACACCTTTACGGTAAGTCTTTCGTCCATCGTGCAAGGGTGAGCGGCGAGACGGCGATCACGCACCTGAATTTTGTCAGGAAGGTTTGATCCACAGCCAAGTCGAGTTATCCACAGGGGAATTGAAGAAACTGTGGACAACGGGCCGATGCTTCGCACCCTTTGATCAACTTGCGCCTGTTTGCCCCTTCTTGGCGCTGCCGGTTCACAGAGGCGGGTCCAGGCGGGCGACCGCCCTCAACGTCCCCGGCGTGAAACGGGACATGAGACGCCCGCCCCTTGCCTCCGGCGTCACCGGCGTGACCGCCTCGTTGCGTACCACCGCGCGCAGGATGGCCGAAGCGACCTTCTCCGGAGGGTAGTTGCGCAGCCCGTACAGCCGCGCCGTCCGCTTCTGCCGACGGGACTGCTCCTCCGCGTCGACTCCCGCGAAACGCGCGGTCGTTGTGATGTTCGTGTTGATGAACCCCGGGCAGATCGCCGAGACACCGATGCCCTGGTCCGCGAGCTCGGCACGCAGGCACTCGCTGAGCATCAGCACAGCGGCCTTCGAAGTGCTGTACGCGGGCAGCGCCTTGGACGGCAGATAGGCGGCGGCCGACGCGATGTTCACGATGTGCCCGCCCTGTCCGCGCTCGGCCATCTGCTTCCCGAAGAGCCGGCAACCGTGGATCACACCCCACAAGTTGACGTCCAGGACCTTCTTCCAGTCCTCAACAGTGGTGTCGAAGAAGGACCCGGAGAGCCCGATCCCCGCGTTGTTCACCAGCACGTCCACGACGCCGTACTCGGTGGCGACCTTCTCGGCGAGCTTCTCCATCGCCTGTTCGTCCGAGACGTCGACCTGCTCCGCCCACACCTCCGGAGCGCCGAGCAGACGGGCCAACTCGGCCGTGCGGGCGGCGCTTTCCGCATCCCGGTCGACTGCCACCACGCGGGCGCCCGCCTCGGCGAACGCGAAGGCCGTGGCCCGTCCGATGCCACTGCCCGCCCCCGTGACCAGGACGAGCCGGCCGCCGAAACGCTCCGCGTACTTGCCCGTTGGTGTCGCCGGGAGCCGTCCGGCCTCGTTGGCGGTCACGAACTCCCCGATCCAGGCGGCCACCTGGTCCGGCCGCGTGCGCGGCAGCCAGTGCTTGGCGTCGATCGTGCGGCGCACCAACCGGGGCGCCCACCGCTCCAGTCCGTCGTACAGCCGCTCGGAGAGAAACACGTCCCCCAGGGGCGTGATGAGCTGCACGGGCGCGTGCGCGTAGGCGTCCGCGCGTGGTCTGCGCAGCCGGGAGCGGACGTTGTCCCGGTACAGCCAGGCGCCGTTGGCCGCGTCCGAGGACAGCGAAGCGGTCGGATAACCCTCGCCCGAGACCTCTTCGAGGCGAGCCAGCATCTTCGGCCAGCGTCTGCCCAGCGGGCCGCGCCAGGCGAGTTCGGGCAGCATGGGCGTGTGCAGCGCGTACACGTACCACGACCTGCGTCCCTGGCCCAGGAGTTGGGCGACCGCACGCGGGGTGGGCCGTTTCAGGTGCCCCTTCGTCCAGTGGCCCATGTGGTCGAGGGACGGCCCGGACATCGAGGTGAACGACGCGATCCGGCCCTTGGCCCGTTCGACGGTTGCGAACTCCCAGGCCTGCACCGATCCCCAGTCGTGCCCGACCAGATGCACCGGCCGGTCCGGGCTGACCGCGTCGGCGACCGCCAGGAAGTCGTCGGTCAGCTTCTCCAGGGTGAAGCCGCCGCGCAGGGGGCGCGGCGCGGTCGAACGGCCGTGGCCGCGCACGTCGTACAGCACGACGTGGAAGCGGTCGGCGAGGCGCGCGGAGACCTCCGACCACACCTCCATGCTGTCCGGATAACCGTGCACGAGGATCACCGTGGGGTCCGCCGGGTTCCCCAGCTCGGCGACGCACAGCTCGATCCCGCCCGTCCGTACCCGGCGCTCACGCGCACCGTCGACCGTCACTTCGCCTCCGTCCAGCGCCGCACGTGCGGCAGATCGTCGTCCAGCCAGAACGCGCTCTCCAACGGGTCCGCGGAGTCCGTGACGACCAGGATCTCCTCGAACTTCGCCCCCGTTCCCCGGAATCCGAGATGCGGTTCGACCGCCCACAGGCCCGGCTGCGGCGGGTGGTCGGAGAAGCGGTACGGCGACCACAGCGGCGACCAGCCCTCGCGGTGGCCGCGCAGCGCGTCGCCCGCCAGACCCTTCAGGGACTGCGTACCGAACCCGAACAGCCGCGGCGACCAGACCCGTTCACGCACCCGGTCGACCTTGTGCGCGATCACCCCGAAGGGATACGCGCGATGCCGGTTGGCATAGCCCTGGCGGACCATGAGACGGTCCACGTCCTCGTAGATCTCGCGCAGCGGGCGCCGCTCGCGCACCTCGCGCAGGATCAGCTCGCGGTGCGCCTCGAGGTCGGCCATCAGCCGCTCCTGCACCGGGTTGGCGCCCAGCGAGCCGGAGTAGCCGATGTCCGCCGCGAAACCCCGGTGGATCGGGGCCAGGTCCAGGATGAACGGCATCCCGGGCTCCAGCCGGCGGCCGGTCGGGAAGAACTGGAACGGGAGGCGGAAGTTCACGAACGCCGTACGGTCGCCGAACCAGGCGAAGGGCAGATGGAACCAGTCGCGCACACCCCGCTGGCGCAGCCACTCCCGCTGCATCCGGGCCGCATCGCGCTCGGTGATCCCCGGCTCGAGCCGCGCCGCCACGGCCTCCGCACACTCGTACGCCAGCCGTTGCACCCGCCGGAACCCGGCCAGTTCCCCGGCCGACCCGCGGACCCGTTCCCCCGTCGGCCCGCCGGTGGGTCCGCCTGCCTCCGCCCTCGCCATTGCCGCCGTCCACCGTCCCCATCGACCGCGCTACGTGTCCGTAACTTGATCTCGCGAATCTGGCACTTGTTAGAGCGTGCGTCAACAGTCGAACGCCTGTCTGTGGATAACCCTCGCCGGTTGTTCGACCTGAGGGGGACCCCTACGGGCCCGTACGACTGAAGGTGGATGCCGAGACAGCTCTCCGGGTTGACGACCGGTGTGGTGTGCGCCACTAACGTCGAGGACGTGACTGTGATCGCGACCGAAAGCCTGAGCAAGCGGTTCCCCCGGGTGACCGCGCTCGACCGGCTCTCCATGGACATCGGACCCGGTGTGACCGGACTCGTCGGAGCCAACGGCGCCGGCAAATCCACCCTGATCAAGATCCTGCTGGGTCTGTCTCCCGCCACGGAGGGCCGCGCCAGCGTGCTCGGCCTCGACGTCGCCACCGAGGGCGGCGCCATCCGCGAGCGCGTCGGCTACATGCCCGAGCACGACTGCCTGCCGCCCGACGTCTCGGCCACCGAGTTCGTCGTGCACATGGCGCGCATGTCCGGGCTCCCGCCGGCCGCCGCCCGCGAGCGCACCGCGGACACCCTGCGCCATGTCGGCCTCTACGAGGAGCGCTACCGCCCCATCGGCGGCTACTCGACCGGCATGAAGCAGCGCGTCAAGCTCGCCCAGGCCCTGGTCCACGACCCGCAGCTGGTGTTCCTCGACGAGCCGACCAACGGCCTGGACCCGGTCGGCCGCGACGAGATGCTCGGCCTGATCCGCCGTATCCACACCGACTTCGGTATCTCGGTGCTGGTCACCTCGCACCTGCTCGGCGAGCTGGAGCGCACCTGCGACCACGTGGTGGTCGTCGACGGCGGCAAGCTGCTGCGGTCCAGCTCCACCACGGACTTCACGCAGTCCACGGCCATCCTCGCCATCGAGGTGACCGACACCGACGACCATCCGGACGGCACCGCCGCGGTGCGCGACGCGCTCCACGCGCGCGGGGTGGCCACCCACGACGGCAGCGGCCTGCCCGGCGCCGGACACATCCTCCTGCTCACCGCCCAGGGCGAGGACACCTACGACCTCGTCCGGGACACGGTCGCCGACCTCGGCCTCGGCCTGGTGCGCATGGAACAGCGCAGGCACCACATCTCCGAGGTCTTCACCGACAGCGACGAACAGCAGAGCGTCACACCACGGAGCACCGCACAGGACAGCGCGGGAAAGGAGGCGGTCGGCCATGGCGGTTGAGCAGACCCCGGCACAGGCGGGCGCCCAGTCCCGCATCCACAACATCGGCTACCGCTCGTACGACGGCCCGCGTCTGGGCCGCGCGTACGCCCGCCGTTCGCTCTACTCGCAGTCCCTGCGCGGCGCCTACGGTCTCGGCCGCTCGGTGAAGTCCAAGGTGCTGCCGATGGTGCTCTTCGCGGTGATGTGCGCCCCGGCGGCCATCATGGTGGCCGTCGCGGTCGCCACCAAGGCCACCAAGCTGCCCGTCGAGTACACGAACTACGCGGTCATCATGCAGGCGGTCATCGGCCTGTACGTCGCCTCGCAGGCCCCCCAGGCCGTCTCCCGCGACCTGCGCTTCAAGACCGTACCGCTGTACTTCTCGCGCCCGATCGAGACGGCTGACTACGTACGGGCGAAGTTCGCGGCGCTGGCCTCGGCCCTGTTCCTCATCACTGCGGTGCCGCTGGTCGTGCTCTATGCCGGCGCCCTGCTGGCCAAACTCGACTTCGCCGACCAGACGGCGGGATTCCTTCAGGGGCTCGTCTCCGTGGCACTGCTCTCGCTGCTGTTCGCCGGTATCGGCCTCGTCATCTCGGCGGTCACCCCGCGCCGCGGTTTCGGCATCGCGGCCGTCATCGCCGTACTGACCATCTCCTACGGGGCGGTGTCCACGCTCCAGGCCATCGCCGACGCGCAGGGCAGCACCAGTGCCGTCCCCTGGATCGGCCTGTTCTCGCCCATCACGCTCATCGACGGGGTGCAGACGGCCTTCCTGGGCGCGACGTCCGCCTACCCCGGCGGGACGGGCCCCGGCACCGGCGAAGGTGTCGTCTTCCTCCTCGCCGTCCTGGGGCTCATCGCCGGCAGCTACGGCCTTCTGATGCGCCGCTACCGAAAGGTCGGACTGTGACCACGCTCAACATCGACCACGTCTCGCGCTGGTTCGGCAACGTGGTGGCGGTCAACGACATCACGATGACGATCGGCCCCGGCGTCACCGGCCTCCTCGGCCCCAACGGCGCCGGAAAGTCCACCCTCATCAACATGATGGGCGGCTTCCTGGCCCCCTCCACCGGCACCGTCACCCTCGACGGACAGCCCGTGTGGCGCAACGAGCAGATCTACAAGCACATCGGCATCGTCCCCGAGCGCGAGGCGATGTACGACTTCCTGACCGGCCGTGAGTTCGTCGTCGCCAACGCCGAGCTGCACGGACTGGGCGCCAAGGCGGCCGGGCGGGCGCTCGCCACGGTCGAGATGGAGTACGCGCAGGACCGCAAGATCTCGACGTACTCCAAGGGCATGCGCCAGCGCGTGAAGATGGCGAGCGCCCTTGTGCACGACCCTTCGCTCCTCCTGCTCGACGAACCCTTCAACGGCATGGACCCGCGCCAGCGCATGCAGCTCATGGACCTGCTGCGCAGGATGGGCGCCGAGGGCCGCACGGTGCTGTTCTCCTCGCACATCCTTGAAGAGGTCGAACAACTGGCCGCCCATATCGAGGTCGTCGTCGCCGGACGGCACGCGGCCAGCGGCGACTTCCGCCGCATCCGCCGTCTGATGACCGACCGTCCGCACCGCTACCT
The DNA here is from genome assembly GCF_040644035.1 of Streptomyces sp. NPDC047042. Taxonomy (NCBI): domain Bacteria; kingdom Bacillati; phylum Actinomycetota; class Actinomycetes; order Kitasatosporales; family Streptomycetaceae; genus Streptomyces; species Streptomyces sp. NPDC047042. The sequence continues at coordinate 75,221 of NZ_JBEYVP010000001.1, read as the reverse complement.
CGTACGCTCCAGCGACGACCGAGCACTCGCCGCCGCGCTGATCGCGGACCCGTCGACCTCCGGCATCGAGGTGGACCTCGCGGAGGGCGCGCTGCGCATCCAGGCCGTCGACTTCGGCCGCTTCACCGCGCTGCTGCCCCGCGTTGCCAAGGACCACGGCATCCGGCTGCTCACGGTCTCGCCGTCCGACGAGTCCCTCGAATCCGTGTTCTCGTATCTCGTCGCCGCGTAGGAGGCCGAAAATGTACGACCCCACAGTCGCCCGGCTCACCTACCGGGCTCTGCTCGGCCGCCGCCGGGCCCTCATCCTCGGCGCGCTGCCCCTGCTGCTCATCGTGATCGCCGTCGCGGTACGGGCCCTTGTCGGCGCCGACGACCAGACGGCGGCGGACGTACTGGGCGGACTCGCGCTCGCCACGATGGTGCCGATCATCGGCGTCATCGCGGGCACCGGCGCGATCGGGCCGGAGATCGACGACGGTTCCGTGGTGTACCTGCTCTCCAAGCCGCTCAAGCGGCCCAAGATCATCTACACCAAGCTGATCGTCGCGATCGGCGTCACCATGGCGTTCTCGGCGGTGCCGACGTTCGTCGCCGGGCTGATCCTCAACGGCAACGGCCAGCAGGTCGCCGTCGCCTACACGGTCGCCGCGCTGGTCGCCTCCATCGCCTACGCCGCGCTCTTCCTGCTGCTCGGCACGGTGTCGCGGCACGCGGTGGTCTTCGGGCTCGTCTACGCCCTGGTCTGGGAGGCCCTGTTCGGCTCCCTGGTGCCCGGGGCGCGCACGCTGAGCGTCCAGCAGTGGGCGCTGGCCGTCGGTCACAAGGTCACCGGCGGCGATCTGGTCACCTCGGACGTCGGCCTGACCACGGCGACGGTCCTGCTCATCGGGGTCACGGCCCTCGCCACCTGGTACGCCGGCCAGAAGCTGCGCACGCTGACGCCGACCGGTGAGGAGTAGGCCGGGCTCGGGCCCGGCACGCTCTCTTGACGGGGACTTCACGCACGTCCGGGCAGACTGGACACACGGGGACGCGGGGCGAGGAGGAACGGGGATGGCAGGGGACAGGGACACCTGGGACGAGTTGGTCCTCGACGAGGGCTTCATACGTTCCGCCGAAACCGCCGAACCGTCCGCCCGCGCCCGGATGCTCGCGGCGCGGTGGCGCGAGGAGGCGCCGGAGCCGCAGCCCTGGCGGTCCGACGAGCCCCCGGCAGGCTGGTTCTTCAGCAAGTCGCGTCGCCGCTGGTGGCGCAGGAAGTAAGGCCCTGGCCGACCTTGAGCGTCGGTCACCAGTTTTATTCGGTGGCGCCCGACTCGCCCTACGGGCACAGTAGTTGTGTCCAGTACGCCGGATCTGTCCGGTGTTCTGGGGTCGGGTTCTGGGAGCGGAGCCGCGCGACGCCGATGCACGGCGGTCGGCGCGGCTTCCTTCAGGGCAGCCCGCGGCGGGCTCGGAGCGTCACTACCTCCGGCGGGCCCGCTCAGCAGGGGGAGCTGCCCGGGGCGGCCACTTCGAGCGCGCGATCCACTTCGCGCGGGCCGCCCTCCCAGGCCCCCCACCCACCGGCTCACACCATCTCTCTCCGCCGACTCACACCATCGCTCTCCGCCGACTCACGTCCGACTTCCGGCCACCAACTCCCGATTCGACCTCCGGCTCAGGACCGCAGCCACCGGCCCAGGCCTCCAGCTCCGGTCCCGCCGCCGATGCGACGGCCAACGGCCCCCGGTGCTCGACCTCCGGCCTTGCCCGCCAGCCCTCGGCCAACGGCTCCCGGCCCCCGGTGCTCAGTCTCCGGCCTGCAGTTCCCGGTCCCTGGCGCTCAGCCGCCGGTCGCCGGCGCTCGGCACTCGGCCAACGGCCTCCGGCGCCCCGGTGCTCGGCCTTCGGTCCCCGGTCCCTGGCGCTCGGCCGCCGGCCCCCGGCACCAGCCTCCGGCCCTCGGCCAACGGCCTCCGGCGCCCCGGTGCTAGGCCGCCAGCCTCCGGCCCCTGGTGCTCAGCTCCGACCTCTGGCGCTCGGCCTTCGGTCCCCGACCCCTGGCGCTCAGCCGCCGGTCCCCGGCGCCCGGCCCCTGGCCCTCGACCGACGGCCCCCGGCACCTGGCCCTCGACCAACGGCCCCCGGCACTCGGCCTTCGGTCCCGGGCCCCTGGTGCTCGGCCGGCGGTCCCCGGCGCCAGCCTCCGGCCCCTCGGTGTTCGGCCCTCGCCCAACGGCGCCTGGCGCTCGGCCTTCGGTCCCGGGCCCCTGGCGCTGGGCCGCCAGCCTCCGGCCCCGGTGCTCAGCCTCCGGCCTGCGGTCCTCGGTCCCTGGCGTTCAGCCGCCGGTCCTCGGCGCTCGGGCGCTCGGTACTCGGCCACCGCCCAACGGACTCCGGCGCCCGGCGCTCGGCCTGCGCTCCCCGGCTCTGGCGCTCCGCCTTCGGTCCCCGGCCCCTGGTGCTCAGCCTCCGATGCTCGGCCTCCGGCCTCCAGGCCCCGGCCCCTGGTGCTCAGCCTCCGATGCTCGGCCTCCGGCCTCCAGGCCCCGGCCCCTGGCGCTCGGCCTCCGGCCTCCAGGCCACGGCCTCCAGCGCCCGGGCCCCCGGCCTCCAGCCCGGCCCCCGGAGGCCTCCGGGGGCCGGCCCCCGGCCTCCAGCGCCCAGCGCCCGGCGCTCAGCCTCCGGTCCCCGGTTTACGGCCCCTGCCAACCGCCGTCACCCCCGCCTCCGGTACTCGGCGCTCGCCGGGAGCTCGTGGCCCCGCCCCGGTTCCGCGGCCCGGTCGTGGCGGGCGGCGGGCTATGGCAAAAGCCGTTCCAGCACCGTCGCGATGCCGTCCTCGTCGTTTGATGACGTCACCTCGTCCGCCATCGCGCGCAGTTCGGTGTGGGCGTTGGCCATTGCCACGCCGTGTGCCGACCAGGTGAACATCGGGATGTCGTTGGGCATGTCGCCGAAGGCGATCGTGTCCGCGGGCTTCAGGCCCAGTCGGCGGGCCGCCAGGGACAGGCCCCTCGCCTTGGACAGGCCCAGGGGGAGGAGTTCCACTATCCCCTCGCCGGCCATGGTGACCGTGACGAAACCACCCGCCGTCCGCGCGGCGACCTCGGTGAGCTCGTCGCTGGACAGGGTCGGATGCTGGACGTAGATCTTGCCCAGCGGCTCGGTCCAGAGGTCCGACGGGTCCGTCAGCGGTACGAAGGGCAGCGAGCCCACGCCCGCGTAGCCCGGCCCCACCACCACCTCGCCGTCGAGGCCCGCCCGGCTCGCCGCCAGGAACAGTGGCCCGACCTCCGCCTCGATCTTCGCCAGCGCCAGCGAGGCCAGCTGCCGGTCCAGGGTGATCGACGTCAGCAGCCGATGCGCCCCGGCGTCGTACACCTGTGCGCCCTGGCCGCAGACCGCGAGGCCCTCGTAGCCCAGTTCGTCCAGGATGTGCCGGGTCCAGCGCACCCCTCGGCCGGTGACGACGATGTGCGCGGCGCCCGCCGAGGTGGCCGCGGCGAGTGCCTCACGGGTGCGCGCCGAGACCGAGTCGTCGGAGCGCAGAAGCGTTCCGTCGAGGTCGGTCGCGACGAGCCGGTAGGGGAAGGGCCCAGCGGCGTCGGTCACTTGGAGACCGGCTCCAGCAGCTCCCTGCCGCCCAGGTACGGGCGCAGCACCTCGGGTACACGCACCGAACCGTCGGCCAGCTGGTGGTTCTCCAGGATCGCCACGATCGTGCGCGGTACGGCGCACAGCGTGCCGTTGAGCGTCGCCAGCGGCTGCACCCTGTTCTTGCCTTCGCTGGTGTCGCGCATCCGCACGGACAGGCGCCGGGCCTGGAAACCGTCGCAGTTGGAGGCCGAGGTCAGCTCGCGGTACTTGCCCTGGGTCGGGATCCACGCCTCGCAGTCGAACTTGCGCGAGGCGGACGCGCCCAGGTCGCCCGAGGCCACGTCGATGACCTGGAAGGGCAGTTCGAGGCCGGTCAGCCACTGCTTCTCCCAGTCCAGGAGACGCTGGTGCTCGTTCTCCGCGTCCGCCGGGTCGACGTACGAGAACATCTCGACCTTGTCGAACTGGTGCACGCGGAAGATGCCTCGCGTGTCCTTGCCGTACGTACCGGCCTCGCGGCGGAAGCACGGCGAGAAGCCGGCGTACCGCAGCGGAAGCTTGTCGGCGTCGAGGATCTCGTCCATGTGGTACGCGGCGAGGGGGACCTCGGAGGTGCCGACCAGGTAGTAGTCGTCCTTCTCCAGGTGGTACACGTTCTCCGCGGCCTGGCCGAGGAAGCCGGTGCCCTCCATCGCGCGCGGGCGGACCAGCGCCGGGGTCAGCATCGGCGTGAAGCCGGCCTCCGTGGCCTGCGCGATCGCCGCGTTGACGAGGGCGAGTTCGAGGAGCGCGCCGACGCCGGTGAGGTAGTAGAAGCGCGAGCCGGACACCTTGGCGCCCCGCTCGACGTCGATGGCGCCCAGTGCCTCGCCCAGCTCCAGGTGGTCCTTGGGTTCGAAGCCCTCGGCGCCGAAGTCGCGGATCGTGCCGTGCGTCTCCAGGACGACGAAGTCCTCCTCGCCGCCGACCGGGACGTCCGGGTGGACCAGGTTGCCCAGCTGGAGGAGGAGCTTCTTGGCCTCCTCGTCGGCCTCGTGCTGCTCGGCGTCGGCCGCCTTGACGTCGGAGGCGAGCTGCCCGGCCTTGGCCAGCAGTTCGGCCTTCTCGTCGCCCGAGGCCCTGGGGATCAGCTTGCCGAGCGCCTTCTGCTCGGAACGCAGCTCGTCGAAGCGGACGCCGGACGCCCTGCGCCGCTCGTCGGCGGACAGGAGAGCGTCGACGAGCGCGACGTCCTCTCCACGGGCACGCTGCGAAGCGCGCACACGGTCGGGGTCCTCACGGAGCAGGCGAAGGTCAATCACCCTCCAAGGCTACCGGTGCGGGGTCGGCGCTCACGACTCGGTATTTCCCCGCGCACCCCGTGTTGCCATTTGCCCGAAATGTCGACCTATTCGGGGGTCGTCAAGGGGTGGGCCGGGATTCCCTGAAAGGGGGCGGGTGGTGGTTCCCGGTTGACCCGAATCCCTTGTGGCGGAGGGGACTTGAGGGTGGGGCCGTCCTCAGTAATCCACACCCGGGGTGAGTTATCCACAGGCTGTGCGAAAGATCTGTGGATTACGGAAGTGATCGTTTCGAAAGATGTCCTCGAGATGACCAATTCCCGAAGCAAACCACCCTCACGCCCACTTTCGGGTGGAAATGCGTAACCCCGGGGAGTTACGCCAGGGAAACGGGTGGACGAAGGGTGGGATGCCGGGCTGTGGATGGGGTGGCGGCCTGTAGGGCGACTTGTCGACAGAGTGGTGTTCTGTTGTCGACTTGTCCCCAGGTCGAGAAGCCAGCCTGTGGATAACTTCTGTGGATAACGGAAATCGGCTGGTAGGACTGGCTCGGGCGGCCGTAGACCGGCTAGAAGCGGCCGTCCTGGCAGCGCGCCACCCAGTCGGCGGCCGTCACGAACTCCTCGTCCGACGTCCCCGGCAGCGGGGCGCGGACATCCTCCACGCCGATGTCCGCACGCGGGTACGAACCCAGGTACCGCACCTTGAGACAGATCCGCCTCAGCCCCATCAGCGCCTCGGCGACCTTCCGGTCCGAGATGTGGCCCTCGGCGTCAATGGCGAAGCAGTAGTTGCCGATGCCCTGACCGGTCGGCCGGGACTGGAGCAACATCAGGTTGACGCCCCGGACGGCGAACTCGCCCAGCAGATCACGCAGTCCACCGGGGTGGTCGTCGCGCTGCCAGATGACGACGGACGTCTTGTCCGCGCCGGTCGGCGCGGCGGGCCGGGCGGGCCTGCCGACCAGGACGAACCGGGTCTGCGCGTTCTCGGCGTCGTGGATGCCGGTCTCCAGGGCTTCCAATCCGTACCGGGCGGCGGCGAACTCGCCCGCGAAGGCGGCGTCGTAGCGGCCCTCCTGCACCAGCCGGGCCCCGTCCGCGTTCGAGGCCGACGACTCCCAGGTCACGTCCGGGAGGTTGATCTTCATCCAGTTGCGGGTCTGCGACTGCGCGGCGGGGTGGGCGGTGACGGTCTTGATCTCGGACAGCTTGGTGCCGGGTCTGACCAGCAGCGCGAAGGTGATCGACAGCAGCACCTCGCGGTAGATCATCAGCGGGGAGCCCGCCACCAGCTCGTCGAGCGTGGTGGTGATACCGCCCTCGACGGAGTTCTCGATCGGCACGAACGCGGCCTCGACCTCCCCGCTGCGGACCGCGTCGAGCGTGGCCGGCACCGACACCATCGGGATCAGCTCTCGGGTGGCCGTCTCCGGAAGCGTGCGCAGGGCAACCTCGGTGAAGGTGCCCTCGGGGCCGAGATACGCGTAGCTGGCTGGCATGCTCTCACCCTAATGGCCCTTACCGAACCCGACGCACGCGTCCAAGGGGCTGCCACCCGGCCGGGCTCCGAGCCGCTGCCCCGACGGCCGCCCGACCCCGGGCCGCTGCCCGGCGGTCAACCGGGGTCCGTGCGGCTGCCGCGGCGGGCGACCGACCCCGGGCCGCTGCCCGGCGGGCGCCCGGGGTCCGTGCGGCTGTCCCGGCAGGTGACCGGCCCTGGCCTACTGCCCGGAGATGCCGGAGCCCAGCCGGCCACCCCGGTGTCACCCCTCTCCAGCAGCCGCCGCTGCCTCGGCGAGTGACCGGCACCGGGCCCGCTGCCCCAGAGGTGCCGGGGGCCTAGCTGGCCACCCTGGTGTCGCCACCTCCTGCAGGCGTTGCCCCGGTGGGTGACCGGGGTCCGGGTCTGCTGCCTGGGGGTGACGGGGCCTAGCTGGCCACCCTGCTGTCGCCCTCTCCAGCACGCGCTGCCCGGCAGCCGACCGGGGGTCCGTGCGGCTGCCCCGGCGGGTGACCGGTCCGGGGCAGCTGCCCGCCGGCGACCCGGGGCCAGAGCGGCTGCGCCGGCGGGTGACCGGTCCGGGCCTGCGGCTCCGGAGGTGACGGGGCACAGTCGGCCACCCGGGTGTCGCCCCTTCCAGTAGACGCTGCCCTGGTGGGTGAGCGGAGTCCGGGCTGCTGCCCGGAGGCGCCGAAAGGGGCCCAGCCCGCCCCCTTCGGGTGTCGCCCCCTCCAGCAGCCGCTGCCCACGGGCGACCGGGGCCCGGCCCCGCTGCCCCGGAGGTGCCGGGGCCCAGTCGGCCACCCCGGTGTCGCCTCTCCAGCAGGCGCTGCCCCACGGGCGACCGGGGTCCGTGCGGCTGTCGCGGCGGGTGACCGGGGTCCGGGCCCGCTGCCCCCGAGGTGCGGGGAGGGGGCCCAGCCCGCCCCCCAACCTCACCCCTCCAGCAGCCGCTGCCCCACGTACTCCCCCTCCGCCGCCCCGCCCGGCACCGCGAACAACCCGCTCGACTCGTGCCTGATGAACGTCGACAGTGCGTCCCCCCGGTCGAGCTTGCGTTGCACGGGGACGAAGCCGCGCAGTGGGTCGGCCTGCCAGCAGACGAAAAGGAGCCCCGCGTCGGGGGCCCCGTCCGCCCCGATCCCGTCGTGGAAGGAGAAGGGGCGCCGCAGGATGGCCGCGCCCCCGTTCTCGTCGGGGCGGGTGATCCGGGCGTGGGCGTTGATGGGGACCACCAGATCGCCGTTGGCGTCGACCTTCTCCAGGTCCATCGGGGTCGTCTCTGTCCCCCCGCTGAGCGGCGCCCCGTTCGCCTTCCGCCGCCCGATGACGTCCTCCTGCTGCTTGAGCGACAGTTTCTCCCAGTCGTCGAGGAGCATGCGGATCCGGCGTACGACGGCGTAGGAGCCGTTGGCCATCCAGGACGGTTCGCCGGACGCGGGCACGAAGATGCGCTTGTCGAAGTCGGGCTCGGACGGCTTCGGATTGCGGGTGCCGTCGATCTGGCCCATCAGGTTCCGGGCGGTCATCGGTTGCGCGGTGGCGCCCGGCGACCGGTTGAAGCCGTTCATCTGCCAGCGGACGCGGGCCGCGCTGCCCGCGTCCTTCTGGATCGCGCGCAAGGCGTGGAAGGCCACCAGGGCGTCGTTCGCGCCGATCTGGACCCACAGATCGCCGTTGCTGCGGGCCTTGTCGAGGTGGTCGGAGGAGAAGTCGGGGAGCGGGTCGAGCGCCACCGGGCGTTGCTTCTCCAGCCCGGTGCGGGCGAAGAAGCCGTATCCGAAGCCGAAGGTGACCGTCAGGGACGACGGGCCCGCGTCCCGGGCGATATCTGTGTCGTCGTGCGCGGCGGCCTCGCCCGCCATGAGCCGCTGGGCAGTGTCGGACCAGCGGCGCAGCAGCGCGGCGGCTTCCTTGCGGCCCGCGCCCGCCGCCAGATCGAAGGCGACGAGGTGGCCGCGGGCCTGGACGGCGTCGGTGATGCCGACCTGATGTTTCACGTGAAACTTCGCCATGTCCGCGCCCACCGAAGCGAGCGCCGGGGACTGGCCGGGGGAGCCGGAGGAGTCGGCGTCGGCGGAGCCGACCGCATAGCCGGTGGCCCCGCCCGCCGCACCGAGCACGAGCCCGGTGGCACCGGCGGTACCGAGCAGCCGCCGCCGCGAGATGCCCTGCTCGCCGTGCCCTGCGCCGTCTCCTTCGGCGTTCTCCAGGAGGGTTCCCACGGCACTCACCCCGTCGCCTTCCTTAGTGCCTTTCTTGCTGCTTTCCCTGGTGGACTGGTTGGAGGACTGGTCAGCCATGGTGCGGTTCAGCCGATCTGCGCGTTCTTGTCGACGGTCACTTGGTCGATGTCGGAGGTCCGCACGGTCACGGCGATCTTCCAGTCGCCGGCCATGGGGATCTGGACCTCGTTCGCCGTCCAGTGGCCGGTGGCGATGCGGTCCGGGTTCACGGGCAGCGGCCCGATGCTCTTGGCGGTGAGGGTGAAGGCGACCTTCACCTCGGGGACGTCGAAGGCCCTGCCGTTGGGCCGCTCCACATACACATGCATGACGTTGCCGCCGACGCGCGCGGGGTTGATGTCGAGCCGTACGAGGCCCTTGCCGTCCTGGCCGCCGGTGTCGAAGGGCATGTCCAGGGTCAGCGCACCCGTCCCGTCCGTGTCCGAGGAGGAAGAAGAGGACGACGACGAGGAGGATGCCGAGGCGGCGGCCTTGGCCTCCTGTTCCGTCCGGCCCGGTTCGGTGGACGTCAGTACGGTCGTCACGGCGAGCAGGACGACGGCGACGCCCGCCTCGGCGAGCACCGAGCGGCGCAGCCCCGAACGCAGTGGGTCGGCGTTGCGCAGCCGCTTGAGCCGAGCGGTGTCGACGGCCGCCTGCTGCCGGGCGAGCTGGGCGGCGCGCTTGGCGTCCGAGCCGCCCGCTGCCCCTGCGGCGACCGTCTCCTTCTCGGGGTCGGCCGTCTCGTCCTCCGCGGGCTGTGCCGCCTCGGTCGCGGCGGTCTCCGGCAGCTGTGAGGTCCAGCGGCGCGAGATGTAGGCGATGCCGACGAGGACGACGACCAGACCGATCTTGATGAGCAGCAGCTGTCCGTACCAGGTGTCGGTGAACGCCGACCAGGAGCCGAGCTGGCGCCACGACTGGTAGATGCCGGTCGCGACCAGCGCCAGCACACTGCCGAAGGCGACGCGTGAGAAGCGGCGTACGGCCGAACCCTCGATCGGGGTGTCCGCGGGTGCTCGGAACAGCGCGACCAGAAGTGCCGTGAGGCCGCCGAGCCAGATGGCGACGGCCACCAGGTGCAGGACGTCGACGGGCATCGCGATGTTGGGCTGGAGGCCGGTCGAGGCGTGTTCGGCCAGCGCCCAGGTGGCGGCGAGGCCGATCGCCACGACACCGCCGCCGATGCCGAGCCCGAAGGTGAGATCCCGGCGCGCGGAACTCTCGTCCTGCTCCTCCCCGTCCTCGCTGTCGTCCGTCACGGGCCGGGCGTACGCGCCGAAGAGGACCGCGATGAACAGCGCGCCGGCCGCGAGGAGCAGCAGCCGGGAGACGAGGGCGGCGCCCGTCTTGGTCTGGAGGACGTCCCCGAGGAGCCCCAGGTCGAAGATGTCGCCGACTTTGCCGGAGCCGGTGTACGAGCCGCGCATCAGCAGCAGCGCGAGTGTGGCCGCGGTCATCGCGAGCCACCCGGAGACGACGAGCCGCTGCACCGCGCGTACGCCGGAGCCGCGCGGCCAGCAGGCGAGGACGAAGGCGGCGCCGCCGACCATGACGATGAAGCCGGCGTACGAGACGTACCGGCCGAAGCCGTAGAGGGCGCCGACGACTCCGCCGCCGGCCGTCTGGTCGGAGACCGAGACGGAGGTGACGGAGGGGGCGCCGACGGAGAAGGTGAAGGCGCCGGCGACGGGGTGGCTGTCCGCCGAGACGACCTGGTAGGCGACGGTGTACGTGCCGTCGGGCAGCCCGGCGTGGAGCGGGACGCCGTACGTCGTGCCGCCCAGCTCGGTCGCCTTGCCGGTGTCGACGCGCTTGCCCTTGGGGTCGAGCACGCGGAACGCCCCGTCGGAGAACGCGACCTTCTCGGAGAAGGTCAGCGTCACCTGGGTCGGGGCCTTGTCGACCACCACACCCTGCTGCGGGGCGCTGCCGGTGAGCGCGGCGTGTGCGGAGACCGGCGCGGCGCCGGCCAGCCCGGCGAGCAGCGCGGCGGCGACCGCGAGGAACAGCAGCACCAGGGGCCGTACGCGGGGTGCGATGGTCTGTGTCACGGTGATCCCTCCCTCGGTCTCAGTGTCCGGTCTTCGGGTTGTACGTCGCCGACTTCACCGGCATCTCGATGGTGATCGGCGAGGTTTTGGCAAAGTGCAGCCGCACGGAGACCTCCTCGCCCTCGCGCGGCTTGCGCTTGAGCTGCTCGAACATCAGATGGTCTCCGCCGCTCTGGAGGACGAGTTCGCCGTGGGCCGGGATGTCGAGGCGCTGGGCCTCCTCCATGGTCTGCCCGACGGTCTTGTGCATGGTGACGTCGCCCGCGACCTCGCTGGTGACGCGGGTGAGCACGTCACCGGCGGCGCCCTTGTTGGTGATGACGAGGAATCCGGCCGCCATGGAGTCGGAGACGGGCTGGGGCATGTAGGCGGCGCCGACGGCCAGGCCGGCCGTGTCCGAGGAGTCCCCGGAGTCCGAACTCCCGCACCCGGAGAGGGCGAGCGCCCCGGCGAGCGCGGCCGCCGTCGCGACGGAGAGACGCCTCACGGACCTCGCGGACCCGCCGGACCTCATGGACTTCACAGACCTCACAGACCTCACGGGTTCTGCCCCTTGATGATCTTGGGGAGGTCCTTGGTGTAGTCGTCGACGGTGGCGTCCTCGCCGTACAGGACATAGCCGCCGTCGGTCTTCGGGGAGAACGCGATGACCTGGGTGCCGTGCATCGAGATCGTCTTGCCGTTCTTGTCCTTCGACGTCGGCTCGATGGAGATGCCCAGGGTGCGGGCGCCGGCCTGGATGGTGGCGAAGTCGCCGGTCAGACCGATCACCTGGGGGTCGATCCCCTTGAGCCACTTGCCCAGCGCTGCCGGGGTGTCCCGCTTCGGGTCGGTGGTGACGAACACGATGCGGAGCTTGTCCTGCTCGGCCGGGGGGAGCTGCTTCTTGGCGACGGCGATGTTGCTCATCGTCAGCGGGCAGACGTCTGGGCAGTTGGTGTAGCCGAAGTAAATGAGTGTGGGCCGGCCCTTGGTCTCCGCGCGGAAGTCGTACGGCTTGCCGTGGGTGTCGGTGAGCACCAGGTCGGGCTTCTCGAACGGCTGGTCGAGGATCGTGGCCGCCTTGTCCGAGCCGGCCTCGACGGACACATCGGCGACGGACTTGGAGTCGTCGCCGCTGCCGCAGGCGGAGAGGGTCAGGGTGGCCGCGACGAGCAGGGCGGACGCGGCGAACAGCTTCTTGCGCATAAGGAGGTTTCCCGGAGGTGTGGTTCGTGGGAGGTCCGGCGAACACCCGAGGGGGTGTACGGGACAACCGGGGGCGTACGGCACAACCGCACGCCCCCGGCGCGCACCGGAGGTGAGCGGAGGTCAGACGGTGGTGCGGCGGCGGCCGGCCAGCACGCCGAACGCGACACCCGCGACACCGACGACGATGCCGACGACACCCAGCACCCGCGCGGTGGTGTCGCTGCTGTCTGCGGGCTCGGCGGCGGTGGTCGTGGTCTTCGCGGCGGCCTGCTCGGCGGGCGCCGCGGAGGCCGCGGCGGACTCCTCAGCGGTCGAGGAGGCGCCGTGGTGGCTCCCGGTGGCGGCGGACAGCGCGAGCACCGGAGCGGGGTTGTCGGGCTCCTCGGCGCCGTCCTTCTCGACCTCGATCCAGCGGACGACCTCCTTGTTGGAGTACGTCTGCAGCGCCTTGAAGACGAGTTCGTCGGTGTCCTCGGGCAGCTGGCCCATGGAGAGGGGGAACTTCTGGAAGTAGCCGGGCTCGACGCCCTTGCCGGTGGCGGTCCAGGTGACCTTGGAGACGGCCTCGGAGATCTTCTCGCCGTGCAGCTCGAGGGGCTTGGCCAGCTTGGACTTGGTGACCTTGACGGTCCAGCCGTCGATGGGCTGCGGCATCACCGAGGCGAGCGGGTGGTCGGTCGGGAAGCTGACTTCGAGCTTGGTGGTCGAGGCGTTGTCGCGCTCGTTCGGCACCTTGAAGTTGACGGTCGCGTAGCCGCCCTTGGCGGCGGTGCCCTCGGCCGACACGGTGACGTGCGCGAAGGCGGGGCCGGACAGGGCGAGGACGGTGGCACCGGCGACGGCGGCGGTGGCGGCGATACGGGAAACCTTCATGTCGGAAGGCGCTCCACTTCGGGTGAGGTCTGACGGGCCGAAGAGTCCGACGTTTCGGACAGCGCGGCAGGTCGGAGAGTGCGACTGGTCGGAAAGGAAGAGGGACGCGGGTGCGAAACGGTGCACACGCGTGCGCGTGCCGCACGACGGCGGCCTCTCTCCGACCCTCGGACCCCGGGATGTGAAGACCCTGGGCTCCGACGGCGAGCGGTCGCGTCGTGTCAGGCGGCGAGTACGAGCGGGGCGGTCGGCGGCCCGCGCCGGATCACCGTGTGCTGCAGCTGGGTGTCGGTCGGCCCGAGGGGGACAAGGGTCCACGCGCGCGGGGCGGGCGGCGCCGTGCCGGGCGTACCCGGAAGGCCCGTACGGAGTGCGCGCGCCAGCGCGAGCGCCCCGCGCAGGGACCGTACGAGCGCCCCCTCGGCCACGCCGTGTGCGGACAGCCGCATCAGGCGCAGCAGGGCGAGGTCTCCCCGGCGCAGCAGCCAGCCGGTGGCGACGGCCGCGAGGACGTGCCCGAGCAGCATGGGCAGCGTCGGCAGCAGGGTGGTGAACGATCCGGGGGAGGCGAGGGCGTCCGCCGGGTGGTTCATGGACGCCATGTCCATGCCCGCGCTGGTCCCCGAACCGGCCGTCCCCGGACCGGCCGTCCCGGTACCGCCCGCACCGATCCGCGCGTCGGCGAGGATCCGCTGGGCCTGGGCCGGACTGATCGTCGCGAGCGGCACCCCGCACAGCAGACGGGCGGCGCGGGCGACCAGGGCGGTGTCCGTGGTGGCGGCCGTGGTGGCCCCAGTGGACGACATGGCGTGCTGCCCGAGTCCGAACAGGGTGTGCAGGACTGTCTGGCCGACGGCCAGCAGAGCGACGATGCCCGGCAGCGAGCGGGTCCGCCCGGCGAGCGGTGCCGCGCACACGAGGACCCCGAGGAAACCGGCGCCCAGGGTCCACAGCGGAACGGATGCGCAGGAGGCGAACGTATGACCTGCTCCGGCCAGCACGACACAGACCGCGGCGAACACCGCGGCCCTCAGCATCCGGATGGCGCTTCCGGGGGGCGCTGTGCGCCTGCGGCGGGCAGTCATGGCGGGCTCATCATCGCACTGGCCCCACCGCACCCATACGGCAGGTCCACAAGGTGACGTGCGGCCGGGTACCGCCATATAAGAAGGGGTAAAAAGATGTAAAACCGGAAGGTCGCTTCTGCCAGTTGATGCACTACATACACCGATTGGGGCTCTCGGCGCATCCCCCTTATGGGCGGCATCACGTCAACTACGTGCTTACACACCGCCACTCGCGGCAATACGTACAGGTATGTCGAGCCGCGGCCTGGAGGCTGGAGCATGAGCATCTGGTGGTCACTCCATCTTCGGCGAGAGGCTGCGAGCGTCCCGCTCGCCAGACGCCTGTTGCTGGGCACCATGGAGACTGCGGGCGTCGACCCCGACATCTCCTACGACCTCTCCGTCGCGCTCAGCGAGGCCTGTGCGAACGCTGTCGAACACGGCGGGGACACCGGACACGGCGACTCCTGCGGGGCCTATCGCGTCACCGCGTACCTCGACGGGGAGAAGTGCCGCATCGAGGTCACCGACTCGGGTCCCGGCTTTCCCGCCGGTCCGGCCGGGTCCGCGGTCGCGGAGGCTCCGCGCCGACCGGTGCCGGTGGCCGCGGTCCCCTACGACGCCGAGAGCGGCCGGGGTCTGTCGCTGATCGAGGAACTCGCCGATCACGTCACCATCGGCAACAAGCCGGGCCGGGGCGGTGCGGTGGTCAGTTTCGACAAGATGCTCAAGTGGCAGAAGGGCGCCCCGCTGATGGCGGTGTGACGTGGGCGAGTACTTGTCGCGTTCGGCCGGACGCGGTTCACCGCGCCGACGGTTTTCGGTCATTCCCGGCCGGTAGTCATACGTTGCTCGCGACCGCGAACCCTCCGGGTGTTCGCAATCGTGAGCTGGCGGCGCATTCGATTCCGTTTCGAATCGGCCGGGCGGGCGGCGACCGTGATCACCAAGAGCGTCCCTGCGGACCGCGAGTTCCGCTTGTCTGCGACTCTTGCCCGGCCCTCCCCGATCATGCCGAGCGCGGACTCGCCGGACGAACCCTTTGACAGGTTGCCCGGTTCTGTTCCGTGCGGAATCAAGTACCTGTCGGGCCGTGTGGTGCCTGTGTGATGGTTGGGGCCGCCGGTCGGGCCGCGGTACAGGCGCCGTTTCGCGTCCCAACTCCGGCGGTTAGCAAGTCAGTTGACGGCAATGACCGGCCGTCGGACGCAAGGGGGAAAAAGAATGAACCGAATGAAGGTCGTCGCTGTGGCACTCCTCGCCACCAGCATCGCGCTTCCGACCACCACCGCTGTGGCCCGGAGTGTCACCGGCGGCGGCGTGACCGCCACCGCCCCGTACAACGGCGACGCCGGCAAGATCTCCGTCTACGACGGCAGCAACGACGGCGACCCGGGCAAGGCGGAGTACTACCGCCACGACAGCGCGGGCACCAAGCGCACCCTCTGGAACCACAGCGGTCCCCGGACGACCGCTGTCTCGGGCGACGGCTCGTCCATCATCAAGTTCAAGGCCTGCGACGAGAACGGTTCCGGCAGCTCGGACGACTGCTCCGGCTGGGTCGCTCCGTAACCACTGACCCGGGTTCCGCCCGCCGGGCCGGCCGTTCCGCGGCCGGCCCGGCGGTTCGCGATTTCGCGCACCGCGCATTGAGGCACCGCGCATTGAGGCATCGCGCATCGAGGCATCGAAGTGCCGAGCCGACCGACCATCGGCACGGGGGAACGAAGGTGTATGGGCATGAACGAGCGATCCACGGTGGCAGCCGGAGCCCCGACCAGCACCGGCGACACCGCGAGAACCGGCGACACCGCGAGAACCGGCGCCGGGCTGCGGGTGGAGGGCCTGCGCCACCGGCTCGGGGACCGCGTCCTGCTGGACGGCGTCGACCTCGAGGTCGGCCCCGGCCGCTCGGTCGCGATCACCGGACCGAGCGGCTCCGGCAAGTCCACGCTGCTGACCTGCGTACTGGGCCTGATCGCACCGGACGAGGGCACGGTGACCGTCAACGGCCGGAAGCTGACCGGGCTGTCGGCGCGGGAGTTGGCGCGGCTGCGACGGCAACATCTGGGTGTCGTCTTCCAGTTCGGCGAACTGCTGCCCGAACTCACCCCGGTGGAGAACGTGGCACTGCCCGTCCTCCTGGACGGCGGCGACCACCGGGCCGCGTACCGGCGCGCCGCCGAACTCCTGGCCGAACTCGGCGTAGCGCACGACGGTTCGCCGACCGGCATGCTCTCCGGCGGCGAACGTCAACGCGCCGCTGTCGCCAGGGCCCTGATCACGGACCCGGACGTCCTGCTCGCCGACGAGCCGACCGGCGCCCTCGATCCGCAGGCCCGGGAGACCGTGGCCGACCTGCTGTTCGAGGTCTCCCGCGACCGGGGCTGCGCCCTGCTCGTCGTCACCCACGACCTCTCGGTGGCCGCCCGCGCCGACCGCACCCTGCGCCTGGAGTCCGGCCGACTGCGGGAAACCGGGGTGGGCGCGTGAGCACGGACGCGCGGAACTCCGTACCCGGCACCGAAATCACCGAAATCCCTGAGCAGGAGCAAACCCCGTCGCAGTCGCATATTCATGCGCAACCCGCCTCCACGACTCCCGCAACCCGCACAACTCGCACGAGCCCCGCGAGCGCTGGGACCCCCGTGACACCCGCGACCCCCATGACGCCCGTGACGCCTGTGACACCCGTGACACCCGTGACGACTTCGGGCCGGACCGGCGGGCGGCGGCTCTCCCTCCAACTCGTCCGGATGGGGTTCGCTGCAGGCCGCGGCACCCCCGGTGACCGGCTGCGCTTCTGGTCGCTGTGCGCCGCCGCCCTGGCCGTCGCCGTCGTCGCGCTGGCGGTCGTCGCCGCCGTCGCCACCCACGACGGCCGCGACGCGCGGAACACCGCGCGCGGCCCCCTGCTCTCCGACCGGCAGCACGCCGTGGCGCTGTGGCGCGAGGCGTTCGACGTCGTCGGCGAGGTCCAGCACAGCGTGATCTACGTCGAGCGGCTCAAGGCCGACGCCCCGCCCCCGCCGGGCCTGTCCCGCTGGCCGGCCCCCGGCGAGGCGATGCTCTCCCCTGAGCTGCTCCGCGACGGCCAGGACGAGGGGATCAGCACCCGGTACGGCCGCTTCGCGGGCACGATCGCCAAGTCCGGCCTCGTCTCCCCCTCGGAGCGGCTGGCCTACGTCGGGGTGAGGCAGAACCAGCCCGGTGAGGGAAGCGACTCCTGGTGGCCCGTCAGCGGGTTCGGGCAGAGCTACCCGATGGGCGAGACCCTCAACGGCCGCACTCTCGCCGATGTACTGCGCCCCCTGGGCGCGCTGACCGGCGTACCGGCACTCGCGCTGCTCGTCGTCGCCGCGCGGGTCGGCTCACGTACCCGGGACCGGCGCGCCGGACTGCTCCAGGCGCTCGGAGGGACCTGGCGGCACCGGGCACTCGTCGACATCGGCGAGGCGGCGCTGCCGCTTGCGGCCGGCACGGCCCTGGCGGGGCTGGTGCTGCTGCCGGCCCTCCTCACCGACGTACGACTGCCCCCGACCGGCTACCTCCTCGACAGCGGCGACCTGCGCACGGCCTGGCCCGGGTTCGCGCTCGCGCTGCTGCTGTCCTTCGTCGGCTGTCTGCTCGCCGTGATCCTGCTGCACCGGGTGGGCCGGGACGGAACCGCCACCCGGCCCCGTTCGTTCTCGTCACGGGTGCCGCGATGGCGGCTCGTCGGATGCGGGGTGGGCGTCGCCGCCATCGCGCTCAGTCAGTACGCGGGCGAGCCCGCCGATGTCACCGTCTTCACGGTCGGCACCGTCCTGATGTGGGTCATGCTGCCCTCCGTGGCCGCCGTGGCGAGCCGCGCCCTGGGCGAGAAGTTCGCCGTACGAGGGTTTCGCGCGGGCCGCGCCGGACAGCTGATCGGCGGACGCTGGACGGCCGCGCACCCCGGTGTCGTGGTCCGGATCTCGGCGGCCATGATCATCGGTCTGGGGCTGGTCTGCCAGCTCGAGGCGGGCAACAGCCGACTCGGTGACCAGGCCGCGGCGGCGCAGGTGTCCCAGGCGCGTGTCGGCGCGGGCGTGCTCAGTGTCCAGAGCCGGTATCTCACGCCCCCCGCGATCGAGGGCCTCGCCCGCGCGCTTCCGGCGAACTCGCACCTCGTCTCCCTCCAGACCGACCAGCGGACCGAGTCGGTGCTCATCCAGGGCTCCTGCGCCACCCTGCGCTCACTCGCCCTCCCCTGCCCAGCGGCACCGGAGGCGGTACGCGCCGTCGATCCGCGGGTCGCGGAGATCGCCAACTGGTTCGGCCGCAACCCGCACGCCCAGGTCGCCGATCCCGCGAAGCTCGGCCCGGACGCCTTCCAGGGCACGCTTCTCGTCGTCACCGAGGATCCGGAGCCCGGGCTCCAGGCGGCGGTGGAGCAGGCGGCGTACGCGCGCGTGCCCGGCATCACCGTGGAGACCCTGGGGGAGAACTGGACCGTCGGCGCCGCCGACAAGGCCCGGCTGGGCAACTGGGTCCTGCTGTTCGGCTCCACGGGCCTCGCCCTCCTGCTGCTGACGGGCAGTCTCGGCGCGGCGGCGGAGTTCGTCCGGGTGCGGTCGGCGCTGGCGCCGCTGGCAGTCCTGACCGGCAGCGACCGGATCCACCGGTCGGTCGCCTTCTGGCATCTGACGGTCCCGCTGCTGATCGCCACCGTCGTCGCGGCCGTCGTCACCGCCTGGCAGTCGCTGTTCTTCACCGCCACGGAGGAGAGCGGAACCGTCTCGTGGGCGGTGTTCTGGTCCGCGGTGGCCGTCTGCGCGCTGCTGTCCGCGCTGATCGGCGCCCTGGCCGGCCGGACGGCAAGCCGAGCCGCGACCCGCTGGCACCCGACAGCCGACTGACACCTCTCACACCTGTGCCCGCTCGCCCTACCGGGAACCCTGACCCGGGTCGCGTCGGTGCCACGGCCAGCCGGCGCGCCGGCACCTCTCGACGACAGCCTCCGCACACGCGCGCGTGGAGCCCGCGCGGCACCGCCGCCTGTGTGCGTGCGTCCGGCCGCCCTGCCGGTCAGCAGACCGGCACGGCTGCCTGGCAGCGGCGTCACCGGGCTCTCCCTGCGGCGGGTCCCATCGCGGGTAGGCGCCGGCGTCGGCCGTTCAGGGGCCCCTGCTTCCCGGATGCCCTGCTGGCCTGCGGACCGGCACGGGTTGCCTGGCAGCCGCGTCCACTGGGCTGGGGGCGAACTCTTCGTGCGGGGGCCCATCGCGTATGAGCGGCGGCGCCGGCCGTTCGCGGCGCCCTTTTCCCGGACGCCGGTGATGCCCTGCCGGTCAGGACCGACACGGGCTGCCTGGCGGCGGCGTCCGCCGGGTCGGCGGGGGTTGTTGTGCGGCCGGTCGCATCGCGGATGAGTGCAGTGCCGACCGTTCGGGGGCGCCCGCTTCCTGCCCGCCCGGCTGCCCTGCCGGTCAGCTCACTGACAGGGGCTGCCTGGCAGCCGCGCGCGGCGGGCGCGCGCCAGCTCGGCGTGCGGCCGGCCCCATCACCTACGAGCGGCGGCGCCAGCCGTTGGCGCCCTTCCGCCGTTGGCGTCCTTCCGGCCTTCCGCCGTTGGCGTCCTTCCGGCCTTCCGCCGTTGGCGTCCTTCCGGCCTTCCGGCCTTCCGGCCTTCCGGCCTTCCGGCCTTCCGGCCTTCCGGCCTTCCGGCCTTCCGGCCTTCCGGCCTTCCGGCCTTCCGGCCGGTCAGCCCACCGTCGCCGGCTGCCTCGCAGCCGCCTCCACCCGGCCGGCGGCAGCCCTCCGTGTCGCCGGGCCCATCGCGTACGACGCGATCAGTGTGGCCCCGCCCAGCAGTAGCCACCCCGGCGTTCCCCAGCCCACCAGCAGCGTGGTGAGGACCAGGGGGCCGGCGGTACGGGCCACGGTCACGCCCGTTCCGAAGAAGCCCTGGTACTCGCCGACCCGGTCGGCCGGGGCCAGTTCAAAGGACAGCTGCCAGGACCCCGCCGACTGCCCCATCTCGGCGACGACCTGAAGCACCGCTCCGGCCACCAGGACACCGACGGCGACCCAGGGGCTCAGTCCCGCCGACAGGGCGAACACCGCGCACGCCGCGAGCATGACCCACCCGGAGCGCCGTACCGCGCGCGTGGCCGACGAGATGCCGCTCACCCCACGTGCCATCCGCACCTGGAACACCATCACCGCCCCGGTGTTGAGCACGAACAGCGCGGACACCACCCAGGCCGGAGCGTCCGTCCGCTCGGTGATCCACAGCGGGATGCCGAGGCTCAGCAACGGCATGCGCAGCAACAGCACGGTGTTCAGCAGCGTCACGACGACGTACGGCCGGTCGCGCAGGACGCCGAGCCCGTGCGACTTCGCCGAGGCGACCGGCGCCACCGACGGCAGCCGCAGCAGCAGCCCCGCGCACACCAGGAAACTCACCGCGTCCAGCGCGAACACCCCGAGATACGCCGCCCGCGTCCCCGCGTTCAGCGCGAGCCCGCCGAGCCCGGCACCCACCGCGAGACCGGCGTTCAGCGTCGACTGGAGGTGGGCGAGCAGCCGCGTCCTGTCTCCGGCGGACACCAGCCCCGCGAGCAGCGCCTGCCGGGCCGCCGCGAGCCCCGACTGCGCGGACGCGTAGGCACAGGCCGCGATGACGAACGGCACGAACCCCCGCACGACGAGGAAGGACGCCACCGCGGTCCCCGTGGCGAGGGCCAGCAGTACGGCGGTCCCGCGCGCCCCGCGCCGGTCGGCGAGCCGCCCGAGCGGCACCCCGACCAGCGAGCCGATCGCCCAGGCGAGCGTCAGGCCGAGCCCCACGCGCGCGGGGGCGAGCCCCACGACGTGGGTGAAGTAGAGGGCGGAGGTGACGTAGTACGCCCCGTCACCGACCGAGTTGGTCAGCTGGGCCAGGGCGAGCACACGCTGCGGACCTGCGGGCGGGACGAGGTTGTTGGTCATACAGACGACGTTAGGACCCGGGTGGACCGATGGGCAGGCCCAATAGTCGTGCCTTTCAGTGGCCCAATTCCGCCGCCTGGGCCCCACCCCTCAGTGGCCCTCACCCCTCAGCGGCCCTCACCCCTCAACGCCCCTCGAGAACCCGCCCGAGCACCGCCAGCGCCTCCTCGAACACCGGCTCCCGAGGCGTCCCGTACCCCACGACCAGCCCCTGCGTCCGCCCGGCCGGCGCCGCCACGCCCGGCTCGTGCCAGTGCTCCCCGAGATGCCCGACCGCGAGCCCGGCCTCCCCGGCCCGTGCCAGGATCTCCGCCTCGTCGGACACCTCCACCAGGGCGTGCAGCCCCGCCGCGATCCCGCGTACGGTGCGCCGCGCGCCGAGCAGCTCGACGAGCCGGTCCCGGCGGCGCCGGTAACGCAGGCGGCACGCGCGCACGTGACGGTCGTACGCATGGCTGGTGATCAGTTCCGCAAGGGCCAGCTGACCGATGGTCTCGGTGTGGAAGTCGCTGTGCAGCTTGGCGTCGGCGACCGCGTCGACGAGGTGGGGCGGCAGCACCATCCAGCCGAGGCGCAGGGCGGGCCCGAGCGTCTTGGAGGCGGTGCCTACATAGACGACCTGTCCCGGAGCCATGCCCTGAAGAGCGCCGACGGGCTGTCGGTCGTACCGGAACTCCCCGTCGTAGTCGTCCTCGACGATCAGCCCGTCACGCGCGCGTGCCCAGTCGGTGAGCGCCCTACGCCTCTCCGGGTGCAGGGTCACCCCGATCGGGTACTGATGGGCGGGCGTGACGACGACCGCCGAGACCTCGTGGCGGTCCGACAACTCCTCGACGCGGGCGCCCCGTTCGTCGACCCCCACCGGCACCACCTGTCCGCCGGCCCGCCGGACGACCTCCCGGTGGAAGGGCAGCCCCGGGTCCTCCATGGCGATCGAGGCGCCGTCCAGCACGCGCGTGACGAGCGAAAGCGCTTGCACATACCCGGAGGTGATCACGATCCGCTCGGGCGGCGCGAGCACGCCGCGGGCCCGTCCCAGATAGTCCGACAGCGCCGTCCGCAGCTCGATCCGGCCGCGCGGATCGCCGTAGTCGTACGCCGCGGAGGGCGCCGTCGCGACGGCCCGGCGCAACGCCCGCAGCCAGGCGTCCGCCGGGAACGTCCCCACGTCCGGACTGCCGGGCCGCAGATCGAACCGGGGCACACGCGCGCGTGCGTGTGCCCCCGGCGGCTCCGCGTCCACCGAGGGCAGCGCGGCGACCTGCGTACCGGCCCCTTGCCGAGCCGTGAGGTACCCCTCGGCGACCAACTGGTCATAGGCCGCCTTCACGGTCCCCCGCGAGACCCCCAACTCCTCGGCGAGCCGCCGGGTGGCGGGCAACGAAACCCCGGGCGCCAGCCGCCCGTCCCGCACGGCATCCCTCAGAGCACGCTCGAGCCCGTCACGGCGCCCTTCACCAGCGGCGAACTCGAGATGCAGGTCCACACCGATCCCTAGGGCGCGGGGCTGTGTCTGAATCTGCGGCTACCGCCGCGTGGGCGCGACCAGCCACGACTCACCCGCAGACGAAACTCAACCCTTGAGACGCGCCATCCACGCCTCGACTTCGTCCGAGCGACGAGGAAGCCCAGCCGACAGATTCCGATTCCCACCCTCGGTCACGAGAATGTCGTCCTCGATCCGCACCCCGATACCCCGATACTCCACAGGCACAGTCAGATCATCGGCCTGGAAGTACAGCCCGGGCTCGACCGTCAGCACCATCCCCGGCTCCAACGTCCCGTCCACATACGACTCAACCCGCGCCGCCGCACAGTCGTGAACGTCCATACCGAGCATGTGCCCGGTGCCATGCAGCGTCCACCTCCGCTGCAAGCCCAGCTCCAGCACCCGCTCCACGGGCCCCTCGACAAGCCCCCACTCCACGATCCGCTCGGCCAGCACCCGCTGCGCCGCATCGTGGAAGTCCCGGTACTTGCCCCCGGGCACGACGGCCGCGATGCCCGCCTCCTGGGCGTCGTACACCGCGTCGTAGATCTTCTTCTGGATCTCGGAGTACGTGCCGTTGATCGGCAGCGTGCGCGTGACGTCGGCCGTGTAGTACGTGTGCGTCTCGACGCCCGCGTCCAGCAGCAGCAGCTCACCGGAGCGCACGGCCCCGTCGTTGCGCACCCAGTGCAGCGTGCAGGCGTGCGGGCCGGCGGCGCAGATGGAGCCGTAGCCGACGTCGTTGCCCTCCACGCGCGCGCGGAGGAAGAACGTCCCCTCGATGTACCGCTCGCTGGTCGCCTCGGCCTTGTCGAGGACCTTCACCACGTCCTCGAAGCCGCGCACGGTCGAGTCGACGGCCTTCTGCAGCTCACCGATCTCGAACTCGTCCTTGACCAGCCGCGCCTCGGAGAGGAACACGCGCAGTTCCTCGTCGCGCTCGGCGGTGACCTTGTCGGTCAGCGCTGCCTCGATACCGGCGTCGAACCCGCGTACGACCCGGACCGGTCCGGTGGCCTCCGTCAGTGCGGCGGCCAGTTCGCGGACGTCCGAGGCGGGAATGCCGTACACCTGTTCGGCTTCGGCGAGTGAGTGACGGCGGCCGACCCACAGCTCGCCCTGCCCCGAGAGCCAGAACTCGCCGTTCTCGCGGTCGGAGCGAGGAAGGAGATAGATCGTCTCCTTGTGGCCCTCGGGTGTCGGCTCCAGGACGAGGACGCCGTCCTCCGTCTGGTTGCCGGTCAGATACGCGTACTCGACCGAGGCCCGGAACGGGTACTCCGTGTCGTTCGAACGCGTCTTCAGATTGCCCGCGGGGATCACCAGGCGCTCGCCCGGGAAGCGCGCGGAGAGCGCGGCGCGGCGGGCGGCGGTCTGCCCGGCCTGCGCGATGGGCTCGAGGCCCGTCAGCTCGGTGTCGGCCCAGCCGGACTTCATGCTCTCGGCAAGCTCGTCGGAGACGCCCGGGTACAGGCCGTTCTTCCGCTGCTTGATGGGCTCTTCGGGCTCGGTCTCAGTCTCCGGGGTCACCGGATTGAGCTCGTCCGCCACGGTCATCCTCCTAGATACGGCACTGGACCCCGTCCATCGTACGGTCGTACGGAACGGGGCCCGGAGGAGTGAGGAGACGACCGGCCGTTCACTCGAACCGCGCCGACAGCAGGACGACGTCCTCCTGACCGTCCGACGCGTCCAGCTCGTCCGGCAGCATGTTCCGCAGGACGTGGTCGGCGATCGCGCCCGGGTCGTCCCGCAGCTGCCTGGGTACGCTCGCCGCCGCCGCGTGCAGCCGGGAGAAGGCCCGGTCCACGGGGTCGCCGGTGCGGTGCAGCAGCCCGTCGGTGTAGAGCAGAACCGTCTCTCCGGGCTCGGTCCGGAACTCCACGCTGGGCGCCTCCCAGCAGGCGAGCATCCCGAGCGGTGCCGACACGGTGGTCTCCACGAACTCCGTGCGCCGCTCGCCGATCACCAGGGGCGGGCAGTGCCCGGCGCCGGCCAGCGTGACCTTGCGCAGCGCGGGCTCGCAGTAAGCGAACAGGGCGGTGGCGCAGCGCGCGGGCTCGGTGAGCCGCAGAAGCAGTTCCAGGTCGGACAGGACCGCCACCGGGTCCTCGCCCTCCATCACGGCGTACGCGCGCAGGGAGGCCCGCAGCCGGCCCATCGCGGCGATCGCGCTGGGCCCCGAGCCGGTCACCGCGCCCACGGCCAGGCCGAGGGCGGCGTCCGGGAGCGGCAGCGCGTCGTACCAGTCGCCGCCGCCGCGCGGGCCGGTGCGGTGCCGGGCGGCGAGCTGGACACCTGCCGTCCGGGGCAGGCGGGCGGGCAGCAGCTCCGCGGAGATCGTCTCCACGCACGCGCGCGTGCGCTCCACCTCGACCAGCCGGGCCAGGTGCTCGGTCGCGTACCGCGCGTACAGGCCGACAAGGTGGCGCTGCCGCTCGACCGGCTCCGCGGGCTCGTCGTACAGCCAGACGGCCGCGCCGAGGCGGCCTGCGGACTCGGTGGACAGGGGGAGCGCGTAGCTCGCCGCGTAGCCGAGGCGGGCGGCCACCTCGCGGTGACGGGGGTCCAGAGCGTCCTCGGCGAGAAGGTCCGGGTGTGTGATTTCGCTCTCGCCTCCGGGCAGCCCGGCGGCCGTGTCGAGGAGCTGTCCGTAGGGCATCGCGCCGCGCGGGATCGTCTCGATGTGACCGAGGTCGGCGCGGGCAAGTCCCAGGCCAATGGTGGTGTCGGGGCCGAGGCTGTCGTCCGGCTCCAGGACGAGGAGGCCGCGCCGGGCGCCCACGAGGGCGGCTCCGGCGCGCAGCAGTTCCTGGAGGGCGTCGGCGAGTGTCGCCGTGCGCGCGAGCCGCTCGGTGAGTTCATGCAGCGTTGTGAGGTCGGACACCCAGCCGGCGAGGCGGTCCTGGAGGAGAGCGCCGGGGCCGTTCGGGCAGGTCAGCGCGGTTGTGTCCGCAGGTGCACCCGGGGAAACGGGCGCAGGCGCGACAGTGTGGGCGGGCGAGGGAACCGTTGAATCGATTCCAGCCACTTTCGGGAGGTGAGGGGCGTTCATGGCGTCCGGCCTTCCGACCGGCGCTTATTGCTCAATAGCATCGCAAACCCCCATGTGATTCTGCGTCGCTAGCAGTGTCTCCACATGTACACGCACTCGTGAGGGGATGTCCAGCATTGTCCTGCCGGGATTCCTGGTGTCCGTGGGTTTCCCGGGGTCCCCTTGCGAAAAGCCGAAGTTGGCCTAAAACTGACTCGGGTAGCGGGTTATTGAGGTCGACTGGCCTGGTTCGACAGAGCGTCACAGCGGTCTTGATGGGTACGTACTCGGTGAAGGCCAGGGGTGGTTGAGCGACCGCCCGGAACCTGGCGACGGACCCGGGCGTCTTAACCACCGACGACCGTGCCCCATCCTCCCTTGGTGGAGGCGGAGAGAAACAGCGGGACGGCAAAACGCCAGACTCCGCCACCCCGCGCCATGCCCATGCTTTGGATGAACGCAGTATGGACGCGGACACAGCCAATGCTCGGCGCTCGGCGCACAGGGGGGCTGCCCCTTGCCTCCCACGGGGTGGGAGCGCCAGAAGGTACGCACAGTGAAGTGATCTACACATGATGTGATGTGGCCCACGGTGTTGCCAGGCGTGCAACGGAAAGGAACGAGCGCTCATGCGCGAGATCCTCGGAAGGCTCGGAAGGCGACGCAGGCTCCTGTCCCGGCGTGACGGCGGGAGGCCTGAGGTGCTCGGCGCGGCTCTGACGTTCGCGACCGAATGGCAGTGGCCCGTACTCCCGGGCGTGGCACCGGATCCACAGGGGCGCGCCCGCTGCGGCTGCCCCGATCCGGAGTGCACGGTTCCCGGCGCTCACCCGTTCGACCCCGGTCTGCTCGCGGCCACCACCGACGAGCGCATGGTGCGCTGGTGGTGGACCAACCGGCCGACGGCCCCCATCATCCTCGCCACCGGCGGCACGGCCCCCTGCGCGGTCAGCCTGCCGGCCCCGGCCGCGGCCCGCGCGCTCGACGCCCTGGACCGCAAGGGCATGCGCCTGGGTCCCGTCGTCGCGGCTCCCACCCGCTGGTCGCTGCTCGTGAAGCCGTACACGATGGAACAGCTGGGCGAACTGCTGTACGCGAAGGACTTCGTGCCCGGTTCCCTCCGCTTCCACAGCGAGGGCGGCTACATCGCGCTGCCCCCGTCCGAGACCGGCCAGGGCCAGATCCGCTGGGAGCGCGCACCGCTGCCCGGCTCGGCCTCGCCCTGGGTACCCGATGTCGAGGCCGTGGTGGACGCCGTGGTCGAAGCTCTCACTCGTACGGGTGTGAGCGCGCCCGAGTTGTAGGGGTGTCGGGCGCGCGGGCAACCGGGCGCCCGTCCCCTGTCGTTATCTTCACCTCCATGAACCTCCGTCTGCTCGCGCTCTCGGGCGTCGTGGCGCTCACGGTCGCGCTGCCGCTGGCCGTGGCGTCCGCGGGGCCCGTGGGCGACGCGGACCGCGACGCCCTCCTCTCCCTGACGCCGGACGAAGACCCCCGGGAGGGCCCTGGGGACGCCAAGGCGCGAGAAGCCGCCGATCCACCCGTCGATCCCTCCGCCGATGCCGGTGAGCCCACCGATTCCTCGCTGCTGGGCCTGGGACTTGCCACGGCCGCCCGCTGCGGTCCCGAAGTCACCTCCCCCGACGGCATCGAGGCGCAGACCTGTGTCCTGTCGCAGGGCGAGGAGACCTGGGCGCGCACCTACTACCGCAATGTGACCGGCCACGGACTCTCGGCCGTGCTGAGCCTCATGGGGCCCGAGGCCCACACCGTGCAGCTGCGGTGCGCGGTGGGCGCCGAGGACGAGCCGGGGATGTGTGAGACGCCCAGGGAACGCACGACGGGCGAGCCGGAGGCGTACACGGCGGTCGCGGAGTTCGCCGAAGCGGCCGGGCGGGGACCGCTGCTGCTGCGGTCGGGGAGCAACTCCGGTGCGCCGGACGGGAGTTGAGCGCGGCTCACGTTCGTACGGAAAGTCCGGGCACAGAAAGACCCGGTTGCTG
This sequence comes from Streptomyces sp. NPDC047042, assembly GCF_040644035.1. Classification (NCBI taxonomy): domain Bacteria; kingdom Bacillati; phylum Actinomycetota; class Actinomycetes; order Kitasatosporales; family Streptomycetaceae; genus Streptomyces; species Streptomyces sp. NPDC047042. The sequence continues at coordinate 47,963 of NZ_JBEYVP010000001.1, read as the reverse complement.
GCGACGGGGGATGCACCAGCAACCGGGCTACTGCAACGCTAACAAGAGATCGGCGGTTCGCAAATTCGATCTCGGCTATTCGGACACCAATTCCACTGTTCCCAAGGGGAGTTGTGACCGGAGTCACGGGTCTCGGAGTCCTTGCGTCGAACCTGTGCGTCAGCTGAGTGTGACCTGCCGGTTGGTCAGGCCGCCGCGGGCGCGGCGCTCCTCCGGAGTGAGCGGGGCGTCCGAGGCCAGGGCGGTGGCAAGACGCTCGGCGAACTCGGCGGCCGGCTTCTCGACGTCGTCCGCGGTGACGCCGGTCGGCAGGTCCCAGACCGGGACGGTGAGGCCGTGCGCGCGGAAGGAACCCACCAGCCGGGTGCCCTCGCCCAGGCTGGACCGGCCCGCCGCGTGGAGGCGCGCGAGGGCGTCGAGCAGCTGCTCCTCGCCGTGCGGCATCACCCAGCGCAGGTGGTTCTTGTCGGGCGTCTCGCACCAGTACGCGGCGTCGACGCCCGTCAGCTTCACGGTCGGGATGGCCGCGTCGTTCGCCCGCTCCAGGGAGGCGGTGACGTCCGCGGTGGCGTTCTCCGCGTCCGGGACCCAGAACTCGAAGCCCGTGTGCACAACTGGCTCGAACGCGCCCTCGGGGTCGAGGAGGTCCTGCAGTCGCGGGCCCTCGGCCGGGGCGCGGCGGCCCTGGACGGGTGTGCCGGGCTCGGCGATGAGCGCGCGCTGCAGGGTGTCGGCGAGGTCGCGGCTGATGTCTCCGGACGCGGTGTCGTTCTGCAGGCCGAGCAGGACCGAGCCGTCGTCGCGGCGCAGGGCGGGCCAGGCCATCGGCAGAACCGTCGCGAGTGTGACGGAGGGAACCCCCTCGGGGAGGCCGTCCTTCAGGGTCAGCTCCACCGTGGCGGCGGGGACCAGCTCGCGCAGGGCCACCCAGTCGCCCTCGCCGGGCAGGCCCTCGAAGGGCCGGTGCACCAGTTCGGTCACCGCGTGCGCGGCGGCCCGGCCGTGACACGCCTTGTAGCGCCGCCCGCTGTTGCAGGGGCAGGGCTCACGGGCGCCCACAACCGGGATCTCTCCCGTGGCGAGCTGCGGCCGCGAGGCCTTCGTCTGGGGTCGCTTCTTGGCCATCGTGGGTGTCTCCCGGTTACGGCTCGTCTCGTACCCGCGCGAGCCTAGCCGCTCGTACGACGGCCGACGGGACCCTGTGGACAACGCCCGTCACCGGAGTTGCCGGGTTCGGTCGACTTCCCTCAGTGGATCTGCCGGTTCTGTCAGTCCATCAGTCCATGTCGTCGAACGCGTCGGCGAAGTCCAGCTCGGGTATCGCGGACATCGAGCGGGCCGTGACGCGGGTGGCGAAGTCCGTACGCCGATGGCTCGCGTCCGGGTCGCGGCCGTTGTCGTTGACCACGGCCCACACGGTGACCTCACCGCGCGTGTCGTCCCTGACGCCCCAGTCGTTGGCCAGCGCCGTGATGATGTTCAGCCCGCGACCGCCGTGCGCCGTGACCGAGGGGGTCGACGGAGCCGGGCGGGTCGGGCCGCCGCCGTCCGTCACCTCCACGACGAGTCTGCCGCCGGAGTCGAGGCGCCACGCGGCCCGGACGTCGCCGTCACCGGCCAGGGCCTCACCCAGGGGCCGACCGTGTTTGCACGCATTGCTCAAGAGTTCGGACAGGATCAACACAGCGTCGTCGATGACCGATTCCGCGACACCGCCCGTGCGCAGCTGATCGCGCATCCGGTGCCTTGCCTCACCCACGCCCGCAGGGCCATGGGGAACGGCCATGCTCGACGACGTGGGCACCTCCTGTGCCACCACCAACGCCACCCCCGAGACCTCCTCTGCCCCACGCCACGGTGTGAATGCCCCATTGGCCTGTACCGGAAACCGTCCCTTCCGCCTTCGGTGACGCACTCGCAATGATCGAATACGGACCGAACGCGCCGGTGCACTCCCTGTAATCGAGTGGCCGGATTTCGACGGTATGGCCGAGAGTGGAGGTTTCCTCACCCGGACCGCCAGGTCAAGAGGCCGGGAGACAACCGCGGTCGGAGTCGGGTAAGAGAGGCTCGCGGGCAAGGCGTGCCGGGGCTCGGAGAGCGCGGCTGGTCAGCGGCCCAGTTGCCGCAGAACCGCGCCCGGCCGGTTGGTGATGATGGCGTCGATACCGAGGTCGACACAGAGGCTGACGTCCTCGGGTTCGTTCACGGTCCAGACGTGCACCTGGTGACCGGCGCGTTTCAGCCGCTTGATGTACGCCGGGTGACTGCGCACGATCCGGATCGAGGGGCCGGCGATCCCGACGCCCCTGGGCAGCCGTCCGTCGCGCAGCCGGGGCGAGAGAAACTGGTTGAGATAGACCGTCGGCAGGGTCGGCGAGGCCGCCCGTACGCGGTGCAGCGAACGCGCCGAGAAGCTCATGACCCGTACCCGCGAATCGGCCGGCGAGTCGGGGCTGTCCAGGCCGAACCGCTTGAGCAGGAACAGCAGCCGCTCCTCGACCTGGCCCGCCCAGCGCGTGGGGTGCTTGGTCTCGATGGCCAGCTCCACCGGCCGCCCGGCGTCGGCCACGAGTTCGAGCAGCCGCTCCAGGGTGAGTACGGACGTGTCCTCGCGGTCCTCCGGGCGGTGCTCCCAGTCCGGGGCCTCGTCGCCGGTCTTCCAGGAACCGAAGTCCAGGGCGGCGAGGTCGGCGAGCTCCAGGGCCGAGACCGCGCCGCGCCCGTTCGACGTACGGTTGACGCGACGGTCGTGGACACAGACGAGATGGCCGTCGGCGGTCAGCCGTACATCGCACTCCAGAGCGTCGGCGCCGGCCTCGATCGCCTTCTTGTAGGCGGCCAGCGTGTGCTCGGGCGCCTCTTCGGAGGCTCCGCGGTGGGCGACGACCTGGATCGGGTGCTGTCGTGCGTGGGTCACCGCGTCATGGTGTCACCGTCGGAGGGCGGCTGTGACGTCGTGGGTGTCCCGCGCGCGTGGCCGATACTCATGGTTGTGTGATTTGTCAGATATAAAGGATGGTCCCGGACCCACAGGCACCGCTTATGGTGCCCTGACGGCCCGTGGGAAAAGCTGACGGCATACAACAAGGGCACGCACAGGCTGAAACGTACCGACCGCGTACCCGTGTAAACGGGTACACGCTTGTGATCGGGCGCGACCGAGTGCGACCGAGAAGGACAGCCGTGGATCGAGGAGAAAGAGCTGTGAGCACCGAGAACGAGGGCACTGCCGTACCCCCGGCCCCGTCCGCACCTCCCGTGCCGGTGGAAACTCCTGCTGCCTCCCCGCAGGCCACCGCGCACGAGGCCCCGACGACTCCGCTCCCCCCGGTGCCGCCGAGCACCCCGGGCGCACCGGAGCCGCAGCTGGCGCACGCGGGCCAGGTACCGGCGTACGCGTCGGCAGGAGCGCCCGGTTCGGCCCATGACGCCGTTCCCGGATCTGGTACGGCCGCCTGGCCGCCGCCCCAGCCGCCGGCCACGCCGTCGTACATGGACGGCGGAGGCGGCGGAGACGCGAACACCCCCTGGGGCGCCTCCTACGACCAGCAGCCGAAGCCGAAGTCCGGGCGCGGCGGGCTGTTCGCCGCGGTGCTCGTGGCCGCGCTGGTCGCGGGCGGCCTCGGCGGCGGCCTCGGCTACACACTGGCCAAGGACAACGACGACTCCACGTCGACGACGGTCTCCGCCGCGCAGCAGACCGGCGGCGACCTCAAGCGCGACGCGGGCACGGTCGCGGGCGTGGCCGCCTCGGCGCTGCCGAGCACGGTCACCATCGAGGCCGAGAGCTCCAGCGGCGAGGGCGGCACCGGCACGGGGTTCGTCTTCGACACCCAGGGCCACATCGTCACCAACAACCACGTCGTCGCGGACGCGGTCGACGGCGGCAAGCTGACGGCGACCTTCCCCGACGGCAGGAAGTACGACGCGGAGGTCGTCGGCCACGCGCAGGGCTACGACGTGGCGGTCATCAAGCTCAAGAACGCCCCGTCGGACCTCAAGCCGCTCACCCTCGGCGACTCCGACAAGGTGGCCGTGGGCGACTCGACGATCGCGATCGGCGCCCCCTTCGGCCTCTCCAACACGGTGACCACGGGCATCATCAGCGCCAAGAACCGTCCGGTGGCCTCCAGCGACGGCAGCGCCAACACCAAGGCGTCGTACATGAGCGCCCTGCAGACCGACGCGTCGATCAACCCGGGCAACTCCGGCGGCCCGCTGCTCGACGCCGCGGGCAACGTCATCGGCATCAACTCGGCGATCCAGTCCTCCAGCAGCGGCGGCCTGGGCACCGGCCAGTCCGGCTCGATCGGCCTGGGCTTCGCCATCCCGATCAACCAGGCGAAGTACGTCGCCCAGCAGCTGATCAAGACCGGCAAGCCGGTCTACGCGAAGATCGGCGCCTCGGTCACCCTGACCGAGGGCACCGGCGGCGCGCAGATCAGCCAGAAGTCCGCGGACGCCTCCGACCCCGTCGAGGCGGGCGGCCCGGCGGCCGCGGCCGGCCTGAAGCCCGGCGACGTCATCACCAAGCTCGACGACCACGTGATCGACAGCGGCCCGACCCTGATCGGCGAGATCTGGACGCACAAGCCCGGCGACAAGGTCCAGATCACCTACGAACGCGACGGCAAGTCAAAGACGGTCGAACTGACCCTGGGCTCCCGCGTCGGCGACAACTGACGCACACGCGCGCGCGGGGACCCGTTACTCTGGTCCCCGCGCCGAACTGATCGCCGGCGCGCCCCAGGTGGGTTGCCCGAGCGGCCTAAGGGAACGGTCTTGAAAACCGTCGTGGCAGCGATGTCACCGTGGGTTCAAATCCCACACCCACCGCAGGTGAACGGCCCCTGACCAGGTAAATTGGTCAGGGGCCGTTGTGCTGGGCGCCGCCCGATGTGCACTGGGGGCGGGGCGGGGTTGCTGTACTTCGCCGCTGTACGGCAACCGCTTCGCCTTCATCGGCCACCCTGCTTCCGTTGTCTACGACGCAACCCGACGACGCCGGCGATGGCGACGAAGAAACTGCCGACTGCTGTCATAGCGAGGGCAGATGCGAAGGGGCTGAGAGGGGGGCGTCCGAGAAGGGTTCGATCGAACGCAAGTCCAATCAGGGCGCCTGTCAGTGTGATCGCCCACAAGAGCAGTACGAGCAACCATGTGCTCCGGGTGCTCAGCCAAGAAGTCATTGGATCAATATGCACCCGACATGTCGCCGAACACACCCCCTCGCGCCTGCCACCCAGCTGCGCGAGGGCGACAGGCCGCCCCGGACCATGTTGACGCCCGCCCGGCAGCAGATGTCTCTTCGCGCCGCCCTCATACGGCGCGGCGCGCGCGCCCGTCCCCCGGTGGTACGTGTCCGAACGGTCCGAAGGGGACGACATGTGGAACAAGTCAGCGAGGCGCGGCGCCCGGCTGGGCGGCGGCGCTGCGGTGCTGTGCGCGCTCGCCATGACGGTGGGCGCCGCGCCTGCCCAGGCGACCGTCGAACAGGCGTCGGCGGGCACGATGTTCACCACCTGGGCGACGGATGTGAACGTCCGCCGGGACTCCGCCCCGGGTGTCCGCTGCCCCGAGTTCCCCTCGCCCGGCAACTGCCCGCAGGTGATCGGCAAGGCGCAGCGGGGCGACCAGCTCGAGGTGTCGTGCCAGACGCGCGGTGAGACGGTCGGTGGCAACCCGAACTGGGTCTTCGTGGACAACCGGACCCGGGGCTTCTACGGGTGGATGGCGAGTTACTACATCTCCCACCCGGACAACTGGCTGCCCGGCGTTCCGCAGTGCTACGGCCCGTGACACCTCTGTTTTGTACGAATTACGAATGGGGATGGGGGAACGGCTCCCGCCCCCCACTCTCACCCCCGCCACCCCGTCATCCGCGCCGCCGAAGCCACCGTCGCCCTGGCCTCCCGTTCCGTCAGGCCTGTTTGAACCGCAGCTTCGATCAGGGAGGCCAGCAGGGCCGGTCCCAGGCCGTTCTCGTACGCGCGGCACGCTGCCCAGAACAGGCGGGTGTTGCGTTGGCCCTCATGGGCCGCGAGGACGAAGTGGACCAGGCCCTGGCCGTGGTGCTCGTCCGGTGAGGAGGGCGCGGAGCGGTGGGTGCGGGGCGGCGGGAGGAGGAGGCGCAGGAGGGACGGTGGGCAGGGGGCCGGGGTCAGATGGGCGGTGCCGGGGGCCGTGCCGTAGACGCCGTGTTCGGTGCGGGAGCCGGGGCCGACGAGGTAGCCGCCGGCTCCTCTGATGTCGATGCCGGGGGCCAGCCGGCTCGCCGAGTTGGGGACCACGGCGTCCGGAGGGCCGGTGAGCCACAGGTGACGGCCGCCGGAGGGGGTCAGGACGACGACCGTCTCGGGGATCGTGAAGAGGTGGCGCAGGGCCAGTTCGCGCAGGGCCGCGGAGGAGTCGGTGCCCGACTTGGTGTCCAGGTCGATGCCGATGAGGTGGTGCGGGGGCAGGCCGCAGGCGATGCCGTAGCCGGTGGCCCAGGGGGCGGCGGCGAAGAGTTCGCGGATACGGGACGGGTCGGTCGAGGCGTCGTACACGCCGTGGCCCGTGCCTCCGCACTCGCCGCGGCACAGGACGGGTGGCGGGTCGGCGCGGTGGGGGGAGCGCAGGGCCGGGAGTTTCGTCCGGGACAGGGGGATGACGGCCAGGCCGCGTTCGGCGGCTGACAGGGCGTGGGCGAGGGCCAGCGTCGTGGCCTGCCGGTCTGTGGTGGCCATACTTCTATATTCGTACTTGTGTTCGAGAAAGGGAAGGGTGCGCGGGTCGGTCGGGCCGGTTCGGCGGAATGGATCGAAATGTGCGGGAACGCTTCGCCCCTTGCGCCCCTTGGGTAACCGTGCGCCGGCTTGGCGGAAATCGTCCTTATCAGCCTGAACTGCGACTTCAGTGATGTGAAGAGGGTTTATCGACTTGTCATCACGCTTCAGGGGGAATAAACGGTTCCGGGCTGGTTCGCCGGGGATTCGGTGGGCAATTCTGATCTTGCGACGCAGCGCACAGCGGCGGAGCGACACCGGGGCGGGTGGCCAACTGCCTTGGAGTCAGAGGTAGTTCGCGCATCACACGTACTTCGTACGGTCCGGCGGCAGCACGGAGCCGGGGCGTACTTTTCTGGAGGAACAGACATGGCAAGCATCCGTACCGCCCGCGTTCTCGCCGCAGTCTCGGCCCTGCCCCTCGCCGCCGCGCTCTTCGGTGGTGTCGCGGCGGCGGACAACGGCGCCTTCGCGGACAACGGATCGAACGCGGCCGTCGCCGGCATCGTCGGCAGCGGAGTGGGCGGCAACAACAACGGCAATTCGTCCACCTCGCAGCAGCAGGCGGTCGGTTCCGGCGCCTCGAACCAGAACAACACCGCGCAGGTCAACGGCTCCGGGCTCACGGCCATCGACCAGTCCAACGCCGTCGTCAACTTCACCAACCTCTGGTGAGCCGTGGGCCGGCGGGGGTGTGGGTCCCCGGCGGTCCTGAACTCCCTGGTGGGGAGCGCTTCATGGGGTGATGAATCGTCTGCGCGGCGGCACGTACTTCGGTACATCGTGTCGCCGCGCAGGCGTTTTCGGACCCTTGACACCCTCCAGTATCTGACGGACAGTCAGAAACCGTGAGCCACCCACTCAGCGACCCACTCAGCGACCCACCCGGCCATCCCCCCGGCCGTCCGTCCGACGCCTCGTCGGACGAGCAACTCGGCCCGCTGCTGGCCGCGTTCGAAGGGCGGCCCGCCGTCGTCGGCGGGGCCGGCAAGGATCCCGTCAACCTGCCGATGATCCGGCACTGGTGCGAGGCGCTGGGCGACACCGGTGCCGCGTACGCCGGGCCGGACGCGATCGCGCCGCCCGCCATGCTCCAGGTGTGGACCATGGGCGGCCTCTCCGGGAACCAGGGCCGCTCGGCCGCGTACGACGAACTGCTCGCCCTCCTCGACGAAGCCGGCTGCACCTCGGTCGTCGCCACCGACTGCGAGCAGGAGTACCTGCGGCCCCTGCGGCCGGGGGACAGGGTCACGTACGACTCGGTCGTGGAGTCCGTCTCCGGGCCCAAGACCACCAAGCTCGGCACCGGCTACTTCGTCACAACCCGAATGGATGTACGGGTGGACGGTGAGCCGGTCGGCTCGCACCGGTTCCGGATCCTCAAGTACGCCCCCGCCCGCGCCCCTGAGAAGTCGGCCGGGCGGAAAACCGCGGAGACCCCCGCCTCGACCCGCCCCCGGCCCGTCATCAACCGCGACAACGCCGGATTCTGGGACGGCGTCGAACGTCACCAGCTGCTCGTCCAGCGGTGCCTCGGCTGCCGCGCCCTGCGTTTCCCCTGGCTGCCGGGGTGCAACGCCTGTGGCAGCGGCGACTGGGACACCGTCGAGGCGTGCGGCGACGGCACCGTGTACTCGTACGTCGTCATGCACCACCCGCCCTTCCCCGCTTTCGACCCGCCCTACGCGGTCGGGCTGATCGAGCTCGTCGAGGGGGTGCGGATCATCAGCAACGTGGTGGGCGTGCCGTACGACAAGGTGCGGATCGGGATGCCGGTGCGGCTGGAATTCGTACGGTACGAGGAGGGGCAGCCGGCCCTTCCGGTGTTCCGGGGCGGCTCTTCCGCGGAGGTGGGTGCGTGAAGGCCGGGGACGAACTGCCGCCGCTGGAGATCGAGATCACGCGCACGCTGATCGTCTCCGGGGCCATCGCGTCCCGCGACTTCCAGGACGTGCACCACGACGCCGAGCTGGCGCGGGCGAAGGGCTCCCCCGACATCTTCATGAACATCCTGACGACGAACGGGCTGGTGGGACGCTACATCACCGACTACTTCGGTCCCACCGCCGTTCTGCGCAGGCTCGCGATCCGCCTCGGCGCCCCCAACTACCCCGGCGACACCATGGTGTTGACCGGCCGCGTCGAGGAGGTCGACGGCGAGACGGCCGTCGTACGCGTCCTCGGCGCCAACGGGATCGGACGGCATGTCTCGGGAACGGCGACTGTCTCCGTGCCCGCATCCGTGCCCGCATCCGTGCCCGCCTCCGTGCCCGTCTCCTCGGCCCCGGGAGGAACCCTGTGAGCCTGCACGCGCGTGACGCGCTCGGCGGGCGTGCGGCCATCGTCGGTATCGGCGCCACCGAGTTCTCCAAGGACTCGGGGCGCAGCGAGCTGCGGCTCGCGGTGGAGGCGGTGCGGGCCGCGCTCGACGACGCCGGGCTGACGCCCGCCGATGTGGACGGCATGGTCACGTTCACGATGGACACGAGCCCGGAGATCACCGTCGCACAGGCCGCCGGGATCGGGGAGCTGTCCTTCTTCTCCCGCGTCCACTACGGCGGGGGCGCCGCCTGCGCCACCGTGCAGCAGGCCGCGCTCGCCGTCGCGGCCGGGGTCGCCGAGGTCGTCGTCTGCTACCGGGCGTTCAACGAGCGGTCGGGACGGCGATTCGGCTCGGGGGTGCAGCGGCGCGAACCGTCGGCCGAGGGGGCGGCGCTCGGCTGGTCGCTGCCGTTCGGGCTGCTCACGCCCGCCTCCTGGGTGGCGATGGCGGCGCAGCGGTACCTGTACACGTACGGGCTGTCGCCGGACGCCTTCGGGCATGTCGCCGTCCGTGGCCGGAAGTACGCGGCGACCAATCCGGCTGCCTGGTTCCACGGCCGGCCCATCACCCTCGCCGACCACGCGGCCTCGCGCTGGATCGCCGAGCCGCTGCGGCTGCTGGACTGCTGCCAGGAGACGGACGGCGGCCAGGCGGTCGTCGTCACCTCCGTCGAACGGGCGCGCGACCTGCGGCACCCGCCCGCCGTCGTCGCGGCGGCGGCCCAGGGCGCGGGCCGCGCTCAGGAACAGATGACCAGCTTCTACCGCGACGACCTCACGGGCCTGCCCGAGATGGGTGTCGTGGCCCGTCAACTGTGGCGGACCGCCGGCGCGGGCCCGTCGGACATCGACGTCGCCATCCTGTACGACCACTTCACCCCGTTCGTACTGATGCAGCTCGAGGAGTTCGGCTTCTGCGCACCGGGTGAGGCCGCGGATTTCGTCGCGGCCGAGGCGCTGCCCCTGAACACGCACGGCGGTCAGCTCGGGGAGGCGTACCTGCACGGCATGAACGGCATCGCGGAGGCCGTGCGCCAGCTCCGCGGAACCGCCGTCAACCAGGTGCCGGGCACGGAAAGAGTGCTGGTCACCGCCGGTACGGGGGTGCCGACCTCGGGGCTGGTGCTGGAGGCCGCCGGATGAGCGGGACTGGTCGGGCGACCACCGAACCCCCGGCTGCCGCTACTACTGGAGGAGCAGCTTCCGTAGTACCCCCGTACCACCCCTCAGGGGCGAACCCTCATAGCCCCGTACTGTGCCTCCACCTTCAGGAGGTGGAGGTGGCCCCCCGCCTACAACCTGAGGGGGACGCGGCTTCGGGACCTGCGGCCGATGAGCCGGAGTAGGGGTCGAACCTAGCGTAGAGCCATGACCACACTCGTCTGCACCAGCGCTTCGAACGCGGCTACGCCGGCGACGCAGACCCTGTCGTTCGCGTCGTACACCTCGTACCCGTCGTTCTCCTCGTATGTGAAGGCCCGCCGCCCGGTGCTGTTGCGCACCGCCCGGTCGCTCACCGCGAACCCGAGCGACGCCGAGGACCTGCTGCAGACCGCGCTCACCAAGACGTACGTCGCCTGGGAGCGCATCGAGGACCACCGCGCGCTCGACGGCTATGTCCGCCGGGCGCTGCTGAACACGCGGACCTCGCAGTGGCGCAAGCGCAAGGTCGACGAGTTCGTCTGCGACGAGCTGCCGGAGCCCGAGGGGACCCCGGTCGGCGATCCGGCGGAGCACCAGGTGCTGCACGACGCGATGTGGCGCGCGATCATGAAACTGCCCGCGCGGCAGCGGGCGATGGTGGTGCTGCGGTACTACGAGGACCTGAGCGAGGTCCAGACGGCCGAGGTGCTCGGGGTGTCGGTGGGCACGGTCAAGTCGGCCGTCTCACGGGCGCTGGGCAAGCTGCGCGAGGACCCCGAACTGGTACTCGCCCGGTAGTCCCAGAGTTCCGCAGCCCGACGTGATCTGATCGATCACTCTCTCCTAGTGACGTACCAACCGGTATGTGAGCAGAATCAGCACACCATTTACCACCGAGTAGGCGATGAAGCCCCCGGGAGGACGCCGTGCTGAGCACCATGCAGGACGTACCGCTGCTGATCTCAAGGATCCTGACCCATGGGTCGACGATCCACGGCGACTCGCAGGTCATCACCTGGACCGGCGAGGCCGAACCCCGGCGCCGCTCCTTCGCCGAGATCGGGGCCCGGTCGGCACAGCTGGCGCACGCCCTGCGCGACGACCTCGGAGTCACCGGCGACGACCGTGTGGCCACTTTGATGTGGAACAACCCCGAGCACGTCGAGGCCTACTTCGCGATCCCCTCCATGGGCGCGGTCCTGCACACCCTCAACCTGCGACTGCCCCCCGAACAGCTGGCCTGGATCGTCAACCACGCCGCTGACAAGGTGATCATCGCGAACGGCTCGCTGCTGCCGCTGCTCGCCCCGCTGCTCCCGCACTTCAAGACGGTCGAGCACGTCGTGATCGCCGGCCCCGGTGACCGTTCCGGCCTCGCCGGGTCGCACGCCCAGGTGCACGAGTACGAGGACCTCATCGCCGGGAAGCCGACCGGCTACGACTGGCCCGAGCTGGACGAGCGTACGGCCGCGTCCATGTGCTACACCTCCGGCACGACGGGCGACCCCAAGGGCGTGGTCTACAGCCACCGTTCCATCTACCTGCACTCCATGCAGGTCAACATGGCCCAGTCCATGGGCCTGACCGACCAGGACACCTCCCTCCTCGTGGTCCCCCAGTTCCATGTCAACGCCTGGGGGCTGCCCCACGCCACCTTCATGACCGGCGTCAACATGCTGATGCCGGACCGGTTCCTGCAGCCCGCCCCGCTCGCCGAGATGATCGAGCAGGTCCGGCCGACGCACGCCGCCGCGGTCCCCACCATCTGGCAGGGCCTCCTCGGGGAGCTGACCGCACGCCCCCGCAACGTCACGTCCCTCCAGCAGGTCACCATCGGCGGCTCCGCCTGTCCGCCCGCCCTCATGGCGGCCTTCGACGAGCTGGGCATGCGTGTCTGCCACGCCTGGGGCATGACGGAGACCTCCCCGCTCGGCACGATCGCCCGCCCGCCGGCCAGCGCCATCGGTACGGAGCAGGAGTTCGCGTACCGCCTCACGCAGGGCCGTTTCCCGGCGAGCGTCGAGGCCCGGCTGAGCGGCCCCGCCGGCGAACGCCTCCCCTGGGACGGTGAATCCGCCGGTGAGCTGGAGGTGCGCGGCCCGTGGATCGCGGGCTCCTACTACAACGGCGCCGACGGGGAACCCCTGCGCCCCGCCGACAAGTTCAGCGAGGACGGCTGGCTCAAGACGGGCGACGTGGGCACCATCAGCCCCGACGGCTTCCTGACCCTCACCGACCGCGCCAAGGACGTCATCAAGTCCGGCGGCGAGTGGATCTCCTCCGTCGACCTGGAGAACGCCCTCATGGCCCACCCGGACGTCCTGGAGGCGGCCGTCGTGGCCGTCCCCGACGAGAAGTGGGGTGAGCGCCCGCTGGCCACCGTCGTGCTGTCGGAGGGTTCCACCGCCGACTTCGAGTCCCTGCGCGACTTCCTCGCCGACGACGGCAAGATCGCCAAGTGGCAGCTCCCGGAGCGCTGGACGATCATCGAGTCGGTTCCGAAGACAAGCGTCGGCAAGTTCGACAAGAAGGTCCTGCGCAAGCAGTACGCGGAGGGCGAGCTGGACGTCACCAGGCTCTGACATACGACGAGCCGGGGCAGTGTTTCACGTGAAACATTGCCCCGGCTCGGGTGTGAAATGTGTCAGTTGGTACCGATACGGGCGAGCAGGTCGACGATCCGGCTCTGCACCTCGGTACTGGTGGATCGCTCGGCGAGGAACAGCACCGTCTCCCCCGAAGCGAGCCTCGGCAGATCGGCCTGGTCGACGGCGGCCGTGTAGACGACCAGCGGAGTGCGGTTCAACTGCCCGTTCGCCCGCAGCCAGTCCACGATCCCGGCCCTGCGACGCCGTACCTGAAGCAGGTCCATGACCACCAGGTTCGGCCGCAACTGCGAGGCCAGCGTGACCGCGTCGGCGTCGCTCGCGGCCCGCGCGACCTGCATCCCGCGCCGCTCCAGCGTCGCCGTGAGCGCGAGCGCGATCTCCGCGTGCTCCTCGATGAGCAGCACCCGAGGCGGATGCTGCTCACTGTCACGCGGGGCGAGCGCCTTCAGCAGTACGGCGGGGTCGGCGCCGTACGCCGCCTCGCGCGTCGCCTGCCCGAGGCCGGCCGTCACCAGTACCGGCACCTCGGCGGCCACGGCGGCCTGGCGCAGCGACTGGAGAGCGGTCCGGGTGATCGGCCCGGTCAGCGGATCGACGAACAGTGCCGCCGGGAAGGCCGCGATCTGCGCGTTGACCTCCTCGCGCGAGTTCACGATGACGGGCCGGTAGCCACGGTCGCTGAGCGCCTGCTGCGTGGTGACGTCCGGCGCCGGCCACACCAGCAGCCGACGCGGGTTGTCCAGCGGCTCCGGCGGCAACTCGTCGTCCATCGGCCGCGGCTGCGGCTGGTCGGAGACCTCGACCGCCCCGCCGGGACCGTCGAGCGGCTCGGGCCCCTCGGCGGCGTTCTCGTCCGGCGCTCCTATGGCGTACGAGCGTCCGGCCCCCTCGGTGAACCCGGGCAGCCGCGCGGCGCCCGGGGCGAGCTGAGTCTGCCCGGCCAGCGAGGGCTGCGCGGGCAACGGCACCTGGGCGAGCGGCGCTTGTCCGGCGAGCGACGGCTGACCCGGCAGGGGTGCCTGGCCGGCCAGGGAGGGCTGCGCGGGGACCGGAGCGGGAGGCGCGGCCTGCGCCGCCGGAGGCGTGGCGGTGGCGGCCTGGCCCGGCTGAGGGTGCGGACGTGCCGTCGTCTCCGGCTGGCCGCCGACGGGTTCGGTACGGGTCCCGAGCTTGCGGCGACGGCCGGAGCCGTTCGACCCGTTGGTGCCGTTCGGGGGCGTGGCGGACTGCGGCTGGCCCGGCGTCTGGACCTGCGCCGCCTGCCGGCTGAACGGCACCCCCTGCCCGAGGGTCCGCACGCTGAACGCCCGCCCCTGCGTCGAGTTCGGGTCGACCGGCGCGACGGCGACTTCGGCGGGCAGCGCCTGCCCGGGCTGGACCGGCGCGACACCCTCAGCGGGCAGCGGGGTGGCTACCGCCTGAGGCGCGGCGGCGGGCGCGGGCGCGGGGACGGGAACGGGGGCAGGAGCGGCTGCGGCTGCTGCCGCGTTCGGGTTCAACTGCGGCTGCGGCTGCGGCTGTACGGCGGTGCCGACGTCCGGGGTTTCGTCGTCGGCCGGGGGCCAGGGCTGGGGCTGCGGCTGGGCGACGGGTGCGGTCTGGGCCGGGATCGCCTGGCCGGGGGCGAGGCCCTGGGCGAGGGCGGGCTGGGGCGCCGTACCCTGCGCCGGGACCTGCTGGGCAACGGCCTGCGGCGCCTGCTGCAGGGCCTGTTGGGGGACCTGCTGACCCTGGACGCCCTGCGCCGGGACAGGCTGGGCGGCCATGGGCTGGGCGACTGCGGGCTGGCCGGGCATGGGCTGACCGGGCACGGGCTGCGGCGGAAGCCCCTGCGCGGGAACCGCCTGCCCGGGAACCGGCTGTCCCGGCATGGCCTGCGCGACCTGCTGGACCTGCGGAACCTGAGCCATGCCAGGGGTCTGCCCAGGCATGCCCTGTGCCGGCACGGGCTGTTGCCCCTGCCCCGGTACGACGACGCCCTGCGGACCGGCGGCGGCGACCTGGGCGGCCGGTGCCTGCACGGGAGCCGGTGCGGGCACCGCCTGTCCGGGAATCCCGCCCGGCGGTACGGTCCCCTGCTGGTCCGGGGCCTGACGCGCCCGGCGGCGGCCGGTCGGGGCGGACGTCGGATGCGGCTGGGGCGGGGTGTGGTCCTCGTCGGGGTCGTGCATGAGCCCGTCGTGGCGGCCGGCGTCGTCGTACGGGTCGCCGACGGGCCCGGCGGGTGTCTCGGGGACAGCCTGGTCCGTACGGTCGGCCTCGGCCGGGGGCAGGGCGAACACCGGGCGGGGGCCCGCCTCCTGGGCGGCGCCGCGCTCGGCGGCAGCCGCGAGGGCCCGACGCCGACGCCCGGTCGGCTGGCCGCCCGCGCTGTCGTCGGCGGCGCCCTCCACGGCCGGGGCCCCCGAAGGAGCCGCGGGCAGGGCGGGAGGCAGCGCGTGCTGCTCGCCTCCGCCGCGCCGTGCCGGAGCGCCGGGCACGCCCTGGGGCGGCACGGTCCCGCCCAGACCGGTCCCGGCGGCAGCGGTGCCCGCACCGTGCTCGCCCGCCATGACGACGGCACCCTCGGAGACGCCACCCTCGTCGCCCGCGCCCGCCTCGGCCCCTTCGACGGGGCTGGGACGGCCACGCCGACGCCCGGTACCGCTGTCGCCCTCGGCGGAGGGCGCGGAGGACTGAGGTGCGTGACCAGCGGCGGCGGCAGCCTCCTCGGCGGCACGCCTCCGGCGCCGCCCGGTGGGCGCGACCGCCTCACTCCCGGGCTCACCGTTCTCGACCTCGACATCGGCCTCGGCGGCGCCCTCCGGACCGTCACCCTCCAGGAAGGCGTCCACGGACCGCCGGGCCCGCCGCCGCCCGCCGACTCCACCGTTGCCGTTGCCGTTGTCGCTGTTGTTGTCGTCGACCTGTCCGGGCACGGCGAGCTCGGCGCCCACGGACGTCTCCGCGTCCTCGGCCTCCACCGCGCCCGCCCCGCCCCCGATGGGCACCTCGAGGACGTACGCGCTGCCGCTCATGCCCGGCACCTCGTGCGTCTGGAGCACCCCGCCATGGGCCCGCACGATCCCGCGCACGATCGGCTCGTGCACCGGGTCTCCCCCGGGATACGGCCCGCGCACCTCGATCCGTACGACCTCACCGCGCTGCGCGGCGGCCACGACCACCGTGTTGTCCATGTAACCGCCCGCGGAGGCCGGCGAGTTGCCGGTCGCGTCGACGCCGGCGACGTCCGCGACGAGATGCGCGAGGGCGGTGGCGAGGCGCTGCGGGTCGACCTCGGCCTCGATCGGCGGCGCGTGCACGGCGAACTGGACCCGGCCGGGCCCGATCAGCTCGACGGCTCCATCGACACCGGCCGCGACGACCGCGTCGAGCATCACCTTCGTACGGGTGACGGAGTCGGCGCCCGTGTCGAGCCGCTGATAGGAGAGGACGTTGTCGACCAATGTGGTGATGCGCGAGTAACCGGCCGACAGATGGTGCAGCACCTGGTTGGCCTCGGGCCACAGCTGCCCGGCGTCGTCGGCGGCGAGAGCGGCCAGTTCGCGGCGCAGCTCGTCGAGGGGGCCGCGCAGCGAACGGCCGAGCAGCACGAGCAGTTGCTCCTGCCGGCCGGCCAGGGCCTCGTACCGGTCCTTCTCGCGCTCGGCGAGGGCCGCGTACCGGTCCTCACCGGCGGCGAGTTCCTCCTCGTGCTCCTCGCGCAACCGCTCGATCTCGGTGACGTGCTGCTGGCGCAGGGCGGTGAGCTCGGAGGCGTGCTCCTCGGCGACCCGCTCCAGCTCCTCCTCGTGCAGCTTGTCGGCGGCGTCCTTCTCCTCGGCGAGGGACTCGTACGGACGCCGGTCGGTGAAGGTCATCACGGCGCCGACGAGCTGGTCGCCGTCCCGGACGGGCGCGGTCGTCAGATCGACGGACACCTTGTCGCCGCTCTTGGACCACAGCACCTGCCCGCGCACCCGGTGCTTGCGCCCGGACCGCAGGGTGTCGGCGAGCGGCGACTCCCCGTACGGGAAGGGCTCGCCGTCGGCGCGCGAGTGCAGGACGAGGGTGTGGAGCTCACGCCCGCCGAGATCGCTGGCCCGGTAACCGAGTATCTGAGCGGCGGCCGGATTGACGAGGACGACCCGCCCCTCGGTGTCCGTCCCGACGACCCCTTCCGCGGCCGCGCGCAGGATCATCTCGGTCTGACGTTGCGATCGCGCGAGTTCGGCCTCGGTGTCGACGGTGCCCGACAGATCGCGTACGACGAGCATGAGCAGCTCGTCATTGGTGTATCCGTAGCTGTCGTACGCCTGTTGGCCGTTCTCCAGATTCGCACTGGTGACCTCGACAGGAAACTCGCTCCCGTCCGTCCGCCGGGCGATCATCCGGGTCGGCTTGGTCTGCCCGTACGGGTCCATGGAATCGGGGCGCCGCATGGTGCCCGGGATCAGCCGTGAGTCGAACTGGGGCAGCAGATCGAGCAGCCCGCGCCCGACGAGGGCGGTGCCCGGCGTCTCGAAGGCCCCGAGGGCGATCGTATTGGCGTTGACGACGGTCCCATTGGCGTTGACCAGCACCAACGCATCGGGCAGCGCGTCGAGTATGGCTGCGAGGCGAGCAGCGCCTCGGGATGGCCTGCTGCTCACGAGACGCTTCCTCCCTGTTACCGCACCTTGCCGACCGCGGGCGCCATCTTGCCAACCGTCCCGCAACGTGTCACGCGAGGGAGTCTAAGGGCAGTGGTTGCGCTCGCGACGCCGGATGAGAGGGAGGTCGCACGACGAAGTGACACAGACCCTGTGACGGCCCCTTTCACACCACTCATGCGCTACGGGCCCCCCGCGACCGCCGCGTGAGGGCCCTCGGGGACGTCGGTTCGCTGGTCGGGAGCTTGATCCGGAGCTTGACCGGAACCCTCCCGAGCCCCTATCGAAGATCGGGAAGCAGCGGTACGAGCCGGTCCCAGCGCGCCATCTGGCACCCGTTACTCCGGTCGAACGTGGCATCGACGGGCCGCCCGGCCCAGGTCCCGGTCACATGAGCGGTCGCCGGACCGCCGTACATCATCGTGCAGACACTGTCCGGGGATACGGGCGCGAACGGATCCTTCCCCCACCGAGCCCCCCGGTCGAGCGACCCACAGGCCCCGTCGACGTCCGGATGACTCCCGCCCTCCGGATGGCACGCCAACTCGAACCGCCCGTCCCCACGCCCGCCGGTGCCCCGGACGGTGACGGTGAGGTGGTCGGAGGCGCGCCCCAGGGAAGTGGGAGCGAGGAGAGGCGCGAGAGGCGTGAGGGGACGGGCCTGTGGGACCGCGTCGGCGTACGCGGCCGTCGGCACGGCGGAGAAGGACGCGGCGGCGAGGGAGACACCGGCGGTGGCGGCGAACACGAGCCGACGGAGGGCGCCGCCGGCACGGGTGCCGGGAGGAGGGGCAGAGGGGAGGGCGTTGGGGGTGACCTTGACCATGACCTGACTAACGCCTGACGCCGACGGACGTTGCGCGGGCCGGGCGGAGCGGGGCGGTACGCGCGAGCAGGGCCGGGCGGGCCACTGGGCGGCCCGCGCGCCTCATCGGCAGGGCACAACGGCTTTGCCCTGCGCCCCGCCTGCCTAGTACCGTGGGAGGCGATTGGTGACACCGCGCTCGTCTGTGTCATCATCTGCACGCACCACTCGCGCTCGCGCGGGAGGTTGTGCTGGAGGCGTCGCCTAGTCCGGTCTATGGCGCCGCACTGCTAATGCGGTTTGGGACTTACATCCCATCGAGGGTTCAAATCCCTCCGCCTCCGCACCTCACCCGAAGCCCTGGTCGTCACAGACCGGGGCTTCGGTCGTTTTCGCAGGTCAGGCAGGGTGCGGGCAAAGGATTTCACCTCACGCCGCCAGTCATGTAATGTTGTTCCCGCAACGCCAACCGGGCCGAAAAGCCCGGCGGGAAGAGCAAACACAACAGAAGACACAAGCACTCGTAGCTTAACGGATAGAGCATCTGACTACGGATCAGAAGGTTGCAGGTTCGAATCCTGCCGAGTGCACATCGATCAAAGGCCCCGCCGGTTCATCCGGCGGGGCCTTTGGCGTCAGCGGGTGTCGGGCCATCTCCGGGCGTGCAAGGAGCAGTTGGCTCCGCACAGGCGGGAGCCCGGAGCGCTGGCGTTCGAGGTTCGCGCGTCGGTGATCCATACGGTGTTTTTGTGCTCGGTGGAACGGGGACCCGGTCGTCGTATCGAGGGAATGGACTCGGGAAGGCCGGACGGATCGGTGTCGGGCTGTCGGACGAAGTACCCCCCGGTAGGGCAAGATCGAATGAAGCCGATGGTGGATGTGCCCGCAGGGAGGTGAGGGCCGTGGCCGATGACGAGGAACTCGTCGGTGGGGACGCTGAGGAGGAGACACTTGCCCGGCGGGCCCGGATCGCCCGCGAGTTGATCGTGAACGTGCGAGGGCTGCCGACCGCCAAGGTGCCCGATGCCCTGTGCCGGGCCTGTGTGAAGCTGCTGCCGGATGTCTCGGGACTGTCGGTGTCCGTTCAGGGCGATGACGGCGCGGACACCGGGGTCGTGTTCTGCGCGAGTGACGACGTGGCCGCTCGGCTCGCGGAGATCCAGTTCACGCTCGGCGAAGGTCCCTGCACGGAGGCGGTGCGGCTGCGGGCGCCGGTGTTCGCGGCGGATCTGACCCGCGCCCCGGACAACCGCCGCTGGCCACTGTTCTGTTTTCAGGCGGCGAACGCGGGCGCCCGAGCCGTCTTCTCGCTGCCGTTGGCCGGTAACGGGCGGCCGCTGGGCACCCTTGACCTGTACAAGGACACCGCGGGCTCGCTGAGCAGCGATCATGTGCGCACATCGTTGCTGGTCGCTGATGCCATGACACACGCCGTCACGGCCCTCGGCCACACTTCTTCAGACCCGCAAGGAGTCGTAACGTGGCTGGAGGGGGTCGAGTCCGACCGGGAGGAGATTCACCAGGCCACTGGAATGATCATGATGCAACTCGGAGTGACCGCCGAAGAGGCCGTCCTGCGTCTGCGTGCCCGAGCCTTCGCTCAGGGCCGCACCTCGACCGAGATCGCGCGGGCAGTCATCGACCGCACCCTGGACATGCGCCGTGAATGAACGAGCCGGCAGTACGCGTGACACGCGTGGCACGCGTGACGACAACGCCAGGGAGGCGAGCATGAACCGCGAGCGACAGTTGGCGAGGGCGTTCGTCGACCTGGCGGACACCTATGCGTCGGAGTTCGATCCACTGCACCTTTTCAGCCGCCTTGTACGTACGTGCGTCGAACTGCTGGACGTGGACGCCGCGGCCGTGATGGTCGCCGACGCGCGGGGCAGTCTGAAGACGATGGCCGCCACCAGCGACGAAGCCGCCTTCGTGGAGTTGCTGCAGGCCCAGACCGGCAGTGGCCCGTGCATGGAGTGCTACCGCACCGGCGAGCCTCGCAGCGTCCCCGACATCACCGCCGAGGGCGAACGCTGGCCGGAACTGGCCACCGCCATGACGGATGCGGGGTACCGGTCCCTGCAGACGGTTCCGGTCCGTCTCCATGAGCGCCCCCTGGGCGGCCTCACCCTGTTGGGCTATCGCGTCGGAGCCCTTGCCGACGACGACGTGCACCTCGCGCAGGCGCTGGCGGACTCCGCCGCGCTCGCCCTGATGCACTGGTCCATCGAACCGGCCCGGAGCGACGACGTCATCACCCGCGTCCAGAGCGCCATCTCCGCCAAGGCTCTCCTGGAGATCGCCAAGGGCATGATCGCCGAGTACGCGGACGTGAGCATCCCGGAGGCCGGACAGCTCCTGACCGGCTACGCGAGCCGCCATCGGGTCAGTCTCGCCGAAACCGTCCACGCCCTGGTCAGCCACTCCATGAAGCCGACCGTCATCGTCCCCGCGCGGAAAGCCTGACCGATCGGTGGGGGCCGGTTCCAATCGGCCCACCCCGTCGTCCTAGCGTTCGGGAATGACGATCCTGCCGCCATCCGTCGTGCGTGCGCTTGAGCGATTTCATGCCGCCCACCCCTGGGACCACAACGCCCACTACCACCCGTGGATCATGCGGCAGTTGCCGAGGCGGTACAGCCGGGCGCTGGACGTGGGGTGCGGCAGCGGGGACCTGGTGCGGTTGCTGGCCGGGCGGAGTTCGTCGTCGGTGGTCGGCATCGACTCCGATCCCGTGATCGTCCGGCGGGCCCGGGACATCACTCCCCCCGCGCTCCCGGTGACGTTCACCGTCGCCGACGCGATGACCGGCCTCGGCGACCTTCCCGACGGCCCGGCGGAGGGTTCGTACGACGTCATCACCTGCGTCGCCGTCGTCCACCACCTGCCGTACGCCGACGCGCTCGCCGTCTTCCGGGAGCGGCTGGCGCCCGGCGGGACGCTGGTCGTGGTGGGGCTGGCCCGGGCCGAGGGTCCCGTTGATCATCTGCTGGGAGGTGTCGCCGTCTTCGCGAACCTCGTCATGGCCTGGGTGAAGAACCGGGGGCGGCCTGCGGCGCGGCCGGTTGCCATGAGTGCTCGGACGCAGGCGGCGGAGATGGGGTTCGGTGAGGTGGTGAGGGAGGCGCGGCGGGTGCTTCCCGGGTGCCGGGTGCGGCGGAGGCTCTTCTGGCGGTACACGTTGGTCTGGCGGCAGCCGACCCGGAGCTGATCTTTCTTTTCCTTTCCCCTTCTATGTGTCTGCTCTACGTGTCTGCTCTAGGTGTCCGTCCCGCGGATCTCGTCCATGTACTCGCGGGCCAGCTGGCCCTGACGTGTGAACCAGTCGGACAGTACGGCCAGTTCCTCGGGAGAGTAGTCGGCGATGAGGGTGGCCAGGCGGGCGTAGTAGGGGCCGTAGAGGGCGTGGGCCCTGGCGACGGCGGCCGGTTCGGCGGCCACGCGGACGCGGCGGCGGTCGTTCGGGTCGGGGCGGCGGGTGATGTAGCCCGCGCGTTCGAGGCGGTTGAGGATTCCGGTGACCGCGCCCGTGGTGACGTGTGCGCGTTCGGCCAGGTCACCGGCGGTGAGCAGATTCTCGCCGGCCTCCAGGACGTAGCCGAAGCAGGTGATGTCGGTGACGTTCATGTTGAGGCGACGGGCCATCTCCTGCTGGCTGAGCAGGTGCGTCGCGATGGTGTGGTCCATCGCCGTGAGGAGTTGGGCGGGGGTCGCGGGTGGGCGGGGACTCATGGAATTGCCTTAGCTCGTAAGAGGTTTTGTGGCTAAACTGCTTAGGGAGTGAGAGATCTCGATTCTACTGGGGAGACGCCGACGTGAGCACCTACGACGAGGGACACACCGTCGCCGGCTGGACCGGCACCGCCATCGCTACCGCCGGGTCCTGTGTGCTCGGGCTGGGGGTGTGCACGGCCTCGGTTCCCGTGGTGGCGGGCGGGGCTGTGGTGCTGGTCGTCGCCGTCCTGGTCACCTGGGTTCTTCATCTCGCCGGGTGGGGGAAGCCGCCGGGTGTGCGGCCGGTGGGCGAGTGGCGGATGGGGGTACGGGACCGCTCCGCGCGGGCGGGGCATCCGGAGTGCGTGGGGTGCCGGCTGGCGGGGCGGGGGCGCGGGCAGCGGGCGGTCGGGGTTGGCGGTACGGCCATTGCCGCCGCCGAGGCCGTTGGCGTCGCCCCGGAACGGGTCTGATCGAGCTCTGGGTCTCTGAGCTGCGCCTTTGTCGATCGGGGGGCGTTGTCAGTGGTACCCCGTACTCTCGCAAGGGATGGGACAGTCGTGGAGATGCTCGGGGCTGCGGTGGTCGGCGGACGGTCCCGTGCTGCGGTGGGACGGTGGGCGCGACAGTGCGCTGACCTGGGGGAAGAGGGTGACCTTCGGGGTCACGGAAGGGGGCGTACGGACATGTGTGGGAGCGCGGGGGAACGCCTGTCCGCTACGGGCGGCGGTGTCGGGGCGGAGTACGGGGGCGCGGTGCGAGGAGTGTGCGCGGCTGGACCGGGCGCACTCGGTCGCCGCCGACACGATCGCGGACGATCCACGGCCCTACCACGTATACCTGGCGTGGTTCGGGCCCGGGATGACCAAGGTCGGCATCACGGCGGTGGAGCGGGGCTCGGCGCGGCTGCTTGAGCAGGGTGCCGTCGTCTTCAGCTGGCTGGGCGTCGGCCCGCTGATGGCAGCCCGGCGCACCGAGGAACTGCTGCGTGCCGCGCTCGGGGTTCCGGATCGGATCCCGTACGCCGACAAGCGGGCGGTGCGGGCCGCGCTGCCGGGGTCGGCGGCGGAGCGGGCCGTCGAGGTCGAGGAACTGCACGCCCGGGCTGTGGCACTGGGTGGCTGGCCCGACTCCCTGGAGCGGGCGGTCTGTCAAGTCGTCGACCATGTCGGGGCGTTCGGGTCGGCAGGGCTGGCGTCACCGGCTGTGGGCGCGGTGAGTGAGCTGGTGGCGGGGGGTGTCGTCGGGGGCGAGCTGGTGGCGGCGGCCGGGCCCGATCTGCATCTCGCGATCGACGACGGCCGGGCGGACGATGGGCGGGGGGTCGTGGTGCTGGACACCAGGCTGATGACTGGGTGGGAGCTGGTGCCTGTCGGGAGTGGGGGACTGACCGTCCCCGTGCGGGAGTTCAGGGCGATGAGGGAGGCAGCGGCTGGGGTTCAGGACGGGTTGTTCTGAGCCCGGCGCCGATCCAGACAGCGAGCGGCGGCCAGAGCAGGCAGGGAAAAGGGTTGCGGGGAGCGGGAGATGAGCGACCAGAAGCAGGAGCTGGGGGGGGAGGAGGAGGCCATGACGGTGGAGGGATCGAGGGGGACCTCGGGCGACGGAAACGGCGACACCGCCGCCGGAGAAGTCGCCCCTGCCGCCCCTGCCGCCCATGCCACCTATGTCACCGAGGTCGCCGAAGTTCGGCGGTTCTGGGAGCGGCTCGGGTTGCCCGGGCTCGTCGATGTGCACACGCACTTCATGCCCGAGCGTGTGCTGCGCAAGGTCTGGGCCTACTTCGACGCCGTGGGGTCGGTGGACGAGGGGGTCGAGTGGCCGATCACCTACCGGCTGGAGGAGGACGAACGGCTCGCGGTGATCCGGGAGTTCGGGGTGCGGGCCTTCACCGCCATGCTCTACCCGCACAAGGCCGGCATGGCCGATTGGCTCAACCAGTGGGCCGCCGACTTCGCCGGGCGCACCCCCGACTGTCTGCACACCTCCACCCTGTTCCCTGAGCCGGGGGTCGAGGAGTACGTCCGGAAGGCCGTCGAGTCGGGGGCGCGGGTCTTCAAGGCACATGTGCAGGTGGGGGCGTACGACCCGGCGGACGAGCTTCTCGATCCGGCCTGGGGGCTGCTCGCCGAGGCCGGGACACCCGTGGTGATCCACTGCGGCTCCGGTCCGGCGCCCGGCAAGCACACCGGGCCCGAGTCGATCGGGCGCGTGCTGGCCCGGCATCCCCGGCTGCGGTTGGTCGTCGCGCATATGGGTCTGCCGGAGTACGAGGAGTTCCTCGGCCTGGCCGAGCGGTACGAGGAGGTGCGGCTGGACACGACGATGGCGTTCACCGACTTCGCCGAACGCATGGCGGCGTTCCCCCGGTCGGCACTCCCCCGGCTGGCGGACCTCGGCGACCGGGTTCTGCTCGGCTCGGACTTCCCGAACATCCCGTATCCGTACGTCCACCAGCTGCACGCCCTCGAGCGACTGGACCTCGGCGACGACTGGCTCCGGGCCGTGTGTCACGACAACGGGGCTCGGTTGTTCGGGCTGTGACCCGGGGGAGCCGGGGGAGTCGGGGGGAGCTGGGGGGTGGAAAGAGCGGGACTCGTAGGTTTCTGGCGGCTTCCTAAGAGCTGCCTGTGAATTTCTCAGGAAAATCACAGGTTCCGGAAAGCCTGTTCTCAGAGGGCGCCGACATGGTTTCCGCTATGACCACGACCTCGCCCCAGGGGCGCACCGAACTGCTGAGGCCGGACGGGAGCCCCGTCCGGGTGCTTGTGGTGGACGACGAGATGTCGATCACCGAGCTGCTCTCCATGGCCCTTCGCTACGAAGGCTGGCAGATACGCAGTGCGGGTGACGGAACGGGTGCGGTGCAGACCGCGCGCGAGTTCCGGCCCGACGCCGTCGTCCTCGACATGATGCTGCCCGACATGGACGGCCTCACCGTCCTCGGCCGGCTGCGGCGCGAACTGCCCGAGGTGCCCGTGCTGTTCCTGACGGCGAAGGACGCCGTCGAGGACCGTATCGCCGGCCTGACCGCCGGTGGTGACGACTACGTCACCAAGCCGTTCAGCCTCGAGGAGGTCGTGGCGCGGCTGCGCGGGCTGATCCGGCGCTCCGGTGCCGCCGACCGCCGGTCCGACTCCGTGCTGGTCGTCGGTGACCTCACCCTCGACGAGGACAGCCACGAGGTGTCGCGGGCCGGAGACGGCATCCACCTCACCGCCACCGAGTTCGAGCTGCTGCGCTTCCTGATGCGCAACCCGCGGCGCGTGCTCAGCAAGGCGCAGATACTCGACCGCGTGTGGTCGTACGACTTCGGCGGCCAGGCGAACGTGGTCGAGCTGTACATCTCCTACCTGCGGCGGAAGATCGACGCCGGACGCGAGCCGATGATCCACACCCGGCGCGGCGCCGGTTATCTGATCAAGCCCGCCGCCTGACCCCTGCCATGGGTGGTGCCGCTCCGGAAGAGGCAGTCGAGCCCGGTGGGAGGGCAGCACGGTGAGCAGTAAGAGGAAAGCGGGCGGGCAGCGGAGGCTGGGCAGGGCGTCGCGGAAGTCCCCGTGGCAGCGGAAGCCGCGGACCCTGCGTACGCGGCTTGTCGTCTCGGCGGTCACGTTGATCGCCGTGGTGTGTGCGGTGATCGGCACGGTCACGACCATCGCGCTGGAGAAGCACCTCTACAAGCAGTTGGACAGGCAGGTCACCGACGCCGCCGACCGTGCGGGCGGGCCCCCGAAGGGCAGTGGGCTGGGCCCGGGCGGCGGTGCCGGCAAATATCCCGGACCGTTTTCGAATACCGACGGATCGGCGCCCTCGTCTCCCTCGACGGCCCCGTCCTCGGCCTCGTCGTCCCAGTCCTCGTCCTCCTCCTCGGCTGCCGGCACCGGGATCGTCGCCCCCTCCGCCGAGAAACGGCTGCGGGACTTCGTCACCCGGGGTGGTACGCAGGCGGAGACCGTCGCCGCGATCGTCGACGCGGACGGCGGGGTCACCAAGGCGGTGATCGCCGAGATGGAGTCGACCGCCACGAGCAGCGCCAGCGGCACGAGCAGCGACGTCCCGAACATGAAGGACGTGCCGCTGAACGCGACGCAGATGGCCGAACTGGCCGCCGTCTCCCGCGACAGCGGGCTGCACACCGTGACCCTCAGCGGGCTCGGCGAGTACCGGGTGGCGTACACGACGGGCGACCGGGGCAACTACTACGTCGCCCTGCCGACCGACTCCGTCACCACGACCATCAACACCCTGATCCTCGTGGAGATCAGTGTCACCGGCGCCGGTCTTGTCGCCGCCGGTATCGCGGGCTCCGTGCTGGTCGGACTGGCGCTGCGCCCCCTCCGCAAGGTGGCCTCCACCGCCACCCGGGTCTCCGAACTCCCCCTGCACACCGGCGAGGTGACCCTCAACGAGCGGGTCGCCGAGTCCGAGACCGACCCGCACACCGAGGTCGGCCAGGTCGGTGCCGCGCTCAACCGGATGCTCGACCATGTGCACGGCGCCCTGCAGTCACGCCAGCAGAGCGAGATGCGCGTACGTCAGTTCGTCGCGGACGCCAGTCATGAGCTGCGTACGCCGCTGGCGTCGATTCGCGGGTACGCCGAGTTGACCAGGCGTGGACGTGAGGAGACCGGGCCGGACACGCGGCACGCGCTCGGGCGGATCGAGTCGGAGGCGGGGCGGATGACCCTGCTCGTCGAGGATCTCCTCCTGCTCGCCCGCCTCGACGCGGGCCGGCCGCTCCAGTTCGACCAGACCGACCTCGTACCCCTCGTCGTCGACACCGTCAGTGACGCGCGGGCCGCCGGACGGGACCACAACTGGCGGCTCGAACTGCCGGACGAGCCCGCGCTGGTGTCGGCGGACGCGGCCCGGCTGCAGCAGGTCCTGGTGAACCTGCTGGCCAACGCCCGTACGCACACCCCGCCCGGGACGACCGTCACCGCGCGCGTGCAGCGGCGCGGGCCGTGGCTGTGTGTGGATGTGCAGGACGACGGACAGGGCATCCCGGCCGATCTGTTGCCGCATGTGTTCGAGCGGTTCGCGCGCGGCGACTCCGCGCGCTCCCGGTCCACCGGGTCGACCGGTCTCGGGCTCGCCATCGTGCAGGCCGTCGCGACCGCGCACGGCGGTGCCGTGACCGTCGACAGCGTGCCCGGCCAGACCGTGTTCACGGTGCATCTGCCGGCCCTCGGCCTCGAACCCGCACCCGAGACGGACTGGCGTTCGGACTGGCAGTCGGACATGCAGTCAGATGGGCTGTCGGACTCACAGGCACACCACAGTGCCACCACATGGGCGCAACAGGGGGCCTGACAAAAGTCGGTCCCATGCGAACCGACTCTTCTCCCGGCACCCTGCCGGCGCGGGAGCACCTCCCGGCCGCGGCAGCCGGCACGCCTGTCCTGGACGTAGTGATCCCCGTCTACAACGAGGAGAAGGACCTCCAGCCATGCGTGCTCAGACTGCACGAGCACCTCAAGCGCACGTTCCCGTACGCGTTCCGCATCACGGTCGCGGACAACGCGTCGACGGACACCACCGACCTGGTGGCGGCACGGCTGGCGGCGGAGATACCCGAGGTCACGTCCTTCCGGCTGGAGCAGAAGGGGCGCGGCCGGGCCCTGCGGACCGTGTGGTCCGCGTCCGACGCGCCAATCCTCGCCTACATGGACGTCGATCTGTCGACCGATCTGAACGCCCTGCTGCCGCTGGTGGCACCGCTGATCTCCGGTCACTCGGACCTCGCGATCGGCTCCCGGCTCGCCCGCTCCTCACGCGTCGTGCGCGGCGCCAAGCGGGAGTTCATCAGCCGGACGTACAACCTGATCCTGCGCGGCTCGCTCCAGGCCCGCTTCACGGACGCGCAGTGCGGATTCAAGGCCATCCGGCGTGATGTCGCCCAGATCCTGCTGCCGCTGATCGAGGACACCGGCTGGTTCTTCGACACCGAGATGCTGGTGCTCGCCGAGCGCGCGGGCCTGCGCATCCACGAGGTTCCGGTCGACTGGGTCGACGACCCGGACTCGACCGTCCACATCGTCAGGACGGCGACCGAGGACCTGAAGGGCGTGCTGCGCGTGGGCAGGGCCCTGGCCACCGGTTCGCTGCCGCTGGACCGGCTCGCCCGGCCCTTCGGCGACGATCCGCGCGACCGCGACATCAAGGACGTACCGAAGGGGCTGGCCCGTCAGCTCGTCGGGTTCTGTGTGGTCGGCGGGATGTCGACCCTCTTCTACCTGCTCCTCTACAGCGCCTTCCGGGGTTTCGCAGGCTCGCAGCTCGCCAACGCGCTCGCGCTGCTCGTCTCGGCCGTCGCGAACACCGCGGCCAACCGGCGTCTGACCTTCGGGGTGCGCGGCCGGGGCGGGGCGGTGCGGCACCAGGCGCAGGGCCTGGTCGTCTTCGGCATCGGCCTCGCCCTCACCAGCGGCTCGCTCGCCGCCCTCAACGCGGCGGCCGGCGACCCCGGCCACTCCACGGAACTGGCGGTGCTCATCACCGCCAACCTCGCGGCGACAGTGCTGCGGTTCCTGCTCTTCAGGGCCTGGGTGTTCCCGGACCAGGGCGACGAGCCGACCCCGCCCGACCACCCGACATACCCATCGATTTCGTACGACGACTCCTTCAGCAGCACCTCCTACGGCAACAGGAACCCGCGATGACCACTCACTTCGATCAGACGACCCGCCCGGGGGTGCAAACCCCTCCCGTCATGGACGTGTCGGCTCCCTCCTCGGGTGAGCCCAGCCGGCCCTTCGTCCGCAGACTGTGGCGCGGGCGGGCCGAGGACCACCGGTGGGTGCGGCCCGCTTTTCTCGCCGCGCTGCTGGTGATCGGTGCGCTGTACACCTGGAACCTGACCGCCTCCGGATACGCCAACTCCTTCTACTCGGCGGCCGTTCAGGCCGGCAGCAAGTCCTGGAAGGCCTTCTTCTTCGGCTCTCTCGACGCCTCCAACGCCATCACCGTCGACAAACCGCCCGCCTCCCTCTGGCCGATGTCGCTGTCGGTCAGGGTCTTCGGACTCAACTCCTTCGCGATCCTGTTCCCGCAGGTGCTGATGGCCGTCGCCACGGCGGGTGTGCTGTACGCGTCCGTGCGGCGCCGGTTCAGCGCCACGGCAGGCTTCCTCACGATGGCGGTCTTCGCGCTGACGCCCGTCGCCGCGCTGATGTTCCGCTTCAACAACCCGGACGCGCTTCTCGCGCTCCTGATGGCCGTCTCGGTCTACTGCACCCAGCGGGCCATGGAGAAGGCCGAGACGAAGTGGCTGCTCTGGGCGGGTACGGCGATCGGTTTCGCCTTCCTGGTCAAGACGCTCCAGGCCTTCCTGATCCTGCCGGTGCTGGCGCTGGTGTACGTCGTCTTCGCGCCGACCAGTGTCCGCCGACGTATCGGGCAGGTGCTGGCCGCCGGGCTCGCGATGGTCGTCGCGGGCGGCTGGTGGGTCGCGATCGTCGAACTGTGGCCGGCGTCCTCGCGCCCCTACATCGGCGGCTCGCAGAACAACTCCTTCCTTGAACTCACCTTCGGCTACAACGGACTTGGCCGTATCAACGGCGAGGAGACAGGCAGCGTCGGAGGCGGCGGTGGCGGTGGCGGCGGCGGAATGTGGGGCGAGACCGGCTGGAACCGGATGTTCAGTTCCAGCAGTGGCGGCCAGATCTCCTGGCTGATCCCGGCCGCGCTGATCCTGCTCGTCGCGGCGATCTGGGCCGGCCGCAAGGCCAGGCGCACGGACGACGTCCGCGCCGGGTTCCTCCTCTGGGGCGGCTCGCTGCTGATCACCATGGTGATCTTCAGCTTTATGCAGGGCATCTTCCACGACTACTACACCGTCGCCCTCGCCCCCTACATCGCGCCGCTGGTCGGCATGGGCGCGGCCCTGCTCTGGCAGGAGCGGGACAGGATGTGGGCGTCGCTGACGCTCGCGGGTGCCATGACGGCCACCGCGGCCTGGGGGTACGTCCTGCTCAACCGCTCCTCCGACTATCTGCCCTGGCTGAAGTGGCTGGTGCTGGTGGGCGGTCTGACGGCCGCGCTCGGGCTCATCTTCGTCAACCGGCTCGGGCGTCAACTGGCCCTGGCTGTGGTCGGGTTGAGCTTCGTCACGGCGTTGGCGGGCCCGGCCGCGTACTCCCTGACCACCCTCAACGAGGGGCACACCGGTTCGATCGTCACGGCGGGTCCGGCCGTGGCGGGCGGTCGGGGTGGTCCCGGCGGTGGGTTCGGGGGCGGCGGCGGTATGCGCGGCGGCTTCGGTGGCGGTACGGGCGGCCAGCAGGGCCAGCAGGGCCAGCAGAACGGCAACGGCAACCAGCAGGGCAACCAGCCGGGCGGCGGCATGGGGCAGCCCCCGACGGGCGGATTCCCCGGCGGCGGGAACGCCAACGGGAACACCCAGCAGGGCGTGCCCGGCGGCCGGACCGGTGAGGCGGGCGGCATGGGCGCCGGCGGCGGTGGCATGGGCGGTCTGCTCAACGGTGCCAGCGTCAGCAGCGAGGCCAAGGCCCTGCTGGAGGAGAACGCCGGTGACTACACGTGGGCCGCGGCGGCCGTCGGCGCCCAGAACGCGGCGAGCTACCAACTCTCCACCGGGGAACCGGTGATGGCGATAGGCGGCTTCAACGGCACCGACCCGTCACCGACGTTGGCCGAGTTCAAGCAGTACGTGGCGGACGGCAGGATCCACTACTTCATCTCCGGCGGATCCGGTCGCGGTGGCATGGGTGGCGGTAGCGGTAGCGGTACGACGAGTACGTCGTCGCAGATCAGCTCGTGGATCGAGAGCAACTTCAAGGAGGTGACGGTGGGTTCGGCCACCTTCTACGACCTGACGCAGCCGACGAGCAGCAGCAGCTGACGGTTTCTTCGTGCGGTGGCCCCGAGCGATCTCGCTCCGGGCCACCGTTTTCTGCGGCTGCGGGCCGTCCGTGGCTGGTCGCGCAGTTCCCCGCGCCCCTTTGGGGCGACTCCTCGCTCAGTCGCTCACCAGGCGCGCCGGGAAACCGCCCGTCGCCACCGGCCCCCACCTCTCCGGTGTGACCCGGATGATCGACTTGCCCTGCTTGACCATGGCCTCGCGGTACTCGTCCCAGTCCGGGTGTTCACCGGAGATGTTCCGGAAGTACTCCACGAGCGGCTCGACCGAGTCCGGGGAGTCGATGACCTCGGCCGTGCCGTCGACCTGGACCCAGGGCCCGTTCCAGTCGTCGCTCAGGACGAGCAGGCTGACCCGCTCGTCCCGCTTGGCGTTGCGCGTCTTGGCGCGCTCGGGGTACGTCGACACGACGATCCGGCCCGAGTTGTCGACCCCGCAGGTCAGCGGCGAGGCCTGGGGGGATCCGTCCGCGCGCCGGGTGAGGAGGATCGCCCGGTGGCGGGGCCGTACGAAGTCGAGCAGCTCGGCCAGGGACACGGCGGTATTCGTAGCGATGTTCGGTGCCATACGGGCAGCCTAGAGGCCCGCACCCCGCACAGCCTGGATCTCCAGCTCCACCTTGAGCGTCGTACCGATCGCCCCGATCCCCGCCCGCACCACCTGGTTGTAGTCCATGGCGAAGTCCTCGCGCCGCAGTTCCGCGGTCGCCCGGAACGCGGCCCGCGCGGCGCCCGAGGGATCCGTGCCGGTGCCGAGGTAGGCGAGGTCGAGGTCGACCGGACGTACGACACCGCGCATGCTCAGCTCGCCGTGGACGGTCCAGCGGTCGGGACCGGCGGCCGGGGTGAGGCCCGTCGAGCGGAACGTGATCTCCGGGCATCGTTCGACGTCGAGGAAGTCGGGTGAGCGCAGATGCTCGTCCCGCGTCGCGTTTCCCGTGTCGATGGAGGCGGCCGAAATCACCGCGTCCACGCGGGAGTTGGTGACCTCGTCCGGCGCGATCGCGATCGTCGCGGTGAACTCGGTGAACCGTCCGCGCACGCTGGAGATGCCCAGGTGCTGGGCGACGGCCCCGACGGACGAGTGGGCCGGGTCGACGGTCCACGGCCCCGGCGGCGGCAGTTCGGCCCCGCCGCCCAGCCGCGCGAGGGTGACGGTCCCGACGTCGGTTCCCCGGCTCGCGGTGACAATGGCGCTGGACGCGGTGGGCGCGTACCCGACGGCCGTCAAGATCACGGTGTACGCGCCGGGCGCGAGCGGGGTCGCGTCACGCACGACCCCGTCCGCGTCGGCCCCGGCCCGCAGCACCTGCTGCCCGGTCGCGTCGGTCACCGTGACGACCGCGTGGGACACGGCCCACCCGTCCCGCGTACGAACCCGCGCGCTAAGCCCCGTCTGCCCTGTCAGCCCTGTCTGTCCTGTCTGTACTGTCAGCTGTTCGGTCATGCCTGTCATGTCCGCTACTCCCCGCCCGGGTGGGCGAGTTCGATGTCGTGGTCGTCGGTGCCGCGCCCGGCGACGGTCAGAGCGGTGGCCTTCGGCGGGTAGCCGGTGGCGATGACGGTGTAGTCGCCGCTGTCCAGATCCGTGAAGGCGTACGCCCCGTCCGTACCGGTCGTGGCCGAGGCGACCACGTTGCCCGCCGCGTCGACGAGCGTGACCCGCGCGTCCCCGAGCGGCCCCTGCGGCGCCCGTACGACACCCTGGACCTGCGCCCCGGACGCCAGTTCCACCTCGACCCGGGTGACTCCCGCGCCGCCGACCTCGACGGGCAGCGCCCGAGGCCGGTACCCGAGGGCGTTGACGGCGACGGTCACGGCACCCGGCACCAGCTCGGCGAACGTGAACTCGCCCTGCTCACCGGTCGTCCCGGTGGCCAGCACATCCCCGCGCACATCGGTGACTATCACCATCGCGTCCCTGACGGGCACCCCGGTCTCGGAGCCCCGTACCAGCCCGCTGAGCCCGCTCGTGCCGCTGAGCAGGATGTCGTACGAGACCGGCTCGCCGTTCACGACGACGGTCGAGGCCTGCGGCTGGAACCCGTCCGCCGAGGCGATCAGGACGTACGAGCCCGTGCCGGGCGCGTCCAGCGCGTAGGTGCCGTCGCCCTGCGCGACCGCGCGGCCCAGCTGACGTCCGGAGAGGGAGATCAGCGTGACGGCGGCCTGCGGAACGGGCGCGCTCTCGGCACCGCGCACGTGACCGCGTACCGGAATCCCGGCACCGGCGGGCCGACCGGCGGCCTCGACGGACTCGGCCTTCACCGTGGTGACGGCGGCGGGCGCCTTCTCCGTCCCTGCGGCCTCGGCGGCGTGGGCGGTCCCGGTGACGGGGGAGGCCGGAGTGAGAGCGGTCTGCTTCTCCTCCGCGGCCTGTGCCAGCGCGCCCTTGGTCCGCAGCGGGACCTCCTTGATGAAGAGGGAGAAGATCAGGGCGAGCAGCGCGGCCGGGGCGGCGTAGAGGAAGACGTCGCCGATGCCGTGGCCGTACGCGCCCTCGATGACCGTGCGCAGCGGCGCGGGCAGCGCGTCGAGGTCGGGGATGGAGTTGGAGGATGAACCCGACAGCGCCGACGCGTACTTCGGGTCGATGGTGGCCAGGCCGTCCTTGAGGTGGTCGGTGATCCGGTGACTGAGGACCGCGCCCAGCGCGGAGACGCCGATCGCGCCGCCGAGGGACCGGAAGAAGGTGACCACCGAGCTGGCGACACCCAGATCGGAGGGGGAGACCTGGTTCTGGGTGCACAGCACCAGGTTCTGCATCATCATGCCGACGCCGAGGCCCAGCAGCGCCATGAAGACGGCGACGTGCCAGTAGGGGGTGTCGTGGCGCAGGGTGCCCAGCAGACCCAGACCGGCCGTCACCAGCACACCACCGGCGAGCAGCCACGCCTTCCAGCGTCCCGTACGGGTGATGACCTGGCCGGAGACCGTGGAGGAGACGAACAGGCCGCCGATCATCGGGATCGTCATGACGCCGGACATGGTCGGCGACTTGTCGCGGGCCAGCTGGAAGTACTGGCTGAAGAAGATGGTGCCCGCGAACATCGCGACGCCGACGAACAGCGAGGCGAGGGAGGCGAGGGTGATCGTGCGGTTGCGGAAGAGCCGCAGCGGGATGATCGGCTCGCTCGCCTTCGACTCGACGAGGACGAAGACGCCGAGCAGCGCGACCGTGCCGCCGATCATCGCGTACGTCTGCCAGGACACCCAGTCGTACTTGTCGCCCGCGAAGGTCACCCAGACCAGCAGCAGGCAGACGGCCGCGGTGATGAAGAAGGCGCCGGTCCAGTCGACCTTCGCCCGGCGCTTCACGACGGGCAGGTGCAGGGTCCGCTGGAGCACGATCAGGGCCACGACGGCGAAGGGCACGCCGACGTAGAAGCACCAGCGCCAGCCCAGCCAGCTGGTGTCGGTGATGACACCGCCGATCAGCGGGCCGCCGACCATCGCGGTCGCGAAGGTGGCGCCGAGGTAGCCGTTGTAGCGTCCGCGCTCACGCGGGGAGATCATCGCCGCGAGGATGATCTGGGCGAGGGCCGACAGACCGCCCATGCCGATGCCCTGCACGGCACGGAAGCCGATGAGCATGCCCGCGTTCTGCGAGAGGCCGGCGGCGGCCGAGCCCAGCACGAAGATGACGAGCGCGAACTGGATCAGCAGCTTCTTGGAGAAGAGGTCGGCGAGCTTGCCCCACAGCGGGGTGGACGCGGTCATCGCGAGCAGCGACGCGGTCACGACCCAGGTGTAGGCGCTCTGGCCGCCGCCCAGGTCCTTGATGATGTCGGGCAGGGCGTTGGAGACGATCGTCGACGACAGGATCGCGACGAACATACCGAGCAGCAGCCCGGTGAGCGCTTCCATGATCTGCCGGTGCGACATCGGAGCGCCGTCGGCCGAGCCGTGGGCACCTCCCCCGTGCTTGGCGTGAGCCGCTCGCACACCGGCCGGTGTGGTCGTTGCCATTGAACTTCCTTGTCTACGTCGTCTTCTTCACTGCGCTTGCTGTGCGCTGAAGCTGTCCCGGAGCCGGCCCATGAGCCGGACCAGTTGCCCGACGTCCTCGTCGCTCCAGTCGGAGAGCCGGTGGGCGAGCAGTTCGGTGGAGCGCCGCGACAGCTCGCCGATCTGCGCGTGCCCGGCGGGGGTCAGCCGCAGAATGCGGGAGCGTTTGTCGGTGGGGTCGGGGAGCCGTTCGATCCAGCCGCGTCCGGCGACATGGGCGACATGGCGGCTGGTCACGGACATGTCGACGGCGAGCAGCTCGGCGAGCCGGCTCATCCGCATGTCCCCGTGCCGGAGGAGGAGCAGCAGCACGGCGGCGGAACCGCCGGGACACTCGGGCGGCATGATCCGCCCCATCTCCCGCTTCACGGCACCGAAGGCACTGAACTGACGCACCAGCTCCTCGTACTGCGCCTGCTCGGCCATCACACCCCCTGCCCCTGCGTCACCGTATTCGTTGCTTGGGGCAACCATAGAAAAGATTGGTTGCTACAGGCAAATGAATCGGGTGGGGGGTGGGCTAAAAAGTTGGCAAAGGCAAGCATTGGCGAACGTAAACACACAGGTCGGAGCGGGCGGAAAGGGGCCCAGCTTGGGTGGGCCCCGGCGAGTTCGCTAGGGTCTCGCACCATGGCCAACACCCAGGGCCCCGAGGGCAACTACGACCCCGCGGGCAGCACCCAGATGTTCCGAGCATTCGTCGACGAGACCCCGCAGGGCGGCACCGGCCGCCAGGCCCCCGCTCCGGCGGGCCCCCGCATCGGCCTGATCGTCGGCGTGGTCGTCGCCGTACTGGTCGTCGCGGCGGTGGCCTGGCTGGCGCTGAAGTAGGACCGGCTGAAGTAGGACCGGCTGAGGTTGGAACCGGCTGAAGTTGGAAACGGCTGAGGTTGGAACCAGGCTGAAGCTGGAACCGGCCGAAGCGGAACCGAGGGTCGAGGGGCCCTGAGTGGAAGCTCGGGCCCTGGTCCTCAACTGCCTGTGTGCGGGGACACCGCCGGCAGTTCCACAGTCACGCGCAGGCCGCCTGCCGCGCGCGGTGCGAGGGTGAGCGTTCCGTCGTGCGCGTGGGCGATGGACTTGACGATCGCCAGACCGAGGCCGACGCCCGCGTGATCGGTGCGCACGCGTTCGGTGCCGCGCTGGAACGGCTCGGTGAGTGTCGGGGCGAGCTGCGCGGAGATGCTCTCGCCGGTGTTCTCGACGGTGAGGACCACGCGATCCCGCCGTACGGCGGTCTCCACCCACACCATGCCCTCGGCGGGCAAATCGTGCAGGTTGTGGAGGATCGCGTTCTGCACGAGGTTCGTCGTCAGCTGCAGCAGAAGCGCGTGCGAGCCGGCCGTGGTGGCGATGTCGCCCCGGGTGTCGACGGTGATGCCGTGCTTCTCGGCGAGGGGCAGGAGCGTCTCGGTGGCTTCCTCCGCGAGGAGGGACAGGTCGACGACTTCTCGGGTGAAGGACCGTTGCTGAGCGCGGCTGAGCAGCAGCAGTGCCTCGGTGAGGTTGATCGCGCGGGTGTTGACCGCGTGGAGGCGGTCGATGACCTGGACGGGGTCATGGTCCGGATCGGTGCGGGCCACGTCGAGCAGGGTCTTGGAGACCGCCAGCGGGGTGCGCAGCTCGTGCGAGGCGTTGGCCGCGAACCTCTGCTGTTCGCCGACGTGCGCTTCGAGCCGCGCGAGCATCGTGTCGAAGGCGTCGGCGAGTTCGCGGAACTCGTCCCTGCTGCCCGGCAGGCGGATGCGGTGCGAAAGCGATCCGTTCGCCGCCATGCGCGTGGCCTCGGTGATCCGGGCCAGTGGGGCGAGCATCCGCCCGGCGAGGAGCCATCCCCCCACGAGACCGAACACCAGCAGGAACGCCAGTACGGCGGCCGCACGCGGGGCGAACAGGCGCAGCAGGCTGGACCGGACGGGGAAGACCCCGCCGGGGGAGAGGTTGTTGGGGACGATGAGCGTCGCTCGGTCGGGGACGTAGCGCAGCAGGAACACCCACACGGCCGCGAGCAGCAGAGCACCGGCCAGCATGAGGAACCCGGCGTAGGTGAGGGTGAGTTTCACGCGCACGCTCATCCCGGGGCTCCTACCCACACCCGACTCCCCCCGGCCCTGACTCTGCTTGCGCGTCGATGCGGTAGCCGACGCCCGGCAGGGTGGCGATGATCCAGGGTTCGGCGAGCCGTTTGCGCAGGGCGGAGACGGTGATGCGGACGGCGTTGGTGAACGGGTCGGCGTTCTCGTCCCACGCGCGCTCCAGCAGCTCCTCGGCGCTGACGACACCGCCCTCGGCGGCGACGAGGACCTCGAGCACGGCGAACTGCTTCCTGGTCAGCGCGACATAGCGGCCGTCCCGGTACACCTCGCGGCGGAACGGGTCCAGCCGCAGCCCGGCGATCTCCCGTACGGGCGGCCTGTTGTGGGCGCGCCTGCGGTCGAGCGCCCTGAGCCTGAGCACCAGTTCCCGGAGTTCGAACGGCTTCGTGAGGTAGTCGTCGGCGCCGAGCTCGAAGCCGGAGGCCTTGTCGTCGAGCCGGTCCGCCGCGGTGAGCATGAGGATCGGCATCCCGCTGCCGGAGGCGACGATGCGCCTGGCGACCTCGTCACCGGAGGGGCCGGGGATGTCGCGGTCGAGGACGGCGATGTCGTACGCGTTGACACTCAGCAGCTCCAGAGCGGTGCGGCCGTCGTACGCGATGTCGGCGGCGATCGCTTCGAGGCGGAGGCCGTCCCGGACGGCCTCCGCCAAATAGGGTTCGTCCTCGACAATCAGCACACGCATACTCCGAGGCTACGAGCCGCCGCGTATCGCCGGTGTATCGAAAACCGCATACGCGACGACAACACCGCGCCGCCTTGACTGACGACATGACTCGAACAGAGATCACCACGGGCCCAGGCGGGGCGGAGCCCGGCCGGCCGGCCACGGGCGCCGGGTCGGCTACCGGCGCAGGCGCAGGCGCAGGCGCCGGCACCGGCAATGGCACGGGCGCGGGCACGGGCGCCGGGGTGGGCACGGTCACCAACACAGTCACCGGTGTTGGGACGGCCATCGGCACCAGCGTCGGGACGGCCATCGGCACGGCCACCGGCGCCGGGTCGGGCGCGGACGACGCCGGAGTCACCAACGCGGCTACCGACGTCGGGACAGCCACCGGCACCGGCAATGGCACGCGCACGGCCCCCGGCCCGGGCACCGGGACGGACGTCGGTGCCTGCACGAGCGCCGGGAACGGCACCGGCAATGACACGGGCGCGGCCGCCGGTTCGGGCATTGAGACGGGCGCTGGCGCCGGCACGGTTACCGACACGGTCACCGACATGGGTACTGGCCCGGGTACAGCCCCGGCCACGGGTACAGCCTCGGGCGCGGCCCCTGGCCCGGGTACGGCCCGCGGCCTGGGTACGGCCCGCGGCCTGGGTACGGCCCGCGGCCTGGGTACGGCCCCCGGCCTGGGTACGGCCCCCGGTCTGGGTACGGCCCCCGGTCTGGGTACGGCCCCCGGCCCATGCACAGCCCCCGGCCTGGGTACGGCCCCCGGCCCATGCACAGCCCCCGGCCTGGGTACGACCCCAGGCCCATGCACAGCCCCCGGCACGGGTACAGCCCCCGGCACCAGGACTGGCACCGGCACCCGGACGGCCGTCGGGAACAGCCCCGGTGCCGGGCCCTGGCGCGTGGGCGTCCGGCGGGTGCTGCGCCTCGGATTCCGCCGCGAG
The DNA here is from genome assembly GCF_040644035.1 of Streptomyces sp. NPDC047042. Classification (NCBI taxonomy): domain Bacteria; kingdom Bacillati; phylum Actinomycetota; class Actinomycetes; order Kitasatosporales; family Streptomycetaceae; genus Streptomyces; species Streptomyces sp. NPDC047042. Next base: position 9,359 of record NZ_JBEYVP010000001.1, on the reverse strand, counting down.
CCCTGGAAGCGTGGGCCGTTGCTCGTGGCCTCCGCGTTACTGCTGGGCCTGCTCATGATGTTGCACTCGAGCATCCCGAACCGGGTCGGGAACCTCGGCAGTCTCACGGAGACCTTCCTGCCGTGGTTCGGGGTGTTCATCCCTCTCCTGCTCGCCGGGGCGTTCTTGCGCCGCTCCGCCTCCGCGGTCGCCGCGCTGTTGTTGCCGGTCATCGTGTGGCTGAGCCTCTTCGGCGCGCTGCTCGGCGACAAGTCCCACGCGGGCAGCGACCTCGTCCTGGCCAGCCACAACGTCAGCGCCGACAACCCGGACCCGGTCGGCACCGCCCGCGACCTCGCCGCCTCCGGCGCGGACGTGCTGGCACTGGAGGAACTGGACGACCAGGCCACGGGTACGTACGAGAAGGAGCTGGCGAAGGCGTACCCGTACCGCACCGTCCAGGGCACGGTGGGCCTGTGGAGCAAGCTCCCCCTGTCGGACAGCCGGCCGGTCGAGATCGAGACGGACTACGGGCCGCTGGCGGCCACCAAGCCGACCGACGTCAGGATGGCCGACAACCGGGCCCTGCGCACCACGGTGGCCACCGACCACGGCCCGCTCGCGGTCTACGTGGCTCACCTGGGATCCGTACGCGTGAACCCCCGATCCGGTTTCTGGACGGGCACCCGGGACAGAAACGCACAGGCGCTCGGCCGGGCCCTCGCCGCCGAGCGGAACAACCGGGTCGTGCTGCTCGGCGACCTGAACGGCACCACGGACGACCGCGCGCTCGCCGGCCTCACCTCGAAGCTGCACTCGGCCCAGGACACGGCCGGGGACGGCTTCGGCTTCACCTGGCCGGCGAAATTCCCGGTGGCGCGGATCGACCAGATCCTGGTGCGCGGTGTGGAGCCGGACAGCTCATGGGTGCTGCCGTCCACCGGCAGCGACCATCTGCCGGTGGCCGCGGGAATCAGCTTCTGACGCCGGCTTCCCACTCCACGTCGACGACCCGTGTCTCCACCCGCATCCCCCAGGGCACCCGCCACGCGTCCACGCACACCGTCCAGGCGTCCTCCCTGCGCGCTCCCGCCTCGAGCGGCGCGGCAAGCGGCACCCTCGACTCGACCGTCGCCCAGTCGATGCCGAGCAGGTCGATGACATGCGTCCCGAAGGTCACCGTGCCCGAACGCACCGCCGACGCACCGGGGTTGTGCAGGGCGAGCGTCACCTTCTCGCACCAGCGCTTATCGGTGCCCTCGCGTACCGGCACACCCACGACCAGCCGCGCGGGACCGGAGGGGGGCGGGGACGACCCCGACGGGGCCGGTACGGGTGCCGAGGACAAAGTCGGTTCAGGTACGGGGGTAGGGACAGGGACCGGGACCGGTAAAGGGGCCGGCGTCGTGGCGGGCACCCCCGCACCCGTGCCAGTGCTGGCCCCCATGCCCGCAGGTGTCGTAGAAGCCGAATGCGCGCCGTTGCCCGGCAAGTTGAGACTGGCGCCAGGAACGACTGCCGACTCGACCTCAGTTGGCGAGGTGCGCGCCCGACTCCCCTGCCCGGCAGGCGATTCGGGCGCCGGAATTCCCTCCAGCGGTACGAACGTCACCTCCCCGGTGGGAGCGATCGCCGTGCCGCCGGTCGCCGGTCGCTCGACCGCGACGTAACCCTCGTCGGGGCCACCGCCTCCGCACGCGGCCAGTGCCCCTGCCAGGGCGCAGGTCACCACGGCCGCCGAGGTGGTGAGGGCGATGGCGCCCCGGCGGTCATGCGTCGCGTGCGTCGTGCGCAGCTGTCGAAGCATCGCGACATCGTCGTTGATGCTCCGTCAGAAGTGAACCCTCACAGTCCAGTTGGCTCAGTCGGAGATCAGGCCCTCGCGGAGCTGGGAGAGGGTCCGGGTCAGGAGACGTGACACGTGCATCTGGGAGATGCCGACCTCCTCGCCGATCTGTGACTGGGTCATGTTGGCGAAGAAGCGCAGCATGATGATCCGGCGCTCGCGCGGCGGGAGTTTGGCCAGCAGCGGCTTGAGGGACTCGCGGTACTCCACGCCCTCCAGCGCCGTGTCCTCGTAGCCGAGGCGGTCCGCCAGGGAGCCCTCGCCGCCGTCGTCCTCCGGGGCCGGGGAGTCCAGGGACGAGGCCGTGTACGCGTTGCCGACCGCGAGGCCGTCGACGACGTCCTCCTCGGACACGCCCAGGACCACGGCGAGTTCGGCGACCGTCGGGGAGCGGTCCAGCTTCTGCGCGAGTTCGTCGCTGGCCTTGGTGAGGGCCAGGCGCAGCTCCTGGAGCCGGCGCGGGACGCGGACGGACCACGACGTGTCGCGGAAGAACCGCTTGATCTCGCCCACGACCGTCGGCATCGCGAACGTCGGGAACTCGACGCCCCGTTCGCAGTCGAAGCGGTCGATCGCCTTGATCAGGCCGATCGTGCCGACCTGGACGATGTCCTCCATCGGCTCGTTGCGGGAGCGGAAGCGGGCCGCCGCGTACCGGACGAGGGGGAGGTTCAGCTCGATGAGGGTGTCCCGGACGTACGCACGCTCGGGGCTGTTCTCGTCGAGGGCGGCGAGCCGCAGGAACAGGGAACGAGACAGGGTGCGGGTGTCGATGGACCCCGTGGCCGGCGGAGCGGCCGGGAGGGCCTGGACGGCCGGGGCTGCCTCTGCCTCGACCTCCACTACGAGGGCCGGGACGTCGTGAAGCTCGGCGGGCGCCGACTCGCTCTTGGTGAGCGTGAGCACCTTCGAGCTGCCCTGGTCTGCGGACATGCCACCCCCTTTGGGTCGCGGACGGTCGCGGCGGTCGTTCCCGATCCGAGGAACGCAGCCTTCACCTGAATACCGGAGCCGAAGCCACGGCAAACGCTCTTCCGGCAGAATGTCACATGTCGGCAACACGCTGTAGTGACATGTCGACATGTGGGACGCGAATCCGCCCTGGAAAAAGGGGGTGTGACGGTTTTTCAGCCCAGAAATACAGGGAAGTACGCGTGTGAGCGATTCGCTCTCACGGGTGACGACTCGATCCTGTATCCGGATACGCCCGACGCGATGCCCCGGGCCGCGCTTCGGGCCGCGCTTCGGGCCGCGCCCTACGCCCTATGCCTCGACCCGGTTCGCCGAGCGCAGACGGGCGAAGCTGCGGGCCAGCAGCCGGGACACGTGCATCTGGGAGACGCCCAGTTCCGCGCTGATCTGCGACTGGGTGAGATTGCTGTAGTAACGCAGCAACAGGATGCGCTGTTCGCGTTCCGGGAGTTGGACCAAGAGGTGCCGGACCAGGTCGCGGTGCTCGACCCCGTCCAGCGCCGGGTCCTCGTAGCCGAGGCGGTCCACCAGGCCGGGAAGCCCGTCGCCCTCCTGGGCGGCCTCCAGTGAGGTCGCGTGGTACGACCGGCCGGCCTCGATGCAGGACAGCACGTCCTCTTCGCTGATGCGCAGTCGCTCGGCGATCTCGGCGGTCGTCGGAACACGCCCGAACGCCGTCGTCAGGTCCTCCGTCGCGCCGTTGACCTGGACCCACAACTCGTGCAGCCGGCGCGGTACGTGGACCGTGCGGACGTTGTCCCGGAAGTACCGCTTGATCTCGCCGATGACGGTCGGCATGGCGAACGTGGGGAACTGCACGCCCCGGTCGGGGTCGAACCGGTCGATGGCGTTGATCAGACCGATGGTGCCGACCTGGACGACGTCCTCCATCGGCTCGTTGCGGGAGCGGAAACGGGCGGCCGCGTAGCGCACGAGCGGGAGATTCGCTTCGATGAGCGCCCCCCGTACGCGGTTGTGCTCCGGCGTACCCGGCTCCAGCACCTTGAGCTGGCCGAAGAGCACCTGGGTGAGCGCCCGGGTGTCCGCGCCCCGACTCCGCTGTGGAGCGGGCTCCTGAGGAGTGGCTTCCTGAGATGCGGTTTCCTGGGCGACGACGTCCTGGGTGAGGTCCTGGGCGACGGCCTGGGCGACGACTTCCTGGGGTGGCGCAGTACTGGCCGACACGGTCAACGCCACCTCTTCATCGGTCAACTCATCGATCAACTCATCCGTCAAAAGCGGTCATAGCATCACAAGACATGTGCACTGTGTGCAAGCACCCCATAACACCGTGTTGAGGGCGAGTTGACGTCCGGGACGCGAAAAGGTCCCGCACCCTGTCGGTGCGGGACCCTGCGTGCGTGGCCGTACGGCTCAGAATTCGTAGTCGGCGATCACCCACGTGGCGAACTCGCGCCACGGTGCGGCGGCGGCCTGGTGGGCCGGGTGATCCAGGTACCGCTTCAGGGCGTCCGTGTCGTCGACCGCCGAGTTGATCGCGAAGTCGTAGGCGATGGGGCGGTCGGTGATGTTCCAGGCGCACTCCCAGAAGCGGAGTTCGTCGATCTGGCCGGGCAGGGCACGGAAGCCCTCGACGCCGGCCACGACCCGGGGTTCGTCGCGCTGGACGCCCTCGTTGAGCTTGAAGAGGACCAGATGGCGGATCACACGTACTCCCTGGCTGTGGCTTGGGCGGCTGCTACTTGGCGCCGTCGGCGATCCACGTCATGAAGTCGCCTATGGCACTGGCTGCGTTCGAGACTCCTTCGAACGCGATCTGGACATAGTCGGCGGCCTTCTTCGGGTCCGTGATGATCACGTACAGCACGAACACCACGAGGGCGTAGACGGCTATCTTCTTCGCGTTCACCGCCACGGCGGCCTCCCCCTCAGACCCGTTCCAGACCCGACCGGACTCCACTGATGTCGCATGATGTCGCACGAAAGGCCCCGCCGTCCGGCGAGGCCTTTCTACAGCGGTAGCGGAGGGATTTGAACCCTCGGTGACTTGCGCCACACTCGCTTTCGAGGCGAGCTCCTTCGGCCGCTCGGACACGCTACCGAGGGAGACCTTACAGCAAGGTGTGGCGTGCTCCGAAATCAGTATTCGTGAATCGGTGTCCGGTCGGTATCCGGTCGGTGTCCGGTCGGTATCCGGTCGGTATCCGGTCGGTATCCGTCAGCGGCCGTCGCGGAAGAAGGTGGTCAGGAGGCCGGCGCAGTCGTCCGCGAGGACGCCGCCGATCACCTCGGGGCGGTGGTTGAGGCGGCGGTCGCGTACGAGGTCCCAGAGGGAGCCGGCCGCGCCCGCCTTGTCGTCGCGGGCGCCGTAGACGACCCGGTCGACCCGGGACTGCACGAGGGCGCCCGCGCACATCGTGCAGGGCTCCAGCGTCACGACGAGCGTGCAGCCGGACAGCCGCCACTCGCCGAGCTCAGCGGCCGCGCGCCGGAGCGCGAGGACCTCCGCGTGCGCGGTCGGATCGCCCGTCGCCTCGCGCTCGTTGTGCCCGGTCGCGAGCACCGTCGTACCGTCGGCGGCCAGCACGACGGCACCGACGGGGACGTCACCGCCCGGCAGGGCCCGCCCGGCCTCGGCCAGGGCGAGCCGCATCGCGGCCCGCCACGGATCCCGTACGGGGTCGGGCGACTCCTCGTCGGTCAGCCCCTTGTCGGTCAGCCCCTCGTCGGCGGGGCCCTCCTGGCTCAGCGCACCGTCTCCAGGACCTCCGACGCTCCCAGGGCCTCGGCGATCGCGCCCAGCGCGTCGTCGGCGTCCAGGGCGCTCAGTTCCTTCTTGCCGACGCCGAGGTCGTCGAGGATCTCCACGTCCCCCACGGGGCCGTGCGGCACCGCGTCGGCGGGGGCGCCGGTCTCCTCGTCGTCGTCGGAGTCGGCGTCCGTATCGGAGTCCGACTCACCGTCCTCGGTGCCGTCGAGGTCGAGGGCGTCGAGATCTGGCTCGTCGGCGTCCGGATCGCGGCCGAGCAGCTCGGCCGTGAGCAGGATCTCGCCGTACGAACTACGGGCAGCGGCGGCGGCGTCCGAGACGTAGATCCGGGGGTCGTCCTCGCCGTCGATCCGGACGACGCCGAACCAGGCGTCCTCCTGTTCGATGAGCACCAGCACCGTGTCGTCCTCGGGGGAGGCTTCACGGGCCAGTTCGGCCAGGTCCGACAGGGTTTCCACATCGTCGAGCTCTGTGTCGCTCGCTTCCCACCCGTCTTCGGTGCGCGCGAGCAGTGCGGCGAAGTACACCGTGACTCTCCCACTGGTCCTAGGCGTGCCGGTTGGGGGTCCCCCCGGCGGAGGTTGTGGGCGGGGCATGCTGTGCGCCGACCCCATCCACTCGGAATCGTGGCAGAAACGGAGCGTTCAGGGGACGTCTTCGGCCCCCTGTGTCCGGCTCTTTTGATCGGTTGTCCGTCGAGCCCTTCAGCAGCGCTCTCGTTGCCGCCACCAGCGGATCGTAACCGGCTCGCCGTACCGCCCTCGCACGGCCACCCCCTCAACGCGCGCACTACCAGCGGAACGTACGCATGCGCATGGCGTGGCGGAGCCGGGCGGTCTTGGCGCGGCGGGGCTGGACACGGTCGCGCAACTCGCGGGCCTCGGTCAGCTCGCGCAGGAAGACGGCCCGGCGCCGACGCCGCTCGGCCTCGGTCTCCGACGCCCTCTGGTCCTGTTCCCGCTCCAGGTCCCGTTTCCGTTCTTTCTCGGCTTCACGGGCGCGTTCACGGGCGCGTTCACGGTCGGACATGGCGACACCCCCAGTCGGTGCGTCCCTCCCACCTTCCCTCCGCCGGGCGGTTTGATGCCACCGGAAGGGTGAGGTGGGAGCGAAGCCGCTGTACGGGGAAGCGCAGCCGCTGTACGGGGGAGCAGGGCCGCTGTACCGGACCACGGCTACTGTTAGGACCATGCGTCTCCACGTCGTCGACCACCCTCTGGTCGCCCACAAGCTCACCACGCTGCGCGACCAGCGCACCGACTCCGCGACCTTCCGCCGGCTGGCCGACGAACTGGTCACCCTGCTCGCCTATGAGGCCACGCGCGACGTGCGTACCGAACAGGTCGACATCACGACCCCGGTCGCCGCGACCACGGGCGTCAAGCTGTCCCACCCGCGTCCGCTGGTGGTGCCGATCCTGCGGGCCGGTCTCGGCATGCTGGACGGCATGGTCCGGCTGCTGCCGACCGCCGAGGTGGGCTTCATGGGCATGGTGCGCGACGAGGAGACGCTCCAGGCGTCGACGTACGCGACCCGTATGCCGGAGGACCTCTCCGGGCGCCAGGTGTACGTCCTCGACCCGATGCTCGCCACCGGCGGCACCCTGGTCGCGGCGATCCAGGAGCTGATCAAGCGCGGCGCCGACGATGTGACGGCCGTTGTCCTGCTCGCCGCCCCGGAGGGCGTCGAGATCATGGAACGCGAGCTGGCGGGCACCCCGGTGACGGTCGTGACGGCCTCGGTCGACGAGCGCCTGAACGAGCACGGCTACATCGTCCCGGGCCTCGGCGACGCGGGCGACAGGCTGTACGGCGCGGCCGAGTAACACCCGTACGCCCGCCCCCAGCCAGGGGCAGGTGTACGGGAGTACGGGATTACGGAGTACGGAGTACGGGAGTACGAAGTACGGGGCTCAGCAGCTCTTCGGGCTGCTGGAGGGCGCCGGCGCGGGACCGGCCAGTGCGGCCAGGGCCTGGTCGGCGTCCTTCTTGTTGGTGAGGGCCGTGTACGTGGTGCCGATGAGCAGGTCGACCTCGGTGGCCGAGCGGCGCGTGTCGGTCTTCACCTCGGCGCCGGCGAGCTGAGTGCCGAGCACGGGCAGGGCGGCCTCGGTGGCCGACTTCGCGCCGAGCACCACACCGGTTCCGGGGATCTTCTTGTCGTAGTCCTTGGGCGCGTTGCCGACGTCACCGATGCGGAAGCCGCGCTTCCGCAGTTCGTCGGCGGCCTGCTTTGCGAGGCCGCTGCGTGGCGTGGCGTTCAGGACGTTGACGGTGATCTGGCCCGGCTTGGGCAGCGCTGTGGACGCCTTCGTCGCCGTGGGCGAGGGGCTCACCTTGGTCGCGCAGTCCGTCCTGGGTCCCGCGGCCGTGGCCTTGCTGCCGCCGCCGGTGAAGACGTCGATGAGCTGCAGGGTGCCCCAGCCGATCAGGCCGAGGGCGGCGACGGAGGCCACGAGTCCGAGCACGAACCTGCGGCGCCCCCGGGGTCGGCGCATCCGCGGGTACTTGTCCCCCGTGATGCGGTACTGGCCGCCCATTCCGGGGGGAGTCAGCATGCTCATGGGCGCAGCGTAGTGCGCCCGGGCGGTGATGCCTACTAAATGATCATTGACCCGGCCGCAGTCCTACCCGAAAGGGCCAATAAGCGTCGTGGGACGGCGAGGTCGGCCGTCAGTCCATCTCGAGGACGCGGGCGTGCAGTACCTGCCGTTGCTGGAGGGCCGCCCGGACAGCGCGGTGCAGACCGTCCTCCAGATACAGGTCGCCCTGCCACTTCACGACATGCGCGAAGAGGTCGCCGTAGAACGTCGAGTCCTCGGCGAGCAGGGTTTCCAGGTCGAGCTGGCCCTTGGTCGTCACGAGCTGATCGAGGCGGACCGGGCGTGGCGCGACGTCCGCCCACTGCCGGGTGCTTTCCCGGCCGTGGTCGGGGTACGGCCGGCCGTTTCCGATGCGCTTGAAGATCACACGGAAAGCCTACCGGTCCAGACGTTCCGGGCGCAGCCATGGAGACGGAGTGCGGCGCCGGAAAAGATGCGCCAAAGCAGGGCAAACGGGAAGAGGTGCCCGACTTGGGCGACCCCGAGATCGGCTTGCCACCGGCAAACGCGCCTTCGGTACGCACGGCGGAGGCGGTAGCTCCACAGTCACCCGGGAGCCCCGCCTCCGCTGTCGGTCAGCGGCCCGGCTCCTGCGGGGGTCGCTGCTGCTCGGTTTCCTTTGCCTGGGATACTTGCGGTTTCGACGCGTTGCGTGCGGCCTCGGCGCGCAGCAGGGCGCGCAGGACCGCGTAGGGGTCGATCGCCATGTCGGGTTCCCTGTTTCGTGTGGCGTACTGGACGTACTGGACGTACTGGACGTACTGGACGTACTGACGGATGGACCGGGCGGGCCGGTCCCGTCAGCAGCGCAGGACCACCGAGCGAGGGATGCGCGGCTCGGGCCGCGGCGGCTGTACGGGGAGCGGGTGAGCCGCCGTCGTCGCGGGGTGCCGCGCGGACAGCGGCGGCCGGGGCACGGGCCGCAGGGGTACGACGGGACGGTGGCCGGAGCGGCCCGGCAGGCGCAGGGCTGTGTCGAGGACGTCGTGCTCGGCGGCCGCGGCACCAGAGACGACCGACTCGGCCGCAGCGCAGTGCGCCGCGGTTCCCGGCAGGAACAGGGCCAGCAACAGGACCAGCACCCGGAGCCAGACACCCCGACGCACGACGCACGAGGCGTACGGGGCGCGGGCGGCGGGGCTCATGGGGAGTCATCTCCCCGCGACACGCACGGGGCAGTTCATCCCGGGCAGAGATACGCCCGCTCGGCCCATCGTCGGGCCGGCGCC